>DATKWG010000169.1:0-8655 GCA_035529675.1 Anaerolineae bacterium
GCTCCTCCGGCGCTCGACTTTTTCTCAAGGACCATCGTCACCTCGCTCATCTGCCTGATAGTGGGATACGCGATATTCACCCGCCATGCCCACCGATTCGGCGAAGAGGTGTAGCCCTGCCATGAGTGGGCGTGGTCGCTCCAGCCAGGGATGCGGGCCCGCCCTTCACGCGCACGTGCGGGCAACCTGGGCGGCAACGCGAGGGTGCTGGCGGCTTATCGCAGGAGCGTCGCGCTTGCGCATGCCATGGATGCCGTCGTAGTCAAGGTGGATGCTCGCCTTGAAGAGTCGACCGTAGCAGGAGGGGTTGGGGACGGCTGTGAGAGTTCTGGTGGCTGTTCATCGCTTTCCCCCAGACTCGGTGGGTGGGACAGAGCTATATGCCCTCCGGCTTGCCCAGCATCTCGCCGACAGAGGGGATGGCGTGACCGTTCTCACCTATGCCCAGGGCAATACGCGGGAAGCCGTGCTTCGAGAGGAGGAATACCGGGGGATACCCGTCTGGCGTCTCTCCTTCGATCTCAACCAGACCAGCAACCCGATTCTGGAGGAATACGACAACCCCCGGGTGGCAGGCTTTCTGCGGGAGGCCTTCTCTGCTCGCCGGCCCGATCTCCTGCACATTGCCCACCTTGGCTACCTTTCGACGTCCCTGCTGGCCACGGCCAGGGAGTTCGGGATTCCGGCCGTGGTCACCCTCACCGACCTGTGGCCTATCTGCGTGACCAGTCGGCTGGTCAGAAGCGATGGGCGCCTTTGCACGGGCCCGACCGACCTGGGCGAGTGCGTACGGTGTTGCGCGCACATGGGGCCTCGGGGGGCTCCCTACGCCCGGCTTTCTCGGTTCGTCCCGACCTTCGTGTGGCGTTTGATGGCCGGCGCTTGCGGATCGTCCCTGGTCCGGAGTCTTCCCTACGCCCGGTGGCTCGACGCGCTCGCCAGAAGGAACCAGGTGATTCGTCAACGGCTGCTGGGGGCCAAGGCTGTCTTTTGCCCTGGGGAGTTTGTGCGGCAGGTTCTTGTCCGCAATGGCTACCCAGCCCACCGGATACGTCACTCTCCGCACGGCATCGAGGAGCGGAAGAGGGTGCTTCGTGAGCCGCCGGTTGGGGCGGCACCCAAGCTGCGCTTTGGCTATGTGGGTCCTCTGGCGAGGCACAAGGGCGCGCACCTGCCGGTGGAAGCTTTTGCCTCGTTGGGGCTTGATTCGCAGGCAAGCCTGACCTACCGGGGGCCCGTGGCGGGAGCGCGAGCCAGCGACTCGTACGGAGCCCTGGTTTCAGAGCGAATAGCCGAGACAAAGGGCGCCAATCACGAGGGTCCCTTTCCGAATGAGACGGTTGGGGAGATCATGGAGCGCCTTGACGTCTTGATCGTTCCCTCCACCTGGTACGAGAACACGCCGACGGTCATCTATGAGGCCCTGGCGAGCGGAACACCAGTCATCGCCACCGGCCATGGGGGCATGCGCGAGCTCGTAGATGCGTATCGGGGAGGGTGGCTTTTCCCCCGTGGGGATGTGTCCGCTCTGGCCAGCCTGATGAAGAGGCTAATAGAGAACCGTGACCTGGTGCGGCGCGCAGCTGCAGGGATACGTCGAGTGCCTGGCTTTGCCTCGCACTTTGAGGAGGTTGCCCTTGTCTACGAGCAGGTTCTTTCGCGAGAGAGCACCCCTTGACCGGAGCTTCTGCCCGGATCGAGGGCAGACGGTGCTCGCGCAAAGAGGACCGGGGCGCGCGGCGTGAGAATCCTATTCGTCGTTCACCAGTACCTGCCTCGCTGGCAAGCTGGAACCGAGGTATATACCCACTCTCTGGCCAAAGAGCTCGCCCAGCGTCACCAGGTCATGGTCTATTGCCATGAGCCCGCGCTCGACGGCGGCGGCACCCCAGCCCTGGTGGATACCTATGATGGAGTACCTGTGCGACGCCTGGCCGCGTGGCTGGGTCCGGACCGCCCGTCGCCGTGGAGAGCCTTTCGACATAGCTTCGTCAACTCCCAAATCGAGAGGGACTATGAGAGGACGCTGAGTGAGTTTTCTCCAGACATCGTGCACGTCCAGCACCTCAAGGATCTCTCGGCGGGCCTGCTGGGCAGGACCTCAAGGCATGGCGTGCCTCTGGTGATGACCCTTCACGACTACTGGGCGCTCTGCGGCAACGCTCAGTACCTGCGGCCCGACGGCACCATTTGTCGCCGCACCCACTTTCGACTGGAGTGCGGTTCTTGCGCGGCCGCACGCGTTGGCCGGCCTGCCCTGAGATTCGCAGCGCCTCTCATGGTCCCGCTCTTCTTGCAGCGGCACATCTACGTGCGGCGTCAGATGCGCCATGTGCGGGTGTTTATCGCGCCATCGTCCTTCCTGCGCGACAGGTACGTGGCTTCGGGGTATCCGGCCAAGAGAATCCGGCAGATTGGCCACGGCCTGGACCTTGATAGACTCTCGGCGGCGGTGACCAGCCCCGGGGGTGAATTCCGCGGCCACTATGCTTTCATCGGGTCTGTGGCCTGGCAGAAGGGCGTGCACGTCGTCGTTGACGCTTTCCGCGAGCTGGGAGACGTGGGCGCAGAGCTGAGAATATGGGGCAACCCTGAGGCGTTTCCCGACTATTCCCATCTTCTGCGCGAACGGGCGTCGGGATGCCCCTGGATCGAGCTTGAGGGCGAACTCGACCATGCGCGGGTGGGGGAGGCCCTGGCCTGGACGGATTATCTGATTGTGCCCTCCTTGTGGTGGGAGACCTGGTCGCTGGTCATCAGTGAGGCTTTCGCCGCTGGCGTGCCGGTCATCGCCTCCGATCTCGGCGCCCTGCCCGAGAGGGTGCGAGATGGGCAGAGCGGCTTGCTCTTCGAGCCGGGCAGCGTGCGAGACCTGCTTCGCGTGCTCCGGCGGACCGTCGAGGAGCCGGGTCTGCTCGCGCAACTGCGGGCGGGGCTGCCCGCGGTGGCGTCCATCGTCGAGCACGCCGAACGGATAGAGGAGATCTACACCGACCTCTTGGAAAGAGACTAGTGCGAGGGCGATACGCGGACTACTCATGCCGGAGGGTTGCGATTCTGGTGCTATTTCGATACCTTCAGGGGAAAGGTAGGGAAAATGGAGATCAGTCTTGGGGGCAAGATCGCTTTGGTGACCGGAGGGGCGGCGGGGATCGGTCGAGCCTGTGCTCAACTGCTCGCTGAGGCAGGAGCGCGCGTGGTGGTGGCAGACATCAACCTGGAAGGAGCTCAGGAGACGGTGGCACCCCTCGAGGGAGGGATTGCCGTTCGCTGCGACATAGGCAGCCCCAGCGACATCGCCCAGATGTGCGAGACAGTGGTCTCGACGTGTGGCGGGGTCGATATTCTGGTCAACAATGCCGGCCTCATCTCCTTCAAGCGCGGCATCGGAGTCCTATCTATCGACGAATGGACCAGGATGCTGGATGTCAATCTCAGGGGAGCCTTCCTGGTCTGCCAGAACTTGGCCGAGCACATGAAGAGGCGAGGCAGCGGCAAGATCATCAATCTCTCCTCGATGTCTGCACGGGTGGGCGGCATCGAGGCGGGCCTGCACTACAGCGTGTCCAAGGCGGGACTGATCGGGTTCACCAGATCTTTGGCCAAGGAGATGGGACCTTTTGGGGTCAACGTGAACGCTGTCGCCCCAGGATTCATCAAGACGGAACCGGTCAAGAGGCAACTGGAGGGAAGGGAGCAAACCTATACGGCCCAGATCCCACTGGGGCGGCTCGGCCAACCGATGGACGTGGCCAAGGTGGTGCTGTTTCTTGCCTCCTCCCTCTCCGACTATCTCACCGGCCTGGTCATCGACATCAACGGTGGCATGTACATGGGATGATGGGGAGGCGCTGGCGCCCCACACAGTCGTGCGAGGGAAGATGATGGAACAGCGGTTGCACGAGGTCATCGGGCGTATCCAGCCGTTGGATAGCCTGGCTCAGCGTGAGGCACGAGCCCGCCAGGCCGCTCTGGCCAAGCCTGCAGGGAGCCTGGGGCGGCTCGAGGCCCTGTCGATCCAGATAGCCGGCATCACTGGGCAGGCCCTGCCCGAGATCGAGCACAAAGTCGTGGTGACCATGGCCGCGGATCACGGCGTCGCAGCCGAGGGGGTCAGCGCCTATCCCCAGGAGGTCACCCGGCAGATGGTGTCCAACTTTTTGCGGGGCGGAGCCGCGATCAACGTCCTGGGGCGCCACACATGCACGCGCGTGGTGGTGGTTGACATGGGCGTGGCCGCCGACATCGCGCCCCACCCCGGTCTGGTAGACCGCAAGGTGGCTCCCGGCACGGGGAACATCGCTCGCGGCCCAGCCATGACCCGGGATCAGGCGATCCAGGCTCTCCTGTCGGGCGTCGGTGTGGTGGAGGAGGAGCTGACCAAGGGACTGGACATCGTGGGAACAGGCGACATGGGCATAGCCAACACCACGCCGTCGGCTGCCGTCGCCGTTGCCTTGACGGGCGTGCCCGCTGCCGAGATGGTCGGGCGGGGCACAGGTGTAGACGACGCCGGTCTGGTCCGCAAGGTGGCGGCTGTGGAGACTGCCATAGCCGTAAATCGCCCCGATGCAAACGATCCCCTGGACGTGTTGGCCAAAGTGGGAGGCTTTGAGATTGGGGGCCTTGCCGGAGTCATGCTGGGAGCCGCCGCCCGCCGTCGGCCGGTCGTGGTCGATGGCTTCATCTCCACAGCGGCGGCCATGATCGCCGTGGGGCTGGCGCCTCGGCTCAAACCGTACCTGATCGCGGCCCATTGCTCTCAAGAGAAGGGGCATCGCATCATGCTCGACTGGCTGGGACTGAAGCCCCTGCTGGACCTGGGCATGTGCCTGGGAGAGGGGACCGGAGCCGTCCTGGGCATCTTCTTGGTGGAGGCAGCCTGCAAGATCCTGACGCAGATGGCCACCTTTGGCGGGGCGGGCGTATCAGACAGGGAGTCGGCTTGAAGGGAGAGCACAGGGCGTCGCAGAGTTCTCTGCCTCGGCGTGCCGGGGAATGGCTGCGCCTGCAGGCGACGGGGTTTCTGGCCTCTTTGCAGTTCCTGACCCTGGTGCCGCCGGCGATACGCAGGCCCTTTGCACCGGAAGAGCTTGGCCGGGCCGTGGGCTACTTCCCGTTGGTGGGGGGAGCGCTGGGCGGCCTGTTGGCTGGGATGAACCTCTTGCTGGGAGCATGTCTTCATGGGGGCGTGACTCCGGCCCTCCTGGTGGCTGGGTGGGTCGTGCTGACGGGAGCTCTTCACCTGGACGGCTTCCTGGATGCGTGCGATGGGCTTTTCGGGGGGCACACGCCCGAGGCACGCTTGCGCATCCTGCGCGACGAGCGCGTGGGAGCATATGGCCTGGCCGGCGGCGTCCTCTTGCTGCTTCTCAAGTACTGCGCGCTGGCAGCTCTGCCCCATCGAACGGCGGCTCTGATTCTCGCGCCCACGCTCGGTCGCTGGGGCATCTCTTTGGCCCTGGTCGCTTTTCCCTATGCGCGCCAGCAGGGCCTGGGCCGGGCGATGAAGGACCACGCTGGGTGGAGACAGGCCATCCTGGCCACGATAGTCGCTTTGGCGGCGGCCTGGTTTAGCGCAGGTTCGCAGGGGCTAGTCGTCCTGGCCGTGGCAGGCGCGGTGACGTGGGCTGCAGCGCGCTTTGCCCAGAGTCGCCTCTCGGGCCTCACCGGGGATATCTATGGCGCCATCTGCGAACTCACAGAGGTGACTGTGTTGCTGGTTCTGGTTGCGCTGGGCGGGATGAACGGGATACGGCCATGAAGAAGGTTGGGACCGACGAGAGGCGTCCGGCCTCCTTCCGCATCTTCACGCGCAGTCCTGGGGAGGACGCGCGCTTTCTTCCTGCCATTCCTGAGGTGAGGTCATGGTGCGGGTGATCTTGGTCCGTCACGGCGAGACGCTCTGGAACGAGGAGGAACGCTACCAGGGCGCGAGCGACTTGCCTCTGAGCGGGCGAGGGGAGCTTCAGGCGAGACGCCTGGCAGCCCGGTTGGCTTCGGAATCCATTGGCCTGATCTACTCCAGCGACTCCAACCGCGCCCTACAGACGGCGGCCGAGATCGCAGCCCATCACGGGCGCCAGGTGCGCGCGGACCCGCGCCTGCGTGAGATGGATTTCGGGGTCTGGGAAGGCCTTACCTACTCGGAGATTGGGGAGCGCTATCCCCAGGCTCTGGCCAGATGGGAGGGCGACCCCTTCGCGACTGCTCCGCCAGGCGGCGAGAGCCTGGCCCAGCTCGCGACGCGGGTTGGGGACGTGCTGGACGATATCAGGAAACCTGGTGAGGCTGACACGGTCCTCGTGGTGTCTCACGGCGGACCACTGCGAGTGGTCCTTTGCCTGGCGCTGGGCCTCGCCCCTGCTGACCATTGGCGTTTTCGTCTGGATCCTGGCTCGGTGTCCGAGCTTTATCTCTACCCAGAGGGCGCGATACTCGCCCTTCTCAACGACAGACATCACTTGCTGAGCGAGCGCTGTTGTAGCTAGACCCAGCAGGATAGGGAGCGCCAGTCCGTCAGTGGGCAAGGGCGCGGGTCTGCGGCCAGCCGGGTCGAGCAAGCTCCGAGCGTGAGGCCCTTGGAAAGGATAGTATGGGAGAGCTAGTTCTGCTCCTTGGTGGGGCGCGCAGTGGAAAGAGCGCCTACGCTCAACGGCTGGCCAGAGAGCTGGGCGGCGACCAGGTCTTGTTTGTGGCCACGGCCGAGGCCAAGGACGAGGAGATGAGAGCTCGCATAGAAGCTCACAGGAGAGGCCGTCCCGCCACCTGGCGCACCATCGAGGCACCCAGACAGACGGGCCGAGCCATCGCCGCCGTGGTTGCCGACGCGCGGGTGGTGTTGGTGGACTGCCTGACTTTGCTGGTGAGCAACATCCTGCTCTCTTTCGGCGATGAACCCGATGCATCGGAGGCTGAGGCGGCGGTCTTGGGCGAAGTGGAGGACATCATCGACGCCTGCGCCCATGGCGACGCGACCTTCGTCATCGTGAGCAACGAAGTGGGACTGGGACTGGTGCCCAGCGAGCCGCTGGGGCGTGTCTTTCGAGACTTGCTGGGGCGGGCGAACCAGGTACTCGCCGCCAAGGCAAGTAAGGTCTACTGGATGATAGCCGGGCTACCCGTCGAGCTAAAGTCGCTGCAGGGCAGAGAATAGCGGCAGAAGCTGATTCTCCCCGGGGGAAAGGCCCCACTGGCGAGCGATGATGTTGATGGGGTGGTCGCGATCTGTGGCAGCAGGGGTGAGCGGAGAGCAGGGCAAGGATAGCGAGGCTAGCAGTCGGGCAGTAGGCTGAGACGACTGCATTGCGTCCTGGTCGCGCCTAGCAGGTCAGGTGAAGGGCGGCCACCACACGTCGCTTTTCGCGTAAGCGATTGTAGGTCTCACATGCGGCATTCGTCTTTTGCGCGATAAGCTCGATGCCGGAGGCCTGAAGGCTGGCTTGAGTCTCTTCGGGCACCGCCATCTGACCAAACATTCCCTGGCCTATCACCAGGACCTCGGGCCTGGCCTGGATAGCGACCGCGAGGTCCACCATCGCCAGCGAGTGCCCCTCTATTCGCCACCATCGGGCCAAGACCGCGTCGGGGGTGATGATCACGTCTTTGCCGTAGGACTCGCCATCCACTTTGATTCGCCCAAAGCCATAGTCTGTTATCTGGGGTGTCGCCATATCAGCGCATTCGCCTCCCATTTGTATCTCTTTCTGTCAAGTTCACCCCGCGTGGGCGGAGGTCCTTGCCTTCGTTCGCCCTGATGTTAGGCCGTGCGAGCCAGTCGGTCAAGGGCTGCAGGATGCGCAAGTCGTCGTTGAGCGCAGCCCCTTCCGGATCAGGCGCGGTCCCGACCGGGCGTTGCCTCGCGGCGAGCGAGCCAGTTGGTTCGTCAAACAACAGGTCGGGTTTGCCCTGGACGCAAAGCATGACTATAATGGGTGTGTGGCTTGCCGTCATCACCCTCATTGGTCGGGTGGTCGGCAAAGCTGCACTGTTGGGTATCCTTGGGCTGGAGACGGTTTAGGCAGGGCGTGTCTGGTCCAACCAGTGAATACACGTCGAGGAGTAAGGGATGGAAGAGGAACTTCGAACGATCCGGAGTTGGGCGAGTCATGGCACTCTCAGGCAGTTTCGCACCGAGATCTCTGGCAGGGTTGCCGAGGACGGCTACCAGGTGAAGCTGGAAGGCGACACGCTGACAGTCTACAAGATTCGCAAGGAGGGGGGCTTCCTGGGAATCGGCGCCCGCAAGATCGAGGAACCGGTGCTCAAAGTGGTCGGAGAGGGTGCCGGCATGACGATTCCCGAGGAGTCTGCCGACGAGGAGTTTGTGCGGCTGCTGGCCCCCAAGTTGACGCAGCACTAGTACTGCTTTGTCGGAATGCTCACTCTGTAGCAAAGGCGTGCACCCCCTAGTGAAGGGGCGCGTGTCGCCGGACAGATGTCAGAATGGCTCTGGAGGCCACTTCCTGTGCCCCGTATGGGGTACTTGGGCTGGCTATAGCTGAAGGTGTCGCGCTCGGGTGTGGCACCTGATGGTGTCGCGGCGCAGCATCACGAGCGATGCCGGGGGTGAGTTCCCCCTCTGTTCGATCGAGGTGGGGAGTCTCTGTTGCCGGATGCTGCCGAGGGGCGAGGGGATCGAAAAACGTTAGCGTC
>DATKWG010000170.1:0-9315 GCA_035529675.1 Anaerolineae bacterium
GCTCCTCCGAGGGGGGCGCGACGGCGGGGGACTCCTCGCACCACCCCGATCGCAGCCACGCGGTGCGCTCATTCGCGCCCACCGGCCATCGCCACACCGCCGAGGTCATCCAGGCCCTGAGCAGCGAGGGCCGGGTCGTACCCGTGCACATGTCGGTGACCGCCATAGAGTTGGTGCGCGGCGTCTTGGCCACGGCCCACCTGTTCGTCAAGAAGGAGATAGGCCCGGACGGGCTACAATTGGCAGGCGTCTGGCGCGCCTATCGTGCTGCCTATGGCGGGGAGCCCTTCGTGCGCATCGTGCGAGAGGTCCGGGGCGTGTATCGGTACCCCGAGCCCAAGCTCCTATGGGGGACCAACTACGCCGACGTGGGCTTCGACTATGACCCAGAGACAGGCCGCCTGGTGGCCATCGCAGCCATCGACAACCTGATGAAAGGGGCCTCGGGCAGCGCCGTGCAGTGCATGAACCTCATGTGTGGCTGGGATGAGGCCGCGGGATTGGGCTTCCCAGGGCTGCATCCCGTCTAGGGCTTTATAGGAATAGGAGGTATATCTCCATGAAGGCACTGGTCATCTACGATTCGTTCTATGGCAATACCGAGCAGATCGCCCGGGCGATTGGCGATACGCTTGGTTCCTCGGCGGAGGTCGAGGTACTCAAGGTAGGCGAGGTCAAGCCGGAGCAACTGGCTGGCCTGGACCTGCTCATCGTCGGCTCGCCCACCCGGGCGTTTAGGCCAACGCCAGCCATCACCAACCTGCTCAAGGGCATTCCCACCAATGGGCTAGGCGGGGTCAAGGTGGCAGCGTTTGATACCGGCATCGCCATCGCGGACATGAAACCAGCCATACTGCGCTTTATGGCCGGGCTGTTTGGCTATGCAGCCAAGCCGATCGCCAACAAGCTCCAGAAGAAAGGCGGCAAACTGACCGTCCCTCCGGAAGGGTTCCTGGTGATGGGTGCGGAAGGCCCACTGAAAGAGGGCGAACTTGAACGGGCCGCGGATTGGGCCACGAAAGTCATGGCGACAGGATAAACCGCCCGACAACGGGGTGGAGCCGACGCCCACCCTTGCGCTTTGACCACCGCCTCTTGCCTGCGGTGCTGTCGGTGATTCAGGCGTGCCTTGCCAGAGCCGCCCGGCGGCTGACGCGCAGGCCGTTAGGCCCTCATTGCGAAGGTTTTCACACGACTCAAATGGCTGATCGGATTTTCTGCAACAACTGTGGAGCACCGATTACGGAGGAGTCGCCCAACGGGGAATCGGCGCAGCGCAAGCCATGTCCTCAGTGCCGCGCACTCGCCCGCAGGTTCGAAGCGTCAGCGGTACTTGTTGCACACCCGGCTAGGGTGGCCGCGTACGGAGTTGTGATTCAATACCCTGAAAGGCTGCTCAACATCGCGCAGCGCCTGATTGCCGACGGTGAGTTTACCATTGCGGTGGTCGTCGCCCACATGGCATGTGAGATCAGTGCTGCGCGCGCGCTGTCGCGGGCCTTTGAAGCAAAGGGCATCGGATACCTCGAAGAAGCCGTAGAGGACCTGGTGCCCGGCTACAACTTGGCAAACGATCGCGTTCGCAAGCTCTATAATGTAGTGACCGGGAACGAGATCGAGAAGCAGTCCTTCTGGCAGGAATTCAAAGAGTCGGCGACCCGGCGAAATCAAGCGGTCCATAAGGAAAGAACCGTGACCAAAGCGGAGGCCGAAGCTTCATTCAAGGCCGCAAGTGATCTCGTTGCGTTCTTGAAGTAAAGCAGTGGGGAGCCGGGCCAGTTTAGCAAAGGCATGGAGCCGACACTCGAAGATTCGCGCGACTCATGTGGGGCGTTAGGCTGAAGCCTTTCATCATCACGGCGTTGGCCAGCTCAAAAACCGTCGATGTCATCGCTGCCCGTGGCTACTTTGTGTTTGCAGGAGTCAATCCATGATCGTGGTCAAGGTCGGGGGCAGCGAGGGGATCGACCTTCGTGCAGTGTGCCGCGACGTGGCCTCGCTGGTGCTAGAGGGCCAGCGCCTCATCCTGGTGCACGGGGGCTCGCACCGCACCAACGTGGTCGCCGAGCAGTTGGGGCATCCGGCCCAGTTCGTCACCTCGGTCTCCGGATACACCAGCCGGCGCACCGATCGCCAGACGCTCAAGATCTTTGAGATGGTCTATTGCGGCGAGATCAACAAGGGAATCGTGGAGATGCTTCAGGCCCTGGGAGTTAACGCAGTCGGGCTGTCGGGCTTGGACGGCAGGCTCCTCGAGGGTAGGCGCAAGGCGGCCATAAAGATCGTCCAGGACGGCCGCAGGCGGGTGCTGCGCGACGATTACACCGGCACCGTAGACAGGGTGAACACCCATTTGCTGCATTTGCTGTTGGACAACGGCTACCTTCCCGTGGTGACCCCGCCGGCGATCAGCACCGGAGACGAGGCCATCAACGTGGACGGCGATCGAGCCGCGGCCAAGATCGCCTCGTCGATCAAGGCGGAGCAGTTGATCATCCTCTCCAATGTGCCGGGGCTCCTGGCCGAGTTCCCCGACGAGAGCACGCTCGTCCGGCGCATCGAGCCATCTCGTGCCGAGGAGTTCATGGCCCACGCCCAGGGGCGCATGCGCATCAAGGTCTTGGGGGCCATGGAGGCCATACGGGAAGGGGTGGGGAGGGTGGTCTTTGGCGATGGACGCGTCGAAGCGCCGGTGCGCGCGGCCATGTCGGGCAAGGGCACGGTGATCGGGTGACGCGCCGGGCGTTCCTGCCTCTGATGGGCGGCGAGGCCGTCGCTGGCAACTCGGGTTTACGGGCTTTCGGAGCGACCGGTCGGGCACCGGCGCTCTGTTCTTGAGGCGTGCCGGCGATGACAACGTCCACGCACCCCTCCAAGGGCGACAAGTCCGACCAGGGCCGGGGGGGCGTTGGTTGACTCGAGGCATGTGCCACGTTAGAATCGATGCTGGACGCGACCTAACGGCCACAGGAGCAGTTCCTGGGCCTGGAGCCGTCCCGCAAAAAAAGGGGGGGCCTGCTTTCATTTGCCGGTTGGGTCCTCTGCAGCCGAGGCTTGGGTGAATCCATGACCACGATCGACCTTACCGGGTACACGCCGGAGCACAGATCGGAGCTTGAACGCCTTCTCCGTTCCCCCGATTGGCAAGAGACGCTCGGCTCGGGGCTGGTTGACGAGGTGAGGGCCGAGCGAATCGAGCCGGCCAGCCTTCGCGACTTTATCAAGACCGTGGTTGACCAACTCCTGGCGTTCAACCAGGAGAGAACCCAGGCGCTGATAGAGCGAGGCTGTACCGACGAGGATCGTCTCTTCAGCGAGCTATCTGTCTGGCCCGACAGGTTGGCGGGCCAGGACCCTTGCATCTCTTTTCTGGGCCTTAACCTCACGGCCGAGTGCAGCTTTGAGCCCAGATGCCTGTACTGCAATCAGCCCTGGCTCGAATCGGCCCTTGGTTTGGCCGGCTGGAAGCGTATCATCCAGGAGGTCACCGTGGGTTGCGACGATGCTGGGCCGTACGTCTACCTCACCGGCGGCGAGCCCCTGCTCCTTGGGGAGGACCTGTGGGGCGACGACGGGCTGATCCGCTTCGCCACTCAACGGGGAGCGGGCGTGAACGTCAATACCAACGGAGTACTGATTACGCCAGAGATCGCGCTGCGCTTCATCAAGGCGGGTCTGCTCAGGCTGCACATATCCTTGGATACCTCGGATCGTGGCCTCCACGACTACTTGCGGGGAGGGCCACGCTTCGACCAGGTGTTGCGCGGAATCTACAACGTGCAATTGGCCCGAGATATCATGGGCGTATCCTATCCTGGGATCCATACCAATTGCGTCTTGACCAACAAGAACCTGGATCGGTTTCCACAACTGCTTGCCTTCATCCTGGGCAAGCACAAGCAGACCGCGGATGCCCAGGACCCGTTCATCAATGACCTGTTTACCCACGCAATCCCAGTGGGTGGCGACAGCAACGACTGGCTCAGGCCTTCTCGAGCGGAGTTCCGACGGTTCTACCAGGAGGTATGGCCCCAGGTCTCTCGCATCTGGGATAGTTACCAGTCCAGGCTGGGGGTGCCCCAGGACAAGCGGCGGGCTTTGTTTGGCTATTTCTCGAACCCCTTCTCGCGGGTCGAGCACAGGGGCGGTTTGGACGCCTACGTCTTGGCTTCCTCCGAAGGCCGCTACGGAGCGCTGGCCCTAGCCAGGCACTGCTACGTGGCCCCAACCCAGGCTTCGTTCACCCCTGATGGCTATCAGTACCGATGTGGGTCTCACGCGATTCGCCACCTCTTGCCTCTGGGCCGCATCTCCGAAGGAGGCGTTTTTGATGGCATCAGAGAGGGGATGGCCGGACTTGATTCCCTTCCCCAGGAGGAGTACTGCTACGGCTGCGCATTGGCCACTCTGTATGTCAACCAGTCCGTCGAGAAGAGGCTGGAAGAGGAGCTCGCTTCCCTGCTGAAAGCGGCAGGGGAAGGATGAGGTCGAGGCCGCCGACCGCCTGGATCGCAGGGCCAACACTGGTTGGGGCCCCTCTAAGGCAATGGCGGGCGAGCGTACGAACGGGTGGCCACGGCGCCCTCATGCTCTGGGGCTCTGGCCTCATGGTGGAGGTCCAAACTCAGGGTGCCCACGCTCTGACCATGAAACGCCCACATCGCGCGCCATGATCTCCCTACAAGGGGTAGTCTGCTAGGAACTCTGGATGCTTCAACGGGCAACGCTGATCATCTTGGTCGTCATGGCCCTGGCGCTCTGGGCTGGTCTGGCCTTGTTCATGAACTACAGGTCGCCGGACCTGGCCAGCCAGGCGATCTTTCTGGTGATCTGGGGGTCTGCAATAGCTTGCACCGTGGTACCCATTGCCTATGCGGCCAACGCTCGGTCGAGGGGCTTCTTGGGGAGGAGATGGGTTCTCGGCGAGGCCGTCAGGCAAGGACTGATGGCGGCTGCGCTTGCCACCATCCTGATGGCCCTGCGCTTCGTTGGGGCTCTCGGTCTGCTGGTGGGTGGGTTCCTGACCCTGGCCGTCGTGATGGTAGAGATGCTGATCCATCTGAGGAACAGGTAGGGGGACGCACGGAAGAAGGGGATGGATGTGATCCATCCCCTTCTTGTGTGCAGCAAACTGGCACTAGCGGATGGCGATCTCCGTATCCCGGTCAAAAGCGTGCGCGTTGGCCATGTTGAACAGGACTTCGACGTCCTGACCCACTCGTGCCGTCGTACGGGGGTCAACGCGAGCAATCACGCTCTTCGTGCCCAGCAGCAGGTACAGGAATACCTCGTTGCCCATGAGCTCGGTGACGTCTACGCGGCCGTTGACTGGCGCAGCCACGATGTCGGGAGCCGTGTACTGGGGATCGGAGATGTCCTCGGGACGGATGCCGAACACGACCTGCTTGCCAAGGTATTCGGCAAGGGCTCTCCTCTCGGGCGACGGGATCTGCACCTTGAAGGTGCCCCCGTCCAGATACATTTCGTCTGTGGTGCCGGTGACCGTCACGTCAAAGAAGTTCATCGCTGGGCTGCCGATAAAGCCAGCCACAAAGATGTTACCCGGAAGTGTATACAAGTTCTGAGGAGTGTCCACCTGCTGAAGGATGCCGTCGCGCTGCACGCAGATGCGGGTGGCCATGGTCATGGCCTCCATCTGGTCGTGGGTCACGTAGATGAACGTGGTCTCAAGTCGCTGGTGCAGCTTGGACAGCTCGGCGCGTGTGGCCACGCGCAGCTTGGCATCCAGATTCGAAAGCGGCTCGTCGAGGAGGAACACGGCCGGCTCACGCACGATGGCACGGCCAAGAGCAACGCGCTGACGCTGACCACCCGATAGCTGCTTTGGCTTGCGGTCGAGCAGCTCCCCGATCCCCAGGAGTCCAGCCGATTCCCTCACGCGGCGCTCGATTTCGGCCCTGGGCGTCTTGCGCAGCTTCAGGCCGAACGCCATGTTATCGTACACGCTCATGTGGGGATACAGGGCGTAGCTCTGGAACACCATGGCAATGTCGCGGTCTTTGGGGGCAACATCGTTGACCAGGCGGTCGCCAATGTAGATACTGCCCTCGTCGATCTCCTCCAGCCCCGCCAGCAGTCGCAGCGACGTGGTCTTGCCGCAGCCGGATGGTCCCACGAAGACCAAGAACTCTTTGTCCGCGACCTCGATACTCATGTCATTGACAGCGATCACCTCGCCAAATCGCTTGGATACGTGCTCATAGGTTACACTAGCCATCTAGGCCTCCTTGTTCTCGGAACTCGAATGTGCAGATGTAATAGCCTGGCCGGTGCTGACGCTCAACGTCTCTCGGCCAGAATTGTCGGGCCATGAGCAGCAGAACTCTTCGGTCAGTGGCTTCTCGATCTCAGGGCCTGAGACCTTCTAACCCACCGGGCGCATTGCCAAAACCGTCCGCTCATGAGCCGCACGATCGGGCAGTGAGAACCGTTGCCGCAGTGTCGCTCGATACTCTCCTCCTTTCTGATCTCTAGGCGAGGGCAAGATCCAAGCGCGTTGCGTCCTCGAAGACTTCCATTTCCTGATCATTGCCTCGCCGCTCACGTCTGTGTGCCTGCAAAGCGCTCTCCGCCGAAACTCTATCAGTCGTGCACCTGAGGCCTTGATCGCCTCGTGGCAGCGAGTATAGCATAGCCAATCGTGCAAGTCAACCGCAACCCCAGACCGAACAGAGCACCCTAACCACCAGCTTTTTCGTGCCCTTTCGGTTCTCGCCACTTTCGTGTTGGGGCTGCGTCCCAGCGATGCAGTGGTCAGTCTACCGCTCTCACTTCGTTTCGCTTGTACCGATAGACAATCCGACCCCGCATCAGGTCATAGGGCGAGAGCTCGACCCGGACGCGGTCCCCCAAGAGTATGCGGATGTAGTACTTGCGCATTCTCCCCGAGATGTAGGCCAACACCTTGTGGCCGTTGTCAAGCTCCACGTGGAACTGTGTGTTGGGCAACGCCTCTACTATTGTGCCCTCCACTTCGACTTTCTGCTTGCTGGGCTTTGTCATTATCCCCTTTTCTTGTTCCCCTCAGTCGCAGTCTTTGCGATAGCGTGTCACTGATGCCCGCATCCTTCGGTCGGCGTCGCTCACCCCTGTGGGCCGGCAAGCGAACTCTCTTTCCCCAAGCGAATCAGTGGTTCTTTCGCTTGCTTACATATCAAGTATACCAGGCCGGCAAAATGGCGTCAAGTCGGCCAGGTTGAGAGTATCGAACGACTCTGGCATTTCCCCCATCGCTGTCGCCCTCGGTGGAAGCGAAGCATATCAACGTCCAAGATCCACAAAATGGGGGTTGTTGGCCTTCCCTCTATGCGGCTCACCCGTGCCTGCATCACAGGTGGAGCGAGAACTGGGGTGGCAGCTTTCTCGACCCTGCCCAGAGGAGCGCCGATGGCATCGACTGGCTTCGCGGGGAGGGCACTGTTGACCAATGGTGGGCCTGGGGGTAGACTGCCAACCGACCTGTGCAGTGGTTCGCATCGGCGGCGAACTTGTTTCATGCTCGCGAAAAGCTGGCGTTCCTTTCCGTTCTCCCTCTGTGTGACGGCCGGGCACAAGGCATGACTGGATCCTTGGGCTATCTGGTGGGCCGCGTTGTGCAACGGTCGGCGTGAAGGTGGGCCAGGAACTGAGCGGGAGCAAGAGAACAAGACATGAGACGCGGTAGTTGGCGTGAAAAGCCTGTCAGGTCGGTTTCGGACAGAGTTGCCCTGGCAGTGAGGATTCTCCTTTTCCTTGTCCTGGGGGGCCTGGTGTTGTTGTCCCTCTCCGAGACGCCCTTGGTGGCCAACTGGCTCGCCAGATCAAGACCAAAGGGCCCGCTGGTGGGAGTCATAGCAGGACACTGGCAGAGCGATTCGGGAGCGGTCTGTCCCGATGGGCTGGAGGAGGTCGATCTCAACCTGGCGATTGCCCGGCGGGTAGGGGGAATCCTGAGAAAGCAGGGATACCGCGTCGAGGTGCTGCCCGAATACTCTCCCAAGCTGAACGGATATCGGGCTGATGCCTTCCTCTCGATACACTGCGACTCTTGCATAGAGGAGATGTCCGGCTTCAAGGTTGCCCGCATGACCCACTCATCGGCGCCAGAGAAGGAGGATCTTCTGGTGAGCACCTTGTATGAGAGCTACGCGGAGGCCACCGGACTCCAGCCGCATCCCAATACCATCACGGAGGACATGCGCCAATATCACGCCTTGCGCCGGATCGCACCAGAGACCCCTGGGGCCATCATCGAATGTGGCTTCATGGGAGGAGACCGTTATCTGCTCACCCGCGAACAAGATCGTGTCGCTTTGGGAATCGTCAATGGCCTCGTCGGTTTCCTGCGTGCGAGTGGGTTGGTCACTCCCACTCCTTGAGCCTTCGGTCGCCCCGCGACCGAAGCGGAAGGCTGTCTCCACCGGTTGCACCCGTGCGCGAGGACATCAGGGTTGAGGTGCTCAGCGGTGGGCTCCATTTCCATCCCCTCTGGCCAGGTCTCTTGACACGTCGCGCCGACCGGCTTATCCTTGCGCATCGGATAGCCGAGGGCCAGGCCGGTCATTGCGATCAGCCGGCCCATCTCATTCCATTCTTGGAGGAGCAAGCCATGAAGGTTCTGATCGGGCCCAATCTGCACGGCCTGGAGACTTGCCTGCCCGATGTGGAGAAAACCTACCCCGATGTCGAGTTCGCCCACTGTGCGAACTGGGAAAATCTGCGGCAGGAGATTGCCGATGCACACATCTACCTGGGGTGGCTCAACCGGGAACACTTCCTGGCGGCCAAGAAGCTCAGATGGATACAGTCGCCCAGCACGGGCGTGGACAGGTTCCTGGCCATTCCGGAGCTGGCCGCGGGCGACGTTCTGCTGACCAGTGCCACAGGGAGCCACGGCCCGTCCATGGCAGAGCACACCATGGCCATGATCCTGGCCATGAACCGGGGGATTCGGGGTTGCGTCCTGCGGCAGCAGGAACACCGCTGGGGCCTGAGAGAGCTGGGACCCCAGATGATCGAGCTGACTGGCAGCACACTGGGGATCATCGGGTTCGGCACGTCGGGCAGGGCCATAGCCAAACGTGCCCAGGCCTTTGATATGCGCATAGTCGCCGTGGACCTCTTCCCCACCGATAGGCCAGACCATGTGGCCTGGCTCAGGGGAACCGACAGCCTCGACCAGTTGCTGCGCGAGTCGGACTATGTGGTTGTCACCGTGCCCTACACCAGCGGCAACCGGGGGTCGCTGGGGGCCGACCAACTGGCGCTGATGAAGCCCGGTGCGCGACTCATCATCATATCGCGTGGTGGGATAGT
>DATKWG010000171.1:0-3550 GCA_035529675.1 Anaerolineae bacterium
CCAGCTCAAGGGGTTCGTGGCTGCCGTGGAGCACAACCGCAAGGCCTACATGTTCATGGGCATCTCTGTCAAAGAGGATTGGGCAGAGTATAGCGGGACTCTGGAGGCCATGCTCCGCAGCGTACGCTTCAGCGAGCCTTCCGGCATCTTCACCAGCGAGGACCTTGGGCTGAAGATGTGGTATCCCAAGGATTGGATCCTCGAGGAGGAGCACGACCAGGTGGTCTTCGCCACCTCGTACGACCTCATCGACTCCGGCAATCTGCAGACTGGCGCAGCCCTGATGGTGACAGGCTCCTCTCTGGGAGATGCTTTTCTCGAGGACTGGTTCGAGGAAGAGTTGGAGGCGCTCACCTTCGACGAAGGAGGCATTGCCAGTGACGTCGCGCCTCTCGTCATCGCCAGTCAGGAAGGCCTGATCGTCGACGTGGAGGGACGTCCCAGCGGTGCTGACACTTCTGTGACGGGATTCGTCGCCGGCGTAGCCTACGACGGCTGGGGATATCTCTTTCTCGGCGTCACCGCGGAAGACGAATGGACGCAGTACGCCCCGACCCTCGAGCGGATGCTGGACAGCGTGCAGTTCATCCCCTAGTCTGCGCAGCCCGGATCAGCACGCCTCGGTCGGCCCGCCATCGGATGTGTTCCTCGCAGCGCAGGGCATGTCGTGCCCCATGTGCAAGATGCGCCCGCCACGGAAGCCAGTCAGGCTCACACCGGGCGCACACGGAACAGCTGGATGTCTACCGGCGGGTGCCGCCAATGGCTTCCTTGCCGGCCCGCGCTCTCCACTTGACATTCTTCAGCCAAGAGCCCATAGTCCCTATGCACAAAACACACGGTCGGATAAGAAGTCTCGTGTCTTGCACATCCTAAACAGTCCGTGCAACACGAGTGCATAGTGTCACGCTCTGACACCGGCACGGATAACGGAACTGCCGCGGCGGGCGGTCTTCACTGGATCGGCGGCCCGCTTTGGGTGGGGGCGTCTGCTTTGAGGAGGGCACGCCGACCCCCTATGGACTCAGATAGAGAGGATCCTATGGCTACTACACAGCCAAGATCACTAGACCAGAGATGGCGATGGATTGGAACAGCTCTCCTCGCAGTAACCATGCTGCTGGTGCTACAGACCGCCACGCTGGCCGTGATCGCACCACGCCGCGCCGAGGCTGGTTCTGTGAAAGTTGGCCTGGTGCCAGACGTAGGCGGCATAGATGATCTATCCTTCAACTACTCGGCCTATCAAGGTCTGCAACGCGCCGAGGACGAACTCGGCGTGGTGGGCACGGTGTACACGACCACCTCTGACACGCAGTCGCACTACGAGTCCAGACTCCAGGACTGCGTTGATGAGGGCAACGATCTCTGCATCGCCGTCGGCTTCGGCATGGGAGCTGCCACCCTCAGTAAGGCGAATGCCAACCCTGGCACGTTCTTCGCCATAATAGACTTCACGTATGAGTCCTACCCCAGCAACTTGCGCGGCATGAACTTCGCCTCCGATGAGGCGGGGTATCTGGCCAGCACGCTGGCCGGGATGATGACTGCAAGCGACGTGATAGGCGCTGTGGGCGGAATGGCCATACCTCCTGTGGAGCTCTTCGTGGGCGCCTACGAGAATGCGGCACAATGTTTCAACCCAGATGTAACGGTGCTCATCGACTACGTCGGTGACTTCGGCGTTCCGGCCCTCGGCGCGCAATCTGCTCAGGCGATGATGGCAGAGGACGCCGACGTCATCTTCGGCGTGGGAGGCCTGACGGGCAACGGGGCGGTGCTCACAGCCACACAATCCGGGGAATGGGGTATCGGCGTAGACACAGATCAGTGGATCAGTCTCTTTATGTCGGGCACGGTGTCAGGGTCTGACAGGCTGCTCAGCAGCGCCATGAAACGCATAGACAACGCGGTCTACGACACCATCTCCGACGTCGTCGACCATACCTTCACCTCGGGCAGCGTACTCTATGACCTGGCGGCAGCGGGCGTGGGGCTGGCACCATTCCACGAGGCCGACCCCTCTGTGCCCATCACCGTTAGGCGGGTGCTGGATTCTGTCGAGCGGGGCATCGTCAAGGGCAACATCGACGTGAACGGTCCCTGTGCAACCCTGGTCGGCCTCATCCCCGACCAGAATGGCCTAGACGACCTGACCTTCAATTGGTCCAGCTATCAGGGCCTGTTGCGCGCCGAGGACGAGTTGGGCATCGTAGGAATCGTCTATACATCCACAAGCGCGTCCGACTATGAACCGAATCTACAACAGTGCGTCGCCGACGACAGCGTGCTCTGCATCTCGGTGGGCTTTGCCACGGCCGATGCCATATCCAATACGGCGGTAGCCAATCCAGAGACGGACTTTGCCATCATAGACTACACGTATGAGACCTGTCCCAGCAATTTGCGGGGCATCACCTTCGCCTCCGACCAAGTGGGGTACCTGGCCGGCACTCTCGCGGGCATGATGACTGTCAGCGACGTCATCGGCGCCGTAGGCGGAATGGATATTCCACCCGTTGCGAACTACATAGACGGGTACAGGAATGGCGCCCAGTGCGCAAACCCCAACGTTACCGTCCTCGTCACCTACGTCGGTAACTTCAGCGTTCCGGACCTCGGCGCGCAATCTGCTCAGGCGCTGATGGCAGAGCACGCCGACGTCATCTTCGGCGTCGGAGGCCTGACGGGCAACGGGGCGGTGCTCACAGCCACACAATCGGGGGAATGGGGTATCGGCGTAGACACAGATCAGTGGATCAGTCTCTTTATGTCGGGCACGGTGTCAGGGTCTGACAGGCTGCTCAGCAGCGCCATGAAACGCATAGACAACGCGGTCCACGACACCATAGACGACGAACTGTTGGGCGTATTCACGGCCGGCACTGTCCGGTATGATCTGGCCGTAGATGGTGTAGGGCTAGCACCTTTTCACGAGACCGATGGCTCGGTGCCTCAGCGAGTCAAAGGCGCCCTGGAGAGAGCGGAGCATTGTATCTTGCTGGGGATCTGCGACCCGCTGAGCGGCTCCTGCCCATCATACATTCACGTCCCGCTGTGCATGAAGCGCTACGGGCCTTGACAGGTCACCCGCCGCGGACCGGGGCTTTTGCGGGACAAGCAAGACACTCTCGCTGAGCGGCTTTGGCCACAACACACAGGGGCACGGCATGCCGTGCCCCTACGCCATTCTGAGGCCGCCACACAAGGCTGGCCGCCAGAGTTTACGCTCCCTTGGCGGCCCAAGGGGACCAGTGGCGCGTCCCAGGCGCACTACGCCAGGGCCACACAGGGGCGCAGGTCATTGCTTCTCGTACGGCTTGCCTTCCTGCGCGGGAGGCCTCACCCGACCGACTACTCCAGCCACAACGATGATGGTCAGGATATAGGGCGCCATCTGGAGGAACTCAGGGGGAATGGGTGCGTTGATGATGGGCAGCACAGGTTGAAGGATTTGCATCTTCACCTGTAGCGCGTTTGCGAAGCCGAAGAGCAGGGCCGCCGCGAAGCCACCGATGGGGTTCCAGTTGCCGAAGATCATGGCCGCTAG
>DATKWG010000172.1:0-15452 GCA_035529675.1 Anaerolineae bacterium
TGGTGAGGACATCATCCATCTTGTCGGTGAGGTCTTCGCAGCACCCATAGCCGTTGAGTCCGAAGGGTGCGAGCAGCCGCTTCTCATAGGGCAAGATGAACTCGGCGTGCATTGCTGGGGACACCTGCGCCATCTCCTGAGCCTCGGCAGAGGCCCAGATGTCGCAGGGTCGCACCTTCTCCGGGTGATAGCCCGGCCTGGGAAGCTCCGTGGTGTAGCCCACGCCGCCCGAAGAGTGATAGGTGCCATCGTTGTTCAGGCTGAGCAAGTTCATATCGACGTATTGCTCCACAAGCCGACGGTGCCCCTCCTCGAAGAAGGCCATAGCCTCGTGCAGCATGTTGGGATTGTCGCACATGTCCCACATCACCTTTTCCAGGCCTCGGAGGCCAGTGTACAGGCTCATGAGATGAAAGGATATGCGCGACACCCCCTTCAGTTTGACCTCCAGAAGATCGCCAAGAAGGTCTTGGGCCTGTTCCACCTCCCTCTTTGTGCCCTCCTCATCATAGGAGACAACGGGGAATCGGAGTCTCTCGAGATCGGCTGGCTCCTCGATGACCGGGTCGAAGGCCCAAGCTCCAGTTGGCTCGTCGCTGGAAATGCGCCTGGCAACCAGGCCCCAGCCAGAGTCCGTGATCCGTTTCCGAACAACCCACTCGCCTTCAATCACCGTGTCGTCATGGATATGCTGATGGTAGTAGATGGCCCTGCTCAGTATCCATTCGATCTCTCGAGCGTTCTCGTCCCGGCATTCCAGTTCCGAAGGCGGCAACACCTCGCCCCACGCGCCTTCGGGAAAGACGAGAATCATTGGCCGCACTCGCTCGAGGCGATTGTGGCGCGTCCACATCTCACGGCGTTCGGCCATTACCGGAAGGTTGGCGATCTCTGCGACTCGCCTGGCCAGATCGCGCAACAGGCGGCGATCTATGTGATCAACAACATGATCCGTGTTCCTCTTCACGACAACACTCACCTCACCCAGCAGTCGTCGCTCTCTTTGATCAGACATCCTCTTGATGTCTCGTCTGTCCAAGTTCGGGCCCTAGCTACCGGGCGCAGAGGGCCCTGGGCCTGGGTCACTGGCGCGTCCTCTCACGGCCGATGCTGGAGCACAAATGCGACGGCCCCATCCCAACTCGGCTGGCCGTTCAGGCCACCCACCCTGGTCGTGGTCAGCGCGCCACAGGCCGCGCCCAGTTGCAGGCACCGCTTCAACGATTCGCCACCCAGCCAGCCGGCCAAGAAGCCGGCGTCGAAAGAGTCGCCTGCGCCGGTGCTGTCCACCACCTCGACGGGGAACGCCGGCAGATCGATCCGTTCTCTGTCCCGCACCCCGATGGCCCCTTTTGCCCCGCGTTTTATGGCAAGTACCGGCACACGGCTGGCCATGTGCGCGATGGCCAGCTCCAGATCGGGTTGGGCGGCGATGGCCCGCAGCTCGGCGTCATTCGGCAGAAAGACGTCCAGATAGTCAAAGAAGCCACTCAGGGCCCAGCGCTGCTCCGGATCCCAGTTGGGATCCAAGGACACGCTCATCCCGGCGACTTTGGCCGCCCGCATCATGGCGGGCATCGCCTCGCGCAGGCCCTCCAACAGAAAGGGACTGGCCACGTGTAGGTGGCGTGCTAGCCCATACCGGCAGGGATCCAGATGATCGTCGGATATGGCCGCAATGGAGCCGAGATGGGTGAGCATGGCACGATCCTGGCCCCGGGAGAGGACAACCGTCACACCTGTCTTGATCGTTGGATCGACGCGCACCAGCGACGTGTCCACCCCGGCGTCGGAGAGAGCTTTGATCACGAAATGCCCAAAGAGGTCGTCCCCTACGGTGCTGACAAAGAGCACGCGCAACCCCATCTTGGCTGCGCCGGCGGCAAAGATGCCGGACGAGCTTCCGGTGCAGATGGATAGGTCATCGATCAGCTTCTCCACCTGCCCGAACCGAGGCATCACGTCGCCGGAGAGGATGATGTCCACGTTGAGCTCCCCGACGATGAGGATATCGAAGGGTCTGCTGCTCATTCCCTTGCCATTCCTGTGCCTTTGAGCCGCACGGCCATGACCACATTGCGCGGGCGGTCTGGGTTGAGGCCACGGGCAATGGCGCGATAGTAGGCCAGGAGCTGGACGAGCGGCAGATAGAGCACCCCTCGCGCCAGCTCGGGGAGAGAGGTGCCCAGGGCAAACAGGCCGTCGAACTCGTTGCCAAGCCCGTTGTCCTCGTTGGCCACAATCAGGACAGCGCCGCCGCTCTGCTTCACCTCTCGCAACACGCCCACCTCATACTCGCGCATTCCATCGGAGAGCAGGGCAACCACCAGATGCTCCTGGTCCACGAGAGCCATCGGCCCGTGTCGGAACTCCATGAAACGGTAGGGCTCGGCCACAGACAGGGCCATCTCCTTGATTTTGATCGTGGCTTCACTGGCCAGCCCGTACAGTGGTCCCGAGCCAAGATAGGTGATCCTCTTGTAGCTCTCATCGCCTCCGAACGACCGCGCCAGGGGCCTGGCCCGCTCCACAATGCCCGGCGCCAGGCCGGGCAGCTTCTCGACGGCACTGAACAGGGCGGCGTCGCTGGCGGTCATCGCGGCCAGGACCTGCACGGCCACCAGCATTCCGGCGAAGGAACGTGTCTGGGCAAAGCTCTGCTCCCTCCCGCCGGGGATCGTGATGGTGAGGGAGGACGCCCCGGCAAGAGGCGTGCACTCGTAGCAGCTGATGGTCAAGACATCGCTACCTCGGGCACGCATCTTCTCGACGGCCATGACCGTCTCGGAGGTCTCCCCAGAGCGAGACAGGGCAATGACCAGCGGCGGCTTTCCAGGTGCAACGACAGTATCGGTCTGGAAGAGGAGTTCAGACGAGGGAACGCCGCGACACTGCCTGCGCGTGATCCTCTGAAAGAAGGGAGCGGCATACTGGGCCAGGCAATAGGTGGATCCACAGCCGATGAAAACCACGGCGCGGTCGCGATTCCTCTCCATCAAGGTCAACAGCGCGTCCGCGAGCGTCGCGGTAGCGTCGATTGCGGACTGCCAGCTCTCACCCTGAGTCGTGATCTCGGTCAGTGAGAATCGCCCCAGCATACTCATGTCTGCTCTCCGTTCGGTTTCGGTTCCGCGCCTCGGGAAAACTGGCGAGCCACCTGAGCGCCCAAGCGAGCTCGTCATCAGACGGGCTCGGATACTTCCCGAGCCCGAGGGACCGGCGCCACCCTGCCGACGGCCGCCAGTAGTGGCCCTCCTAGAAGCTGCCGGCAGCCTCGGGTGCATTATGGCCCAGACGCTGCCCGTTGGCAAGAGGGTGTCGAGAGGGTCCTGGTGGGACGGCAGAAACAATGAAGGTGGGGACAGTGGCTCGCAGCGATCGCAAGACAGACCCGTAGGGCTGGCGGTGCCTCGGGCTCGCCTTCCGCTTGACGGGACACGCGCTTTTGACCATGATCGGTACGCAGCGAGGGATACTGTCGGTGGAACTCGCAAACCTCAGAGGCCGGCGTGCATCTGCAACATGTGGGCCAGACACATATCGACGGGACGAACAATGCACCAAGTCATCGCAAAAGGATCTCCGCCATCGTCCGCCCGGCCACAGTCCCTTGTTGCCGGATGCCTGATGATCCTGGGGGCGCTCCTGATGGCAGCCTGCGGGCTTGCGCGGAGCGCCTCGTCGTCCACGGGCGTCCCGTCAAGGCCGCCGGAGACTCGGACCCCGACGCTCGCGCCCAGGCCGACCTGGACGGCGATACCAACCAACACGCCGACGCCGACCCACACCTCGACGCCCACGCCGACACCTACTCCCACCCATCCCTTGATGGTCGAGGTGATGCGCCAGCGGACCTATCCCGGAAGCAACCTCGCCATTGAGGAGGAACTGGACCCTGGTTTCAACTATGACCGCTACATCGCGTCCTATCTGTCGGAAGGGCTCAAGATTCTCGCCTTGTTGACAGTGCCCCAGAGCGAGAAACCCGAAAGCGGCTGGCCAGTTGTCGTGTTCAATCACGGCTATATCCCGCCGGCGCAGTACCGCACCGCCCAGCGCTATGTGGCCTATGTGGACGTGTTCGCCAGAAATGGCTACATGGTCATTGCTCCCGACTATCGTGGACACGGCAACTCCGAAGGAGACGCGTCGAGCGCATACGCCACGCCGGACTATACTGTAGATGTGCTCAACGCCCTTGCTTCGGTGAAACGATATCCGGGCGCCGACCCCGAGCGGATCGGAATGTGGGGACACTCCATGGGTGGGGGCATCACCTTGCGCGCGATGGTGGTGACAGAGGACGTCAAGGCCGGAGTCATCTGGGCGGGCACGGTTGCCCCCTACCCGCAACTGCTCGAGAGGTGGCCACGTAGGTTCGAGGACCGCACTACTCTGACGCCAGATCCCATCCGAACCAGGAGCAGTTGGCGACAGGGCATGTTGGAGACGTATGGTTCGCCAGAGGAGAATCCGGCGTTCTGGGCGGCGATCAGCCCGATGTCCTACTTGGGCGATCTGTCGGGGCCCCTTCAGCTTCACCACGGCACGGCCGATGAATCGGTCCCGGTCGAGTATTCCGAGGAGCTGCATGCACGGCTGTCGGAGGCCGGGAAAACGGCCGAGCTGTTCTTGTATGAGAATGACAACCACAACCTCTCCAATAACCTCACCATGGCGCTGCAACGCTCTCTGCAGTTCTTCGACACGCATGTCAAGGGCCTGGCAAACTGAGCGCATGAACCTTCAGTCACCGATCCCCGAAACAGGCCTCTGTTCCCGACGCCGGGCAGTGAGGAGACAGGTGTAGGCGGTGGGGCGCTGGCAGGTGCCGGACAGCACGGTGGGTGTCTATACGGGAGCCCTGCTGGTGGGCCAGACAGTGGGCAATCTGACCCTGGGGTGGCTGGCCGACCGGTTTGGGCACAAGTTGTCTCTGGAGTTGGCTGCGCTGGCCTGGCTGGCCCCGTCGCCGGCGTGGTATTATACGGTGTTCGCCCTGTTGGGAATCACTGCGGGTGGCATCATTGTTTCGGGTATTCTGATAGTGATGCAATTCTGCGAACCTGGGCGCCGACCGACCTACGTTGGTTTGGCTAGCACAGGCGTGGGGTTTGCCAGCATGGTGGCGCCATTGCTGGGCGCGTGGTTGGCCAGCCTCAGCTATGGTTGGCTCTTTGCACTCACCACGGCAGTCAACCTGGTAGCGCTGGTGGCGATGCACTGGTGGGTGCGGGAGCCACGCTGGGCGGATGCGTCGTAGATTGAAGCGATCTTAACACCCTGGTGCCAACATCACTCTATGCCCAAGACTCTTCGCTTCGCAGGGCCACGTGCAACAAGACGTTGCGACCATCCGCACAGAGTGCCCAGGAGACAAGGGCCATCTTTACCTCATCCCTATCGCTGGAGCCACTCAGACGCGCCATCCAAGAGGAGATGCCCGAAGAAAGGTGCGACAAGTCTCGCTGGCTGAAGGCTACGCCATCTTGGCCCAAGCACCACGGCACCTGGCTGATGGCCCTTGGGCTGATCTCGGCTGGGTCCACCGGGTCAGAGACATCCATGAGCCGCAGGCCGCTCACGGATGTCTGAGGAGGAGCCAGGAGGGAACGGCAGGCTGGTCACCGATAAACCGTGGCCTATGTCACGCTATCACGCCTTGCCTGGCACTACGGCTTCGATAGACTCTCCGACGATCTGGACGATCCGATCGATCTGCTCATCTGTGGTTACCAGAGGTGGGGCCAGACAGATCACGTCGCCCCGCACACGGGTGAAGAGTCGCCGCTCGAACATCTCCTCTCGCACTCGCTGTCCCACTTTCTCCGAAAGGTCGAATCGTCTCCTGGCATCCTGGTCAGCAACCATCTCCACTGCGGCCATCAAGCCCAGACCCCGCACCTCACCAACTGCCCTGAGGTCATACAAGGTCTTTAGGCCCTCAAGAAGCCGCTCGCCCGCCTCTGCTGCGCGCTCTACCAAACCCTCTCTCTCGATGATCTCAAGATTCTTGAGCGCTACTGCGCAGCAGGTGGGGTGACCGGAGTAAGTGTAGGCATGCATCCAGCGCTTCGCTGGCGGCACGGCCTGCATCACATCGCGAATCTCGTCGGATACCATGATGCCACCCAGGGGGAGGTATCCACTGGTCACCCCCTTGGCAAAGGCCATGATGTCCGGCTCCACATTCCAGTGGGAGAGGGCAAACCACCTGCCGGTGCGCCCGAAACCGGTGATCACCTCGTCGGCGATGAAGAGAACGTCGTACTCTGAGCAGATGTCTCGAACCCTGGGAAAGTAATCGTCCGGCGGAACAATGACACCTCCGGCTCCCTGAACCGGTTCCGCGATGAAGGCAGCTATGGTATCTGGTCCTTCCCGCTGAATCGCCTCCTCCAGAAGCCGAGCGGCCGCCTGGCCAATCGTCTCGCCTTCCTGCGCCTTGTCGAAATAGTACTGATACGGGGGATCGATGTGGATGAAACCGGGCACACGGGGCTCAAACATCGTCCAGTAGGCGGGGATACCAGTTGCACTCATAGCGGCCAGGGTTACGCCGTGATAGGCGTGGTAGCGAGAGACAAACTTGATCTTCTCCGGCTTCCCTTTTGCCTTCCAATAGAAACGAGCCGTCTTGAACGCACTCTCGTTCGACTCTGCCCCCCCGCTGGTAAAGAACACGGTGTTGAGGCTGGGATAGGCAAGCTCGCTCAAACGCTTGGCCAGGAGAATGGCCGGGACGTTTGAGGAACCGACGTAGGAGGAGCAGTAGGCCAGGGCAGTCATCTGTTCCGCTGCTGCCCTGGCCAGCTCCTTCCTCCCGTGCCCGACGTTCACGTTCCAGAGTCCGCCAAGCCCGTCGATGAACTGCCGGCCATCGGCATCCTCGATGGTCGCTCCCTCTCCCTTCACCCAGATCTGCGGTTTGGTGTGATCGATCGGGTGATAGAGAGGATGGATCAGATGCGCCTGGTCCTCCTTGGCTAGATCTGCTGCACTACTCCTTGGCATAGCCATGCAATTGCCTCCTCCCTTCAGAGATGGTCACGGCTCCACGGTGACGACAGGCCGCTTGACGGTATGACGGTCGACTCGCCCAGCTTGCCGAGATCCATCACCCTGTTCTCCCACCTGTGCCGCCAGGCTCCTCCCCGATCGCTCTCTGGAGACGACCTGATGGTGTAGATCCAAGGCCTATCGACACCATCGCCGAGCACCTCGAGTCTGCGCGGAGAAAGTCAGGATTAGGGCTCAGAAGTAGCTGCTTGCGTCCTAGCAGTGAGTGCAAAGCCTGTCCTTTGGCAGACCGATTGCTGCGACCATATCTTGCATAGTTTGGTATCTCAAGGACGTCAATCGAAGTCTCTGCCTTATCCTGTGAACCATCGCACGATACTTGTCTGAGCCTTCTCTGGCGTACTCTGCCAGGTCCACATCGTTCCCGGGCTCCACCTCACTAATGGCCTTCCGTGCAGCGAGGGCCATCGCCGTCTTGGTTCGTGAGAAGTTCAGGAACTCACACGGGTACACCAGGGGAGGGCAAGCAGGGCGCACGTGCACCTCTTTCGCCCCGTAGTCATAGAGTATCTGGATAGTATCCTGCAACTGGGTGCCCCTCACGATAGAGTCCTCGCAGAAAAGCAAGCGGTATCCCTGTATTAGCTCCCTCACAGGAATGAGCTTCATCTCTGCGATGAGGTCTCTCACTTCCTGCTCCTCAGGCATAAAACTCCTTGTCCAGGTTGGGTTGTACTTGACGAAGGGGCGCTTGAAGGGAATGCCTGCCTCCTCCGCATACCCGATGCCATGGCCCGTTCCGGAGTCAGGTATCCCTGCGACTGAGTCAACGCGGGCGTTACCATCGGCGATGTCCCTTCGTGCACAGGCAGCCCCGCTCCTGTTTCTCACAACCTCAACGCCGATTCCCTCATAGCTTGACGCCGGAAAGCCGTAGTAGACCCACAGAAAAGCACATACCTGCATTCTATCTCGTGGTTTCGCTATCTGCTCGAAGCCGTCTTCTGTTATCAGGACTATCTCTCCGGGTCCCAGGTGGTATGCTACCTGGAAGCCGGTGTTGGGAAAGGCGCACGTCTCTGATGCTACCCCAAAGCTGCCCGCCTTCTTCCCAATCGCCAGCGGCGTTCTGCCAAGCCTGTCCCTTGCAGCGTAGATGCCCTTGTCCGTCAACAGGAGGAGCGAGCACGAACCTTGAATGGCTTCCTGGGCATTCTCGATCCCCTCCTCGAAAGTAGCCCCCTGGTTGATGAGATAGGACACAACATCTGTGGGATTCACCCCCCCTCTGCTCATGCTCGAGAAATGAGCTCGCTTCTCAAACGCCTGGCTGACCAGCATGTCCAGGTTGTTGATCCGTGCAACAGTGGCTATTCCATATCGGCCAAGGGGCGTTTCTTGGTACAACGGTTGCGGCTCATAGTCGCTTATCACTCCGATACCCCTGGTGCCGCCCATTCTTCCAACGTCATCTTCGAATGCAGACCTGAACTGGGTATTCCTGATGGCATGAATCTCTCTGTCATACCCAGTTGGGTTTCTCAGGGCGATCCCTCCATACTCTGTTCCAAGATGAGAATGGTAATCTGTTCCGTAGAACAGGTCGGAAACGCAATCTTGCTTTGAGATCACGCCAAACATTCCACCCACGAAATGCCCCCTTTCTGGCCACCAGCCGAGTTGATCCTAAGGCGATCGCGGGCCTCGACACTGCACCGGTGCCCGCCGATGCCTCTACCGAGCTTCGGAGAGGTGGCTGCCCATATTCACGGCGCTGCGCGTTCGCTGCTCTCGCACGCAGCAGTGACAGCGTCATGCTGTCATAGCCACGCACGACGGGACGTTCCCCGCATCCCGATGGTAGCACCGACAGTCGCAGTAGTCAACGAAGGGTTAGGCTTGGGCCAAGTGACCGCTCCCAGGTCGTGGCAAAGACACTGGCCGACCCTGGGGCATCTCTGGCAAACTGATGGCGGAAATACCTGCGCCAGGACGGGCAACTGCTCCCGAAAGGACAGGACGAAATGGAAGGTTACGGTCAAGGAGGGTCAACTGGACTGGATCAGACCGCTCTGGGCAAGATTCAGACCGGTTTCACGCCTGCCGACCTGTCGGTAACCCGAGGGGACGCGGACATCCTGAGGAGGCTGGCCAAGCGCGTCGCCGAGACCGCCCACAGCTCCGAGATGGACGATACGCACACCCTCTGCAAGAAGCTTAACCGCCTGGAAAAGGTGCGCCCCCTGGTCTTGTGCGACCCCGAGAACGGGCGGAACGAGATCATCACCAAGGCGGAGATGGCTTGTAGGGGGAAGCTGGCCCGCCGGTGGGAGATGGGTGCTGGTCGCCGGAGACGGCCTTCGCGTCAAACCGACCGTGATCGTGTCGCAGGGGACGGGGAACACCTGGTTGTGAGATCCTGCTCTCCGCTTGACCCGAGCATCGGTCCGAATTGGAAGGCCAGGGTCTGCGGGCTGGTTGACGCTGGGTCGGATATGGTTAGAATAGTGCCGAGTTATACCTCTCGAACCAATACTACTTCGTTCCTTTGCCTTGAAGCCCGTGGCAGCTGGTCGGCGGTGGGCTATCCTGGCACTTGGGGATTGCCATCCTCGACGAGGGGCCAAGTTCCGTTGGGGCAGGTCCACCGGGCCCGAGAGCGCGAGATCGGGACACGCTTGCGATCGAACGTGCAGCAGCACGATGCCACGATTCCGTCAATATGCAAGGAGGGATTCCGATGGCAACCGGAAACAGGGACTTGCAGGCCCTGAGCCAGGCGCTGAAGCTGGAGCGAGAAGGGTGCGAGTTCTATCTCAAGGCAGCCCGGGAAACGGCCAACCAGAAGGGGCGGGCCATGTTTCTGTCTCTGGCCGATGACGAAAGGATGCATCTGGAGACAGTGGAACGCCAACTGCAGGCCATTGAAAGGGAGGGCACCTTCCTGGAGCTGCGCGAGCTGGACGTCCCGGACATAGACCTCGAGCTCAAGCTGTTTCCACCCCAGCGACAAGGGGAGAAAGAGAGAATCGGGGTGAATCCCAACCAGCTCGAGGCCCTCCACGTCGCCCTGGAGATAGAGATGAGAGCCCACAACCTCTATCGCGCGGCCGCCAAACAGACCGAGGACGAAGCGGGCAATCGAATGTACCGTTGGCTGGCCCATGCCGAGATGACCCACTTCAACCTACTTATGAGCAACTACGAATCGCTGGTTTCGCTGGGTGGGTGGATCTAGCTGCGCCGAGGCTTGCCCTCACCCCAGGAGGAAATGAAACGAATGGCCAAAGAACAAGCACTCGAGGCTCTGAGACTGGGAATGAGCACGGAGATCTGGGGTCAGCGCTTCTATGAAGAGGCCGTGAGGCGCACCGAGGCCCGGGATGGCAAAAGAGTGTTCCAGAGCTTGGTCGTCGAGGAGCGCCAGCACCTGGACATCTTGTGTGGCCAGTATGCGGCCCTTACGGCAGACAGGGATTGGGTTTCGGTGGAAGATGCGCGAGCCATGGCCGCATCGGTGAACCCGACCGACATTTTTCCCCAGGGCCCTGTTGCCGGGCAACTGATTCCCGATGATGCCACCGATGAGCAGGCCCTGGAAATGGCCAAGCATTTCGAGCGGCGAGGATACGCGCTTTACGACCAGGCAGCCAGAAAGGCCCTATCTCCAGAGGCGAAAGCCATGTGGGAGTACCTGGCCACCGCGGAAGACCAGCACTATGCCTTCCTCGATCGAACGCAAGAGTACCTGACCACCAAGGGCGCCTGGTACTTTGACGACCAGGAGTTGCCATCCTTCGAGGGCTAAGCCGGCGGTCTGGGCACAATCAACATGATACTTGCCCTGAGACTGCCTGAGACATGCCATGTTTTCAGTGGGTCAGTCCTCCAAAGATGAGAGGGGCGACCAACCTTATGAGGGCCGGCGCTCGTATTTACTGGTAGCAATGGCCGTCTAGTACTTGCTTGCACAAGTCTGTGCCAGTCCGAACAAGTGCCCCATACGGGGCACAAGTCTCGAGACCGAAAGTCCTTGTTCAGTTCCAAGGAAGATCCGTGTTCAGTTCAAAGAAAGAACGCACTATGCCGGTTTGCACCAGTACAAACCACAAACTGGCCAAATATCGGGTATTTGTGCAAGCAAGCACTAGCGACAGATCAGCATCGGGAACCACGCCTCTCGGACTATCTGGTCCATTGCGCTTCCAAGGAAGGCCTTGATCAGTGGTTGGTGGCCATAGCCGCCCATCAGAAGGAGATCGGCCCCTGTGTCTTCCATAGTCTGGAGAATCACGTCACCTGGCCGCCCATGTTCGTAACGTCTGCACACCGGATGGCCTCCAGATTCCTGGATGTATCGGATGGCCAGGTCAAGCAAGTCGCTATCGGTTCGCGCACTCTCAACGGTCAATATGGTGCCCTCGATTTGCCAGCAGGTGAGCAGGTGGCGCAGAACGAAGAGGGCTTCCCTGGCCTTCGGACTGCCGTCATAGGCCAACAGCGCGTGCTTCAGGGGCAACACCCGGGTGCCAGGGACGGCGAGTATGGGACAGGCTGCCTGGGATGCCACTGTCTGAAAGATGGTGCCCAAGGGACGTTCAGCCCAACGACCGTGCACCTTGCGCTGGTTGATCACGATGATGTCCACCCAACGACTACGGTCGATGATCTGTGCCTGGATGTCGCCTACCGCCAGGCTGGCCGTGTACCTGACTCCCAGGCTCTCGCAGCGGTACGAAAACTCCTCTAGTATGCTTCGCCCATGCGCCGTGGCCTCCTCCTCGTCGGAGGTGGCCACGTGCAGGCCCCGAAGTGTCCCCTGCTCGCGGCGAGCAAACTCGCCAGCCTGACTCAGGGCCAGCCAACCACTGGGAGCTCCCGAGAGGGTTACCAGAATGTCCACAAACAGATGGTCTCGATGGCTTGCTTCCACGCGGGCCTGCCGCCAGGCCCCTGCTGGAGGACCTGGCTCGAGCTCCCCCGGAACGAGGAGGCTCCGAACATACTTGGCCGCTCGATCCAAGATGCGCTTTGGGCGCCGGCTGAAGCGCCGGGCGAAATCCTTGGCTGCTTCCAAAGGAGCCAGGTCGCGGCCCAGCTTCTGGGATAGGTAGTAGGCATGCTCGATGATCCACAGATAGAGATCCCCTTCCGTGCGCCCGGGAAAGTCGTCGAGGAGCTTGTTCTGGCGAATGGCCTCTACGAGAGGCATGAAGACGTGGTCGTACCAATGGCACACGGCCTCTTCCCAGGTCAGCTCGCGAGAATCTGTGGTCTCTGTAAAGTATTTGTGCACGCGGATATGATCGAGGAGCCTGGCATAGTCACCGGGCATGCTCAAGCCTAAGCATTTGTCAGAATCGGGACGGAGCTTGTCCAGCTTGGTCTCTTCCAGGAACTTGCGGCACGCGGCCAGGCGGTCGAGCTGGTCCACGGTCATGTCGGCGCTAACGGGCACCCGGCTTTCTACTTCGGTGACCTCGGCGTCGATAAATGCCTGTCCCTTCTCCCGGGCCACCGAGATCCGGTGGTGACCGTCAACCACAAAGTAGGCATCGCCGATCTTGTACAGGGAGACGGCCGGCAGGGTCACACCCCTCAGGTACGCCGAGTCAACGCTGAGCCATTTGCGGCGCGAATGCTGCTGGGTGGGCAGGAACGCCCGGTCAAAATCGTTGCTGCGCCCAAAGCTCCCGATGATCTTGTCGAGGGGCACGGGTTGTACGCCGCGATAACGTTGAATGAGCAGTCCCAGCGCCTTCTTGAGGTCTTCAAAGGGGATCAGACTAGTGCTCTTGCCAGTCAGGTTGGCCCAGATGCGGCGCAGCCTGGCGTGCCGATGTGCTGCGGCGTAGTCTTGTATGGCTGATTGACCAAAATGGGCTTTCGGATCGTACACAGTGTTTCACCCACTCAAAATGAGCGACCACCGGCATGGCACGGGTCCCAGTGGGAGGCGGAAGATGATGATTGCGCTCATTGCTCGGCGACTGCGCTCGCGGTGAGACTCGTAGCTGCGGCACTTTTATCGCCCGCGTCCCAAGGTGGTCTCATCGATCTCAACGACCTGGTATGGGTAGGTGTTCACCACAGTAGTGCCACCGTATCGGGTCTTGCGCTCAGAGTCCCGGCGATAAAGATGCGTGTGACCGTGTATCAGGTAACGCGGCTTGTAGCGATCCATGAAAGTGAGAAATGCGCGAAACCCCTGATGGGGAAGGTCCTGCGCGTCGTGGATCCCACGAGGTGGGGCATGGGTGATGAGCACATCGAGGGCCCGACCATAGCGGCACGCATTCCACCAGAGACGAGGAGCCATCGTTCTGACGAGGTGGCGCATCTGGCGCTCGGTATACTGATGCTCTCTCTCGTTGTAGCGCATCGAACCCTCTAGCCCGGCAATCAGCAGCCCAGCATGGTTCACTATCTTATGATGGATGTTCACACACCCTTGCGGGCCGGTTCTGATGCTACCGTCCATCGCCATGACTTTACCCTGTGCATGATTCCCATACACGTAGTACAGCTTCTTCCCCAGCATGGTGACCACATACTCCAGATAGTCGAAAGGAAGGTCACCGCAGCTCAGCACGACATCGATGTCGCCGAATCGTTCAGCGATCCTCGGGCTGTACACGAGTTCTGATGCCACATCGCTCAGGGTCAAGATCTTCATGGCCTACAGCAGAGCACTCCAACGAACAAGTCCCTGAACATCATACCCACATCTTGCAGATCGACGCTACACTCTGAACTTCACGTGTTTCACCGACACTATGTCCGAGAGCCAACGCGCCGTCAACCTAGATAACACCACTTGGAGCCCTTTCCCCAAGCGTTGAGGCGCTTGTGCACCTCTGGCCCATTCATCCTCTCCGCCTGGGCCGGCGTGATGTTGGCAGGGGGCATATCCAACCTCCGGCCCTGCAGCGGCTTGTCGATGGTGCGGAACCGTGTCGCCCGAGCCAGGTGGCCCGTTGATCCATACGGCCACACCGCCATGATGGGAGCAGGTGCAGCGTCGCTATCCGGTACAAGAGAACAGTCGCCATGGACAAGCCGAACGCACCCGCCAGTGCAGGCCACTTCCGCCAAAGAGGACGTCGTCACTTCCCTGGAGAACAGGCTACGAGGCCCACCTCATCCGTTCGTACTTCCAGATGCAGGATTGGGACTGGGGCCCTCTGCTTCGCTCGGTGAAGCTCAAGGGTACGAGGGTTGGAGCACCTCTTGTAGCGCCTCCTCGCTCACTGGCGCATATTCTGAGAACTCCATCATAAACGTGCCTCGACCATGGGTCACCGAGCGCAGGCTCGTGGCATACGCAAACATGCGAGCCAGTGGGGCCTGGGCGGTGATGACCTGCACCCCTGTCTCCGTGAGTTCGATGCGCGTCACCTTGGCAGCGCGGCTGCTGAGGTCTCGGATCACGTCTCCAGTATAGTCCAAAGGCGCGACCACTTCCAGCTTCATGATGGGCTCCAAGAGCAGGGGACCGGCACGACGCACGCCTTCTCGAAGTGCAGAGGCACCTGCGAGTCGGAAGGCCATGTCGGAGGAATCGGTCTCATGGTACTTGCCGTCCACGAGAGTGGCCTTGATGTCCACCAGAGGTGCCTTGGCTAGGGGTCCTTCCTTCATAGCCTCTACGATGCCCGACTCGACGGCGCGAATGAACTCCTTGGGCACCACACCACGTCGGATGGCGTCCTCGAAGACGAACCCAGTGCCTGGGGCCAGGGGTTCCAGTTCAAGCTCGACCACGGCGTACTGGCCGTGCCCTCCGGTCTGCTTCACCTGGCGCCCCTCAACGCACACCTTGCGACTGATCGTCTCACGATAGGCCACCCGGGGCGCTCTTGCAGACACATCCACGCCGAATTCGCGCAGTAATCGATCAATGACCACCTCCAGATGCAGCTCGCCCATCCCGGACAAGACAGTTTCGCCCGTCTCCTCGTTGTGGCGGACGGAGAGGGTGGGGTCCTCTTCTGAGAGCTGGCGCAGGGCCGCCTCAAACTTGTCGCGGCCCGATCCATTGGTGGCCACGGAGATGTTCAGCACGGGATCGGGGAAGCTGATTCGCTCTAGCACAAGGGGACGTTCCGGCGTGCTAATGGTTTGACCCGTGGTGGCCAACTTGCATCCCAACAGGCCGCCAAGATCACCGGCTCGGATCTCCTCAACCTGCTCGCGTCGATCGGCGTGCATTCGCACTAGCCGGCCCACGCGTTCGCTCTGGCCTGTGGCCGCGTTGAGGATGGTCATGCCGCGACGCATCACTCCCGAATACACACGCACGAAGGACAGCTTGCCCATATACCGGTCTCTGCTGATCTTGAATACCTGGGCCACCAGGGGAGCATCGTCTCTTGGCACGCACAGCACATGCTCGTCCTGTTTGGGCGCATAGGCCGTGATGGGGTCGATGT
>DATKWG010000173.1:0-7535 GCA_035529675.1 Anaerolineae bacterium
CATGGAAATGGGCTACGAGGGCTACCTCAGTGGCGAGTGGATCAACTGGGAGCCATACCAGCAACACCTGCCCCGTGAGCTGGCCACCATGAAAGGGTACGAAGAGGAGCTGGCGGAGAGGCGCTGACCAACCTTTGGCGAGCTGAACGATTCCGACGAAACTCTCGGTGAGACGGGCTGCAACTACCTCAATGGCGACGGAGTGTTGTTCTACCCGGGCACCGACGCGCGTTACCCCGCTGATGGCTACGACGTGCAGGGGCCGTTTGCTTCACTGGAAGTGCCATTCCGCCCCGTAGCTTGCTGCGGGGTAATCCACTCTTGGTTCTTGACTCGGTGCTCGTTTTGTGCTACATTATTTGTAGATCGTTCGCGAGGGTTTCGTGGGTTGGGATAGGTATCGAGCCATGGGTGGAGCCGACGCTGTTGCCAGGTTGCAGGCCGGAGGGCTTGGGCTGACGGCCCTCGTCGGCAAGCGGAGCAAGTCTAAGGCCAAACCGGACCTCTGGTCTGGCTAGGATCGCTCTTGCCTCGCAGTGGCTCGATTGACGGGCAGCTTTCCTCAGACCAGAGGGGGAAGCTGCTTTATTGTGTATCAGATCAGGCATTGCAGAGCTCAGCACGAGAAAGGAGTGAGACGAATGAAGGCCTGCTGCCCCGAATGCGCAGCCGAGATCGAGCTGGAGGATGTCATCGACGGTGAGATCGTCGATTGCCCAGACTGTGGAGTGGAACTGGAGGTCGTTGGCCTTGATCCGCTGACCCTTGACCTGGCACCGGAGGAAGAAGAGGACTGGGGAGAGTAGGTGAATCATGTCTCTACAAGACTTTCACATCATCGAGTCCACCTTGCGAGAAGGTGAGCAATTCGTTGGGGCCGATTTCACCACCGAACAGAAGGTCGAGATCGCCAGAGCCCTGGACGCCTTCGGCGTGGAGTACATCGAGCTGACCTCGCCGGCCGCGTCGCCCCAGAGCCTGCAAGACTGTAGGACGATCGCCGGGCTGGGACTGAAGACCAGGGTGCTCACCCATGTGCGCTGCACCCTCAGCGATGCCCGGCTGGCCGTGCAGACCGGGGTGGATGGCATCGATGTGCTCATCGGCACCTCCTCGATGCTCCGTGAGTTCAGCCATGGCAAGGACATCCCCACGATCCGCCGCATGGCCAGCGAAGTGGTGAGCTACATCCTCGATCAGGGGTTGGAAACGCGTTTCAGCACCGAGGACTCGTTCCGAAGCAACCTGGACGACATCCTGGCACTGTACGAGGCGGTCGATGCGCTCGGGGTCAGCCGGGTGGGCGTGGCCGACACGGTGGGCATCGCCTCACCTCGTCAGGTCTACGATCTGGTCAGGGAGATCAAGGAGCACGTATCCTGCGACATTGAGTTTCACGGACACAACGACTCTGGCTGTGCCATCGCCAATGCCTTTTGTGCCCTGGAGGCCGGGGCAACTCACGTGGATACCAGCATTCTGGGCATCGGCGAGCGCAACGGGATTGCCCCCCTGGGAGGACTCATCGCGCGACTATACGCGACCGACCGCTCTCTGGTCACCAAGTATCGTTTGACCATGATGCGCGACCTGGACAATATGGTGGCCGAGATGGTGGGGGTCGACGTGCCCTTCAACAACTATATCACTGGCATCACCGCCTTCACCCACAAGGCGGGCATTCACGCCAAGGCTATCTTGAACAACCCTGAGACATACGAGATACTGGCCCCCCAGGACTTTGGCATGACCCGATACATCAGCATCGCCCATCGTTTGACCGGCTGGAACGCCATCAAGTCTCGGGCCGATCAGCTTAATCTGCACCTCCCTGACGCAGACATCAAGGCGGCCACCAGACACATCAAAGAGCTCGCCGATCAGAAGCCTATCAGCTTGGGCGACGTTGACGCCATTCTGCGTAGCTGGCGGGCAGACGAGCGAGATGGGGGGATGACCACGTGACCTGGGGCCAGGGTCTTACTCTCTCAGAGCAGATCCTCTCTCATGCTGCGGGGCGAGAGGTGCGCGCGGGGGAGTTGATCATCGTGGAGGTTGACCGCTGCATGACACACGACTCGCTCGCCCCCGAGGTGATCGACGTCCTGCGCGGCCAACTGCACGCCGACCGACTGTGTGATCCCGATCGGGTGGCCGTCATCATAGACCATGTGGCTCCCGCATCTTCGGTGGCCACCGCCAATGCCCAGGTTCTGGTGCGCCGCTGGGCGGCTGAGCAAGGCATCACCCACTTCTTCGACGCTGGCTCTGGGGTGTGTCACCAAGTCATGATCGAACAGGCCCTGGTGCAGCCCGGCCAGATAGTGCTGGGCATCGATTCTCATTCCACGGCCTACGGCGCGGTCTGTGCTTTCGGCACCGGCGTGGGGAGCCGCGACATGGCTCTGGCTCTGGCCAGTGGACGCACCTGGCTGCGGGTGCCAGAGACCCTGCGGGTGCTCGTACACGGCTCCTTTCGTCCCTGGGTGAGCGCCAAGGATCTCAGTCTCTATCTCTGTGGCAAGCTGGGGCTGGATGGCGCCACCTACCAGGCCGTCGAGTTTCAGGGTGTCGAATGGTTGGGCCTGGATGGCCGGATAACGCTCTGTTCCATGTCCACCGAGCTGGGTGCCAAGGCTGGCCTCATCTTGCCGTCCGGCGAGGTGCTGGAGAAGTTCGACTCGCCCGACTGGCTGGCGCACCATGAGGGTGCCAGCTATGCCCGCACCGTCCACGTGAATCTGGAAGCGCTCCCCTCGCAGGTCGCCGTCCCGCCAGAAGTGGACCATGTTCGTCCAGCGGCCGAGCTGCACGATGTCCAGGTAGACCAGGTGTTCATCGGCACCTGCACCAATGGTCGGCTGTCGGACCTGCGCGCGGCGGCGAGGATACTGGCCGGAGAAAAGGTGGCCCGGGGCGTGCGAATGTTGGTGATCCCGGCCTCGCACCGCATACTGGTTGAGGCTATCGCCGACGGCACCATGACCGCACTGTTGGAGGCGGGTGCAACGCTGGGTACTCCCGGCTGTGGCCCCTGCATTGGGCGGCACATGGGCGTCTTGGGCGCGGGTGAGGTCTGCCTTTCCACAGCCAACCGCAACTTCCGGGGGCGGATGGGTTCCCCTGAGAGCCTGGTCTATCTCGCCTCACCAGAGGTTGCCGCCGCCACCGCGCTGACCGGCACCATCACCGACCCGGCAAGTCTGTAGGTCGAGCGAAGGGATACGCAGGTATGGCCAGAGTATGGCTCTTTGGCGACAACGTAGACACGGACCAGATCCTTCCCGGCCGCTACGCGCCCTACATGACCTCGGAGGCCGACCTGGGCAAGTATCCTTTCATCGAGGCCCGACCCGAGTTCGCCGCTCAGGTGGAGCCCGGGGACGTCATCGTGGCCGGGGGGAACTTTGGGTGCGGATCCTCGCGCGAATACGCGCCCAGGGCGCTCAAGGTGGTGGGAGTGGCTGCCATCATTGCCCCCAGTTTTGCGCGCATCTTCTTCCGGAACGCGCTCAACCTGGGCCTGCCTCTGTTCCAGGTCGATCTCACCTGCGTCCTGCGCGACGGGCAGCAGGTGACCTTGGACCTGGCGTCGTCGGCCTTGGCCACCGAGACCGGACCGATTCGATTGCCGGCTCCGCCAGAGTGGCTTCGGCGGGTATGGGAGGAGGGGGGCATCGTGGAGTACTACCGGCGGCATGGAAAGCTGCCTCTGGGGGATGAGGGCTGAGACAGGCTCTTATCGAGTCTGGCTCGCAAGGGTCGGCATTCTATCGTTCTCGCAGTGCATGAAACAATGCGAATCTCTACAACAGATGGAGGCGACCCCACATGGCAGCACGCTCCATGAGGCCCTACCGCATCTGTCTCATCGAAGGAGACGGCATTGGCCACGAGGTGATCCCCGCTGGCCGTCGCCTGTTGGAGGCCACCGGGATTCCCTTCGAGTTCACTCAGGCCGTGGCCGGCTGGGATGCGTTCCAACGGCTGGCCACAGCCTTGCCCGAGGAGACACTAGCAGCAGTGAGATCGGCCGACGCGACTCTCTTTGGCGCGGTCTCGTCCCCGCTGCAGCCCGTCGCCGGATACTCTAGCCCCATCGTGGCCATGCGGCACACTCTGGGACTCTATGCTAACGTGCGGCCCATCCGCTCGCGGCCGATCCCCTCCTCCCGCCCAGGCATCGACATGATCATCCTGCGCGAGAACAGCGAGGGGCTCTACGCCGGACGCGAGCGCACCGATGGCGACGAGGCGGTGACCGAGCGGGTCATTACCCGGGCGGCCTCGGAACGCATCGCCCGAATGGCCTTCCGACTGGCCACTCGGCGTCGCCGTCTGGTCACCATCGTGCACAAGGCCAACGTGCTGCGGGCCACTTGCGGGCTCTTTCGGCAGGCGGCGTTCGCCGTGGCCAAAGAGTTCCCCGAAGTGCGTGCCGAGGAATTGCTGGTGGACACGGCCGCCATGCGCCTGATCACCCACCCAGAGCACTTTGACGTCATCGTGACCACCAACCTCTTTGGTGATATACTCTCAGACGAGGCCGCGGCGCTGGTCGGCGGATTGGGTCTAGCGCCTTCGGGCAACATGGGTGATGAGCACGCCATCTTTGAGCCCGTGCACGGCTCGGCGCCCGACATCGCCGGTCGCGGGATCGCCAACCCCATGGCCACCTTTCTGGCCGTGGCCATGCTGCTGGACCATCTGGGTCAAGATGACGCCGCTGGGCGCGTGCGGGCTGCTGTAGAGGGTGTGTTGCGCCAAGGTCCGCGGACGCCAGATCTGGGAGGCACAGCCACCACGGCGCAAATCGTTGAGGCCGTTATCCAACGAGTGAAAACGGAGAAGCGGAGCGCATGATCTGGTGAGCACTCCGCATTGATGCGAAGGGAGGCAACCGGTGCGGGTCAACAAGTTGTGTGTCGAAGGCTATCGCAGCTTGGTGGACATCACTCTGTCTCTTCACCCTTTGAATGTCATGATCGGCCCCAATGGCTCTGGAAAGACCTCTGTCCTTGACATCTTCCAGCTTCTGCGAGATGCGACCCAGGAGAAGCTCTCCGAGTCTTTGGAGAAGCAAGGGGGACTCAACGCGGTGCTCTCCAAGACGCCCGATGGGCCTGATCACCTGAAAGTCGATTTGACCATAGATGCCGAGAGCGAAAGAGGCCAAGCGCCGATGTATTATCGCTTCCAACTGACTCCTCGCGATGTCGGTTATCTGATTCAACTCGAAGAACTGGAGTGGCACTATGATCCCCGCGCTCCTCAGCCGTTTCGCTACATTGATGCCCATGCAGACGACGTGCGCTACTTTGACCTCGATCTGCAGAAGGGATTCGTACGTCCGAGCTGGGACTACGACCACACAGAGTTGGCTCTGGCCCAGATTCCCCGGATGTACGCAGGACCCGAAGCGCTCCGGAACATGCTTTCCAGGACACGCTTCTTCAGTTTTCTCGACGTTACACCGCGCTCTGTGGTACGCTTGCCCCAGCCTCTTGCGCCCACCACCAGCCCGGGGGCCAACGGCGAGAACCTGTACTCAGCGCTCTACAACTTGCGGGCCACGCACAACGGTGTCTATGAGCGGATAGAAGAGGTTCTGCGCCTCGGCTTCCCAGAGTTTCGCGGTCTGGAGTTTCCCGTCGTCGGCGCTGGGCAGGTGGCTCTCGCCTGGCACCAGGATGACTTGACCAGGCCACTTTATGCCAGCGAACTCTCGGAGGGCACACTGCGCTTCCTGTGGCTGGTCACGGTGTTGCTCTCGCCGCAAGTCTCCCCTATAACTCTGATCGATGAACCGGAAGTGAGCCTGCATCCCGAGCTGCTCAAGCTGTTGGCCGAGCTGCTACAGGACGCTTCCGCCCGTGGGCAACTCATCGTTGCGACCCACTCCGCGGACCTTGTGCGTTGGCTTCAACCGGACGAAGTGCTTGTGCTGGACAAGGTCGATGGCAGGACACATTGCACATGGGCGCATAGCTTGGATCTCTCTCATTGGCTGCGCGAATACACGCTGGGTGAGCTTTGGCTCATGGGCACGCTCGGGGGACGGCCGTGACCATAGTGCTGCTTGTGGAGGGCAAGACAGAAGCAGCTCTGAAGCGGCATCTCAAGCGGTTCCTGGACAGACGCGCGGAAGCGGAGGAACATCCGAAGGTAGCCCTGCGCACTAAGGACATCATGACCCTGAACGAAAGCAGGCTTCGGAGGCGCATCCGACTGGAACTCTGCGACAGCCAGGTATCAGCCGTTATCGGCCTGATAGATGTCTATCCCAGGTTTTCGTCGGCCACGGAGGCCAAGGACTACCTCCGACGCGCCGCGGATGGTAATTCCGGTTTCTTTGCCCACGCGGCGCAGTATGAGGTAGAAGCCTGGCTACTGCCCTACTGGGAAGCCATCTGCAAGCGTGTGGGCGTAGATCGCGCCGCCCCGGGTGCCCAGCCAGAGCAGGTAGACCTTATTCATCCACCCTCCCATCGGCTAGTAGAGCTGTATCGCCTGGCGAGGCCCAGGCGCGAGTACACCAAGACCATCGAGATGGCGGCGATCTTGGAGGGAGAGGATTTGACCATCGCTGCCAACCTGTGTCCTGAATTCAAGAGCCTGTTGAACACTCTGCTACGTCTTGGTGGTCTGGAGCCACTGCCCTAACCAGGGTTGGGGCTTCCATTTCGTAACCTTGCCACAAAGGATCGAATGTGTCATGAAAGTGGGAATGCTTCTATCGCGCGTTCGCGTGGAGGAGAAACTCTTGCTCCAGGTCTTCGCCAGGCGGGGCATCGTCGTGGACCGCCTGGACGACCGCAAGCTCGTCTTCGATATGCACGATAGCAGCCAGATGCGCTCTTACGACGTCATCATCGAACGGTGCATCAACCACTCGCGCGCGATCCACATCCTGGAGTTGCTCAACACCTGGGGCGTGGTCACGGTAAACACGGCCAGGGTGGTCAGGGTCTGTGGCGACAAGTTCTCCACCACGTGCGCGCTCATCGCCAATAATGTGCCCACCCCGCGGACCTTGATGGCCTACACTCCAGAGAGCGCGCTGGTGGCCATCGAGACCCTGGGCTATCCGGTCGTGCTCAAACCCGCAGTCGGTTCCTGGGGCCGGTTGCTCTCCAAGATCAACGACCGCGAGGCCGCCGAGGCCATCCTGGAACACAAGGCCGTCCTGGGATCCTATCACCACTCGGTCTTTTACATCCAGGAGTACATCGACAAGCCCCAGCGCGACATCCGCACCTTTGTGGTGGGCGACGAGACCATCGGCGGCATCTACCGGACGTCGGAGCACTGGATCACCAACACGGCCCGTGGCGGCCTGGCCAGCAACTGCCCCATCACCCCGGAGATTGACGCCCTTTCGCAGGCTGCGGCTGAGGCCGTGGGCGGCGGGGTGGTAGCCATAGACATCTTGGAGAGCGCCCAGGGCGAGCTGCTGGTCAACGAGGTGAACCACACCACAGAGTTCCGCAACAGCATCGACACCACCGGTGTGGACATCCCCGACAGGATCGTGG
>DATKWG010000174.1:0-42943 GCA_035529675.1 Anaerolineae bacterium
CACCCAGGAAAAGGCGATGACGCCCAGCAGCCAGTAGAGCAGACATCGTTCGAGGAAGCTGTGCATGGGGGCGCGAACCAGCGGACCAGCCAGCAGCCGACCCAGCCCGAGAGCCGAAGCCACCAGCACGGGCAGAATCACTGCTGGCATCATCGTGAGGGGCTCTCGAGATCGTGGTGCTCCAGGCCATGGATGGTGCGGGCAATGGACTCAAGCAGTGGAGCGCTGGCCTCAGCGACGCCCATGTCCGCCAGGGCAGCGCCGGCGATCGACGTTAGGCTGGCGCGCATGGCCCGTTGCGTCTGCGCCCTCTCTGAGAGGCACGAAGACTGGGAGGCGACCCCGACATGCTCGCCTGCCATATGGCCGTCCTTCCCAGTCACTCCGCGCGAGGCCCGACCGCGGCGGCCCACCCAGTTTCTCACGGCCCTCAGGCCAACAGCCCGCATCCCCGGATCCAAGAGCCAGCGCGGCTGCATCATGAGCGCGGGCAACAGGTGCTTGCGCACGAGCCTGTAGTGTCGCTGACGAAGGCCGCGAGCCAGGAGTTCCCCGTGGCAACGGGTGATCATCTGCTGTCGCCGGGCCCCAAGAGCACCAGCGCTGCGTGGGAGATGATCGATTATGTGTCTGAGGAGTGAAATGGGCTCCGCCACCAAGGGATCCAAGCAGGTGGAAACGATCTCGTCCTCAACGCGAGAGGGAAGGCCATCAAGTAGCTGGGGATGCAGGGCCAGCGCGCTGTCGAGCGCGCTCATGCCCTCCTCGCACAGTCCAGAAGCATACAAGCGCTTGGCACCGTCTAGGTGTCTGATCGCCAGAGCCTGCCTACCCAGACCCAGCAAGTGAGGAGGAAAGTCGGGCCGGGCCAGCACTCGACGCAGAGCCTCTGGGCAATCTCTGGACATGCGTAGGGCGTCGTGAGAGAGGCTGGCGCGCCGCCAGCGATACAAGCAGACCACACCACGGTGCCAGATCATGCGATGACCGGTCAAGACCAATCGCATCCAAAGGTTCCAGTCTTCTGGCCCCACCAGCTCTTCGTCAAAGCCCCCAATAGCCTCCCAAGAAGCGCGGCGCAACAATGTCGCGCTGGGCACGAGGGGGCAATCGAAGAGCCAACTGCCCAGGTCGTTCAAGTCGGGCCACCTCTGCCAGGAATGGGCGTTCCAGGGTATGCGCTGGCCACTTTCACCGATCCAGACGTATCCGCTCGCCACGACGGATAGCGTGGGATCTTCCTCTAGAACCCCGAGCTGGGCAGTCAGCCTGTGGGGCAGTGCTATGTCGTCGGCGTCCAAGAAAGCCAGATAGCCACCCTTTGCTGCGGCTGCGCCTGTGTTACGCGCCCCGCCCGGGCCGCGATTCTCCTGGTAGATGTAGCGCATGCGCGGGTCATCAAATGTCTCGACAAGCTGCCGGGTATGGTCTGTCGAGCCATCATCAACCACAATGACCTCAAAGTCGTCATAGTCCTGTTCCAGCACGCTTTGGATCGCCTCGCCCAGGAAGCGTTCAGCGTTGTGACAAGGAATGACAAAGCTCACACGCGGCATGACAGGATGCTCCTTCTGCACACGGTTGGCCCATTCCGCAACCACACCCACCAAATGCTTGTGACTCGCCGGGCCGAGGCCGCTGCCCTCGGCGACGCCAGGCGTGGGGCACACCTGGACTTCTCCCCGCACAGAACAGCCCCAATTGTGGCCCGATCACGCTTCCAGCAGCTTTGCGATGGTGATATCCCAGTCGATACTGGACACTCTTGGCTCGCCGGCTCTCCCCATCCGCTCGGCCAGGCGCCGATCCTCGTAGAGCTCATCGATGCGCCGGGCCAGGACGAGAGCATCCCCAGCCGGGGTCACGAACCCCGTGACCCCATCCTCCACGAATTCCAGCACGCCCCCACTCCCGCTGGTAGTCAGGACCGCCTTCTGGGATTTCATGGCTTCCACTGTCACCAGCCCATAGTCCTCATCAAACGGGGCGTAGTAGACGGCCAATGCGCCGGCATACAGGGCCAAGGCTTCCTTGTCGTTGACGTATCCCAAGAACTCGACGCGATCTGCAGCGCCCACCTCATTCGCCAGTCGTTGCAGCGAGGCCAGCTCTTCACCTTGTCCCGCGATGCGGCAACACACCGGCGTTCGCGTCTGAGCCAGCGCTCTAATGAGGTGGTCTACCCGTTTCATTCGGTTCAGTCGGCTGATGGTGAAGACATAGTCACCATACCCGCTGTTGCAGAACCGGCCATCCAGCGCTGGGGGTGGATAAAGCGTCTCGCACTCCAACCCGTTGAACCGCCGAAGCCGGTTCCTCACGTTATCCGAGATGGCAAAGATGCGGTTGGATTCGCTGAGGGTGTGCGTGTCTATGTGCCGGATGACACGTCGCAGTTCCGCATCTTGCTCCGAGCTGTCAAAGTGACTGTACTCCGTGCCGAACAGGTCGTACACTTGGCGGAACTGTTGGACCAGCCAAGTCACCTTGTGAGGGTGGCGTACAACGAACGCAGGGAACTTGAGCGCAATCACCCGGTCTATGGGCTTGCCCTCGCTTTCGTCCAGGTTTATCAAGCGCCAGGCCAGGTAGCCCTTGAGGATCTCCTCTTTGGGATACCAGCGGAAGGGAATGCTGATGATCTCGACAGCGTGGCCCTTCTGGCGGAGCTGCTCGGCCAGAATGTCGGTCAGCGCCTCGGCACCGCCGCGGACGAACGGAATCGAACCGGTGCAAATGGCGATGCGCAAGGGCTTCATCCTCTACACCTCGGGCTTGTGCGCGATGACCGCATAGTCCTGCGGGCCGTAGAGGAAGCGGTTGAGCTGCCCGATGTTGCGGTTGATGCGCTCGACTAGTGGCCACATGGCCGGCATCTCTCCCACTTCCGGCAAAGCCCCTAGCCGACCGCGCTCGGACACGGGGTGCAAGAACCGCATCTGAACTTGCTCTAGACCGGCCTGCTCGGCCAGGAACCGGGTCGTCTCCGGATGGAGGGGGGTCCGGTGGCTGGGATCCATCAGGTACCAGTTGGTGAGGGCCCAAAGGCAGACGGGATTGACCGTTTCGGCCACAATCAAGCCACCAGGGACCAGCTTTCGGGTTGCCAGCTTGAAGAGGTGGAGCAGGTCGTCGATCTCAAAGTGCTCAATCACCTGCATCAGCGTGATGGCCAGCAGGCTGTTGTCGGAGAGGTCGCCCAGGTGGGCAAAGACATCAGCCTCGCGCACGTCCCGCCCCGCATTCTGGCCAAGTCTGATAGCATCCACGTCGATGTCAATGCCGTAGGCCCGCAGGCCCAGCTCAGTGAGGTGACTTACCAGCTCTCCCCGACCGCAACCGATGTCCAAGACCGGCCCGATAAGGTCATCATCTCCTCGGCCTGCATCGAGCAGAGCGACAAAGAGGTCGTCATAGTCGGTGAGACGAGCGCGCAGCTGCTCTTCGTTGCGGTATCTGGCGGCGAGCACAAAGAGATCCATCGCCTCTCCCTCTGGCGCGGGCGTTGCCTGCAGAGCTGGTGGCTGGACCACCAGTGGAGGCGCCCCGTCACGCCACCAGTTCTCGAGCCGCTGAAGCCGTAGGAGGACCTCCCCCTGCCCATGCTCCAGTCGCGCGGCCAGTGCCTCCGACTGGGAGGCAAGCCCATCGTTCTGGGCGCCCAGCGTGGCCAGCGCATCGGTGACGGCCGCGTTGTAGGCGTTTTGCTGGTCTACGAGAGGATTGATGTACCAGCGCAACAGGCGCCGGGTGATCTTTTTCGCGTAGGCCACCAGTTTGGGGATCAGGCCCCTGGGCATCACAGGCCACCCAATGGGGAGGTGACTGTTGACCCTTTGGTGTTCGCGCACCCTGGACAAGAGAACCGAGCCGGGCGTAGCGGAGGATCGCGCCGGACCCTGTCGGTGGCAACGTATTTCCTCTTGCAGCCGGGCTATGATAGCCTGAACGGCGGAAGGATCGGAGCTCTTCACAGCCGTGCTCTTGCCCTTTCCAGGACCATGGCAACCGAATCGTTCATTCGCGGTCAACGGCAAGCAGCACTGCCTGCCTCACTTGCCCAAGCCCGCCACTAGCCGCCATTATACCCGAGCCTGCAGGGTGGCACCAAGCGGGATACGCCGTGGACTTACCAGGGTGACCCACATCTCTTGCCCCCGCGACATCCTCGAACGCGAGACCGGCTGCAAAAGCAGGCCACGAAGGGCACCCCCTGGCGTAGAAGGGCTGTGGTCCGTCGATCAGCCGCCGGCGCTGGCCATGCTTCCAGGACCGGGCAGGTGCTCCCAGCGGGCCGGAACATAGACCGCACCGTAGCGCTCTGTCACAACTCCCCCGCGCACTCTGAATCTATGGAATAGGGCGCGGTGATCGTATGCATGAGTTCCGGTAGCATCGTAGATCCCAGCGGTCACATAGTAAGTGCCCTCAACCAAAGGCAAGACGTCAATTGCATAGCAGACCTCCCCTTCCCCCTCGATGAAGGGGAGATCAAGGCCGGCCAGCACGCTGTTGGCGGCACTGATTTGGAGGCCGTCATTCCGATGAATGGCCAGTCTGAACATGGGACGCTCAATGCGCATCGAGGTGCGATAGCGTACCACAACAACCATTGGCTCTCCAGTGGTTAGCGATAGCCGTTTCCGACCATCCTTGTCCAGGAAGTACACATCAGCGATCTCGGCCTCCCGCGATCCCCAGTGCCTACGGGAGCGCGCCAGCGGGTCACGATCGCGTTCCTGCTCGTCTTGCAGAGAGTCAGGCTGCTCGGTTGGGCGAACGCCCCCCTCTGGCCCCGCCGCTACGCCGCGCACAGCCTCGAGGGCCGCCATGCCAGCCATCTCGTCCCTCTGGTACACGTCTTGCAGATAGCGTGCCACGACGAGATCGGTGAGACCGTCCTCGCGGAGTATGCCACGATCCAGCCAGATCGCCCGGTCACACAGGGTCCGCACCGCATCAAGGCTGTGAGAGACCAATACGATGGTGACGCCGCGCGCCTTGAGTTCCTGAATGCGCTCGAGACACTTGGCTTGGAAGCTCTGATCCCCCACCGCGAGCACCTCGTCAACGAGGAGAACATCCGGGCTCACGTTGATGGCCGTGGCAAAGGCCAGTCTCACGTACATGCCAGAAGAATAGAACTTGGTTGGAACGTCAATGAAGCGCTCCAACTCTGCAAAGCTGACGATGTCGTCAAAGCGTCGCGCCATCTCCCGACGGCGAAGGCCAAGCACAGAGCCATACAGAAAGACGTTGTCTCGGCCAGTCAGGTCGGGGTGAAATCCTGCTCCCAGCTCTAGTAGCGCCGATACTCGACCCGTGACCTCAATACTCCCCGTCGTAGGTTCTATGATGCGGGTCAAGAGCTTCAGACAAGTGCTCTTGCCCGACCCGTTGGGGCCCATGATGCCCAGTGTTTCGCCTGCCTCGACCGCAAATGTTACATCCTTCAGGGCCCACAGCGTCTCGTCGGTTCTGGGCAACGTGCGCCCCCGGAATGCGTTGACTAGCAAGTCCTGTAACGACCGGGACTGCCCAGGCCGCAGGCGAAAGCACTTGGACACGTCAGTCACTCGAATGACCGCCACGTGGATTCCTTACTCTCTACAACGCCCAGAGCAGGCCGGTGAACCGCCAACGCGTGTCAGGCTCTCATCAGGCCGCTACTGGGCGACAAACAATATCGGGGACACAGCTCTGTCAAGGCAAGTCGATTATACCATCAAACAGCGCAAGCCACCAAGGCAGAGGGCATCGAAAGGCTCGTGCACTGGGCACCGTCTTTAAACGCTCGCCAACGGCCCTGGATTTGGCGAATCGTTGCGACTGTGGTATCATTTCTGCATAGTGGAGGCGTGGTGTAGTGGCCTAACATGTCGGCCTGTCAAGCCGAAGATCGCGGGTTCGAATCCCGTCGCTTCCGCCTGAACAGCTTTTGGCGCGGGCGAAGGAACCGACTCCATTTGAGGCGTCTCTGCAAGACGGCGAGGCCAACTGGCTGTCGCCGTTTTCTCGTCAGGCAGCATTGACCGCGGCCAGGGCGTGCTCATTCCAGGCGAGGCGCGGTGCTGGGAGGTGATTCCGGGGTCTCCCGGCCGTCATCAGAGTCGGTCGATGGCTCTCGAAGGTCGTCGTTCGGCGGAACGGATGCACGGCGGCTGTCTGCCTCTTCCTTGTGACGCAGGCTGTCGTAGATGGTGAACCATTCTCCCATTTCGGTGCGCCGCCGAGCTGCCTCTTTCATGTGTTCTGCTTCTCGATACGATTCCATGCGTCGGAATATCTCGCGCTGCACCTCGCGGGGGTTCGGTACTCTGTCAAAGCTAAAGTCGCCTGAGCCGGCCGTCTGCACGAGCACATATCCGTAGTCGAACACTCTGGCAACAAGATTGGGGATCCTGAGCGATACGTTCTGGATCATCGCCAGACTGGCCTCTCGCCGTTCTTGGGCGAAAAAGAGGGGGCGCTTCTCGATGTCGATGATACGTGCCCTGGTAACGATGTACAGATCGTTGGCCCAGTCGGCGGATCGCCACCAAAGCCAGGCCACCGCCAGCAGTGTGAGGAAGAGCGTTACGTAGGGATAGAACGGTAGCCGGGCCGTCGCCTGGCCCTGCTGAGGCGAAAAGCCCAGGAACGTGACGATGCCGAGGCCAAGGCTCAATACGAAGGCGGGAATGACGCTCAGGGCAAGGAACACCCAGTGCTTTCGCCAGGTGACCGACTCGGGCGTCTCGATGCGCGTGCGCGGGATGTCTGCCAGCCTGGTCACCGCCCGCCAAAGCCCTCTGGGCTGCATGTCGGGCGACGCCGGTTCCTGGCCATGGTCTATGGGGCCTCGGTCGCCGGGGCTATCGTCGAGCAGCGGACTCGCGCTCTCCAGGTTTATGCGAGACATCAGCTGGCCGCGAATGAGATGCCGTTCAGCGGCGCGTCGTATCGCTCGCAGGCGACCAATCTGGGCAAAGATCGCCTCCCGCATCCTCTCGGGGTGGGGGATGCGGTCACAGTGGATGTCACCCACTTTGGCGGCAGTGGTGATAGTGAGATCGCCATAGTTGAGCAGCCCGCCAAGAGCACCGCGTCGCACCTTGATGTTCTGCACCCGGTCGATGGGAGCCTCCTCGCGAGACTGGCGAAGCAAGGAGCGCTCGCAATGCGCTATCCGCCGGGAAGAGACCACGAAATAGTCGTTGCGCCAGTCAATCCAGCCCCAAAGGACAATCAACACGTAGATGCCCAGGGCGAGAAGAGGCAACCAGGTCATCCTGGGCAGGGTCGCCATGCGCATCGCCAATGTCCTGAGAGAAAGGACAATGGCCAGTGCCCCAACCGTAGGGAGGACGATCCAGGGGGCAAACACAATCCAGTGTCGCCGACTATGATAGACGACCACCTCATCAGGCTCCGCCCAGGGGTAGCATGGCGCTCGCAGCTTGGCCAGTAGGTCCTCCCGGATCGAGAGAGCGCGTCGCAGTCGAGGATGCCGGGCGAGCAGCTCCTGGAAGTCAGGACGCTTTATACTCCATAGGCGCATCTCGGTCACGGCGGTGATGGTGGCATCGCGCGGCTCGCCGAGCAACAGTGAGGTCACCCCGAACGACTCGCCGGCACGAACCATGCCAGCCGGTCGCCGGAATCCCTGGTCATCGACGTGGTGGACGATAGCCTCGCCACTCTCGACCAAGAAGAATCTGACTCCCGGGTCCGCCTGGCGGCATAGGATTGTTCCGGGCGCGACGGTATGCTGCTCGCTGATGCTGGTCACCAGGGCGAGCTGATCATCCGAGAGGAGTCTGAAAAGCGGCACCCTGCGAAGGAGACCGACCAGATCCATGTGTACTCCTCGGAACTCTTTCCTTGACATTGTAGCAGTGTTTGGCCAACGCTACAAGAAAAGATGCCCAGTGGCCGGCTCCCCGGCATCGACTTCTCTTTGCCACGGTCGGCCGGCGGGGCGAGGGCTGCCCTCCGGAAGCCAAGCGACGACCGCAGCGCCGAGTCGCGGGCGAGGAGCCAGGAATGACCATATACGTTGACGTCTCGTGTGCAGTGCACGCCAAGGCTGGGCTCAAGCGGTATGCCGAGAATCTGGTGCGCGAGCTCAAGCCACTTCTCGGGGAGCGTCTGGGCATCTTTCAGAACAGTCTCGGGCGCGGCAGCCCTCTCTCAGGTTGGGAGGGCCGACCCCCAGTCGGCGTTCGGTGGGGCTACAGGCCCTGGCGGCTGACCGTCTGGGCGAGGCATCTGATCCACTGGCCTATGGATCGCATGTTACCTGGCGGATCTCTGTTTCACGCCACCGAGCATCTGCTGCCTCCGTTTGAGCGCATCCCCACCGTTCTCACGGTTCATGATCTGGTCTTCAAGCGGTTTCCCCAGTACCACAAACCTCTCAACTACCACTACCTGCGCGCAACCATGCCCCTCTATTGCGCCAAGGCCACCGCGATCATCGCCGTCTCGCGGGCCACAAAGATCGACTTGGAGAGGTTCTACAGCATCGATCCCGCCAAGATCACGGTCATACCGGAAGCCGCCGCGTCGCACTTTGCTCCCCAAGCCCCCAGCCGCATACGAGCCATCCGGCAACGTTACCGGCTCCCCCCACGCTACGTCCTCTTTGTGGGAACGATCGAACCGCGCAAGAATCTGACTCGCCTGGTCGATGCTTGTGGCCCGCTACTGGCCCAGGAACTGGTGGATAGCCTGGTCTTGGTTGGAAAGAAGGGCTGGCTTTACCAGGACTTTTTCCGGCACCTGGCGGGTCTGCCGTGGCGCGACCGGATCGTGATGCCGGGGTACGTGGCCGACGCCGACCTGCCCGCGATCTATGCCGGAGCGCTGGTCACAATACTGCCTTCGCTGTGGGAGGGCTTTGGTTTGCCCGTGCTCGAGGCCATGGCCAGCGGAGCCCCGGTTTGCGCCAGCGACGCCTCTAGTCTGCCCGAAGTGGGTGGCAACGCGGCGAGGTACTTTGACCCTGAGAATGTGGAGGAGATGAGACAAGTCCTTCGCGATGTGCTGCTGGACGCAGACCTGCGTGAGAGGATGTCCCAACGTGGCCTGGCCCGAGCCGCGTCGTTCTCTTGGCGGCGCACGGCCCAGGAGACGCTGGATGTTTACGAACGGGTGCTCGAGTCCAGGGCCTGAGAGCGTAGGGTGGATTCGCGAATCGCCCCTACCGGGTGATGGCTACCCCTATCAGCCTTTTTTGACACCCTGGAATATGCGTTATTGTCGTCTCTGCTCCTTGGTGGTATAATGCCTGGCGGCAACGGGAGGAAATCGATGCCCCGCATACGCGTCGCTCAGCTCAGGCTGGGCATGACCCTCACAAAGCAGTTGTTCCTTTTGCGCGATAAACGCGTCACTACCACCCGTGCTGGCAGTCTCATGCTTCACGTTACCCTGGCAGATCGCAGCGGCGCGGTGGCCGGGGTCTATTTCGATGTGCCTGCCCATGTGCCTGATTCGCTGGTCACCGCGAAAGGGGTCGAGGTGACAGGGCGTGTGGCTGAATTCAAGGGGCAGCTACAGGTCAACATCGACCGAATCGCGCCCGCCAGGCTTCTCGATGCGGAGGACTTTCTCCCCAGCGCCACGCGTCCCCTCGAGGAGATGACCAAAGAGCTCGATGCCCTCCTGGCCAGCATCCAGGACCCTCACCTCTCGGGCCTGCTATCGTCGATCTTTGGCGACGCCCAAACCCACGAGGCATTCTGCCGTGCGCCTGCTGCCAAGCACTACCACCACGCCTGCGTAGGAGGGTTGCTGGAGCACTCGCTTGCCGTGGCTCGGCTGGCACTCGTTGCCTGCGAGCTCTACCCCCAGTTGGACCGCGACCTGGTGCTGACGCTGGCAATACTCCACGATTTGGGCAAGTTGCAGACCTATGACCCGATCAGCTTCCAGAAGACAAACCAGGGCTCTATGTGGGCGCACGTGTACGTGAGCGCATCGCTGGTTGAGCGTCATGTGGATGAGCTGCCGGATTTCCCAACCGAGCTGCGCCTGAGGGTTGTGCACGCCATTCTGGCCCATCACGGCCGGCTGGAGAATGGCTCGCCAGTGTTGCCCATGACCCTGGAGGCCATCGTCTTGCACGGTGCTGACAAGCTGGACGCTGATGCGCGAGGAGCCATCGACCACGTGGCTCGCGCCCACGAGGATTCAAGCAGCTTCACAGAGCACAGCTTTATGCACGAGACCAAGCTCTATCGTGGGGCCAAGGAATCGCCCGGCGCAGCCCCGGGCGAGCAGGCAGAGCTATGGTAACCCTGGGCTACAGGCTCGATTTGACGCGACCCTTCTCTCCACGCCATGAGGTGCGCAGGCAGCTCGGCAGTGCTCGGAGAGCGAGGACAGAGGCCCGGCCACCAGCGCACCAGGCGCAGGGAGCATCACGCGACGACCTGCTGCATACCCTCTTGTGGCCGAAGATGACCCCGCGGCTTGCCGTGCCCCGCGCAATTCCTTCGACGCTACACAGGTGCGGGAATCGATTCACGAGATGTGGAAGAGTGAGCGTCCGGTCACGTGAGGGCAGACCGGAGCTCGATCAAAAGGAAGGCAGAGATGGGTCACAAAGGGGCGATCCTGATCGTTGATGACGACGCGTGCAGTTGCGCAACGCTGGCGCGCTTCCTCATGGCCAAGGGCTACCAGACTGACACGGCCGCAACCGGTCGCGAGGCCCTGGAAAAGGCGGAGGGCCAGTCATTCAACCTGGCCCTGGTTGACATCAGGCTGCCCGACGTGGATGGGACGGACTTGTTGGGCCCCTTCAGGGAAAGGCAACCCGACATGGCCGTGATCCTGGTAACGGCCTATGCTTCTATTCAGAGTGCAGTACAGGCTCTGAACCGGGGGGCAGCAGCCTACATCGTGAAGCCGATGGACATGGACGAGATGCTGGCTACTGTAAGGCAGGTCCTTGACCGGCAGCGGCTGGTGGTCGAGAATCGGAGGTTGTACGAGGAGACCCAACGGGAGCTAGCCGAACGCAAGCGGGCGCAGGAGGCCCTGGCCAGGGAACGCAATCTCCTCCGCACCCTGATGGACAGCTTGCCCGACGCCGTTTTTTTCAAGGATCGCGAAGGCCGCTTCATTGCCGCCAACGCTGCCCAGCTCCGGCTCTTGGGCCTTCAGACGCAGGAACAGCTCATCGGCCGGCCGGACGCCGACTTCTTGCCCGCGGAGACGGCAGAAGAGCGCCTAATTGAGGACCAATACGTCATCCGCTCTGGCCAACCCATCCTCGATCGGGGGGAAGGTGTGACCGACCGTGAGGGCAAGCTCCGGTGGCTCTTGGTCACCAAGGTGCCCTTGCGGGATAGCCAGGGAAGGATCGTGGGCCTGGTCGGTGTCAGCCGAGATATCACCCAGGATAAGCGTCTCCAGGATCAGCTTCGCCAGGCGGAAAAGATCGAAGCCATCGGGCGCCTGGCCGGAGGAATCGCCCATGATTTCAATAACCACTTGATGGTCATCAATAACGAAGCCAGATTCATTCTGGACGATCTCGATCCAAGCAGCCCCTTACATGAGGGCCTGGCTGCGATCTGCCAGGCAGGAGAGAGCGCCGCCGAGCTGACCAGCAAACTGATGTCTCTAAGTCGAAGCGAGAGGCGAGAGACGCGCGTGCTGAACCTGAATCAGGTTCTCGAGGGAATGAGCACCATGCTCCAGCGCGTCATCGGCGAGGATCTCAATCTAGTGATGAGGCTGGATCAGGGTCTGGGGGAGGTGAGGGCCGATCCCGTCGAGATCGAGCGCATTGCGGTCAACCTGGCGGTGAACGCCCGTGATGCCATGCCCATGGGCGGCATACTCACTCTAGAGACGAGGAACGTGGAGCTGGGTCAGGGCGATGTCAAGGCCTTTCCGGCGGCCAGCGCAGGACCTTTTGTCTTGCTGGCCATCACTGACACTGGCTCTGGAATGACGCCCGAGGTCAGGGAACGCATTTTCGAGCCCTTTTTCACCACAAAGAAAGGGGATGCAGGCACGGGGCTGGGTCTGGCCACAGTCTACCGCGTAGTCAGCGAGGCAGCGGGAGCCATTGCGGTAGACACTGAGCCAGGACATGGCACCACCTTTAGAGTCTACTGGCCTCGCCTTGAGGAGAGGCCAGAGAGACGGCACCTACGCTCCCCTGGGGAAGCATTGCCCCAGGGATCTGAGACCGTCCTGGTGGTGGACGACGAAGACTATGTGCGGTCGCTGGCCGTGCGCATGCTCCGTGGGCTTGGGTACAAGGTACTTGCGGCATCCACCGGACCAGAAGCCATTCAGTTGTGCAAGACCACTGACGAGAGGGTCGATCTGCTGCTGACCGACGTGGTGATGCCGGGGATGAATGGGAGAGAAGTGGCAGACGCCTTGTGCAGCGCAGATCCTGACCTTGGCGTTGTCTACATGACCGGCTATGGCCGCGAAATCATACGCAAGGCAGCATTGGATCCATGGCATCCCCTGGTGCAGAAGCCGTTCACCACAGAGAAGCTCGCCTCCACCGTGCGCCAGGCGCTGGATGCGGTGGCAACCCAGTGAGCTGCCATGCTCCGAGTTGAAGTCTAACCTGGCGTTAGACGGGGTCTCTGGGCCAGCAGCCGCATCAGGACGGTGCCAGCTACCCGGTCTGTCCTCCGGCAGCACTCAAGAGCCAATGCATCTGCAGCCGACTTGAGCAGGCTGGCTGAGGGCATCAGATCGGCTTTCACAAGGTGCAGCAATGGCGGGTTCATCCCTGGCCAGGGTGTGGATCGCCGCCAGGTTCAGGTTTATCGCTTCGAGAGCCAATCCCCGGCCAGACACGCCTGCACGATCGTGGACCACCTGGGGGTTTCCCTCAGGCGCCCTGCCATCCGCTGCCAGAATGTGCGCGAGACAGAACTCATTCCCCCGGTCATCATGTCCGCAACGACCTCGCTCCGCTTGTCGCGCAGCCGTTTACGGTCTGCATAACGTGGGCTATACTCCGCGCGCGCAAGTCCGCGGGGGGGGGGAACCGATGGCGAAGAGACCTGGAGGGCCTTTCCTGCAAGATGTATGACCGGAGAGATTCTTTGCAGCCAATCCGCGAAGGGAATGGCGCACAAATGTGGGATGACCTGCCTGAGATCGGGGACCTTGGCAACAACCCCCAGTATCCGGAGACCGTTCTGGTTGCGGTGGTGCCCCGCCTCCGCGACTGGGAGCTGATACGCTCCGAGCATTGGTATCGCATCCCTGTGTCCAGAGCACCACGGCGCATTGGGGCCCAGTATCTCGCCTTCTATCACACCAAGGTATTTGGCCGCATGCGTTGGACGATCAGATACTATGCTCCCATAAGACGATACCGACTTGCGCGCCGGAGAGATCTCCTGCCCGAGGAGGCCAACCACCAGCGTGCCGACGACCTCTACTACAAGATAGAGATTGGGCCTCTCCAAGCCCTGCCTCGGCCGATTCCCAGCCGCAAGCTGCGCCGGGTGACCTTTATCATGACCACCATGTCGCGTCTGCTTCGCGCTCGGGACATTGTGGACCTCTGGGAGCACGACAACGCCCGCGATCGCTTGTGGAGAGCACTGCGAGCCCGAGGTATCCCCGCTCACCGCGACTATACGATCAAGGAGGGAGGGCTCTGCTACCGAGCCGACCTGGCGCTTCCTATGCCGCGGCGGGGCATGGCCATAGAATGCATCGCGGATGTGGCCATGTCTCTGGCTCTAGAGCGTGCCATGTATCACCCGTGGGATCGGATCATGTCCGAGCACGGGTGGTTCCTGCAGTGTTTCTCGACAGCCGAGATCCTGGCAGACCTCGACGCCTGCGTGGAGATCGTAGGTCGATTTGTCGAGTCCGACGCAAATGATGCTCCACTGCCTTCAGTGGCCTAGTGGGCTGGACGCAAGTGGGTGAGCACCTACAGAAGCATCAGCCCAGGCTTGTCTCCGGTCATCCCACCCGAGCCCAGCCGTGCGCAACTACCCGACAGGAGGAACAGCATGAGAAGACAGATCCTTGCCAAAGGGGGTGTCAAGCCCGCCGGTCCTTACTCACAGGCCATCGTGTGCAAGGGTTCGCTGTTGTTTGTCGCCGGGCAGGGACCGGTCAACCCAGAGACGGGCAAGGCGCCCGACACGTTTCGCGAAGCAGCCCGCCAAACTCTCACCAATGTGAAGATGATCGTTGAGGCGGGAGGAGCCACCATGGCCGATGTGGTCAAAGTTCATGCTTATCTGCGTAGCATGGACGACTTTGCCGTCTTTAACCAGGTGTATGAGACTTTCTTCCCCAAGCCCTATCCGGCTCGCACAACGGTGCAGTCTGACCTCACCATACCCCTCGAGGTGGATGCCATCGCTGTCCTGCCCGAATAGAATAGCACGCGTAGGCTGGGCGCCGGTATTGGGCGCCTCTTGGCCTCACCGGTCAGAGGAACCTGTGCCTGGTGCTCCGCTCTGAGTGTTCTTCTCGGCCAAAGAGAGCTACATGATCAGAGCCAGGTCCCCAGCTCTGGTGCCCTGGAGCACGAAGCGCTCGGCTCCCCGCTGCCCTCCCTGCGCATAGGCTCCGACAAGGCGGTCTATGTCCTGGCCAAGAATCTCATTCCTTACCTGGCGATCGACGACGCGAGCAGCCATAGAGCGCAGGGCGTTGACCGTCTTCTGCAGCCAGTTGTCGGTAAGCCCATACCCGGGGAGGATGGAGACATGCAGATCCTCAAACCCGGCGTTGCGAAGCCCCGTGGCAGCGCCCTGAAGATCCACCGACAGGGCTGTGGGGCAGCCCAACGACTTTGCCAACTTGCGCACGATGCGGTTGCGCTCGGCCCAGGCCAGGTTGTACGGCGCGCGTGACGGCTCGATCACGTCCGACACGCGCAACAATCCTCCGGGCACCAGCGCACGCCACAACTCGTCGAACATCGCCTCAAGCTGGTCCTCGGCTACCTGACGCAGGATGCCGTTCACCACCAGCAGATCGACCACCCCGCTCAGCACCGGTATCTGGCCAGGTCGGCCATGAACCAGTGCCAGGGGGCCCTCCTGCATCAGTGGGACCAGGGCTTTCAGCCGGCTGAGCTCGTGGCTCACCACGACGAGGCTCCCCTCCGACGCGGCCGCCCGCCTGTTCAGCAACTTGACCAGGCGGCCCGTGCCCACGCCAAGCACGATTGCGAGCCCAGAAAAGTCCACGCCACGCCAAACGGCGTTCCGGGTTGGGCCTTGTCCGTTCAAGGCATCTGATTCGACCATGCGCAGCTCCCAAGCCCAGTTGATCTGAAGTCTAGGGTGGCCACGCGATCAAGTCAAGCCGAGGGGAGTTGAGGGGGTCTGGAGAAAAGCGGGCCCGTGCAGGGAGTGAGCTTGCTCATCTACTCCTCTCCCCGGCCCCCGCCCCGTGCACGGGTCGGCGATCCGGCGTAGCCGGGTAGGAGGTGTGGGGGTGGGGTCAACTCGCCCCTGCAAAAAGCAATCAAGGAAGGCAGACAATAGAGAAGTGGGTCGCGGTGCCGATTGGCTACCCGGCCCCTATTCGTCTCCGAGGCTCCAGATCCTCGTCAGAGACCGGGCCGTGGCCGCCACCGCCTCCTCGGGCGGCAGCGCGCGCACCCAGTCGCAGAAGGGCTCCGCGATGACCGGACCGGTATAGTCCATGTGGCGCAGCGCGCCCATGAAGGTGGCCATGTCGATCACGCCCGTTTCGCCGGGCATGGCGCGCACGTTGTCGATCTGCTCCTCCCGGGGGATGCCCCTGGGCGCATCGTTGACGTGCACCGCCACGACCAGTTGGTCAGAGAGCTTCTCCAGATCTTGGGCTGTGCCCCCGGAGGTGTACCAGTGCCAGCAATCGAGCAGAAAGCCCAGGTTGTCGGCGCTCACCGCGACTATCAGCTCCAGCAGCCCATCGAGATCGTGAATGAAAGGATATGGCTTCCCTCGACGCAGCGTCTCTGGGCCGACGAACTCCAGGCCATAGCGCAGGCCATGTCGCGCCAGCACCTCGCAGATGCGCGCCGTGCGCAAACGCAACTGCTGGAAGTGCTCGTCGTAGGGTAGTGTCTCGTGGTAGGGCGGGAACCAGGTGGCTATGCGCGTGCAGCCGAGGCTGGCCATGGTCCTGGCGAATCCGGGCAGGCGGGACATCCCCTCCTCGAAGGTGGCCTCGTCCCGCCGGAACTCGACCGGCAGGTCAGTCACGGCGGGCAGCAATCCGTTGTCCTGCAGCAGCCGCCGAAGGCGATCGATGCCCAGCTTCTCCACGTCTGCCGTGCTCACCGTGATTCCTTCAAAGCCATTCTTCGCTGCCAGGCGCGCTGCCTCCTCGAAGGGCACCCGCACGCCGATGGCGCCTGCCGATAGTGTTGCATACATGTCGTGTCTCCTTGTGAGAGTATGGGATAACTGGCTCCGGATATGGCTGGGCAGGGACTGGTGCCCTCTTGCGAGGACAACCCACTTCGCGGAGTGTACGGGAGTAAAGAACCAGAGTAGGCCGTAGCGCAGGGGCGATTCGCGAATCGCCCCCATCGGGTCAGGGGGCTACCTCTCCTTGTATTCCTCAATATCCTCTCCTTGTATAAGTTGCACGGCTTCCTGGGGCTCAGGCGAACCCAGGGGACCGTCCGGTCTGGCAGTGCCAGCACTCTCAGGATTTGCGCAGGATCGACACAGCGAGGTTGTCGGCGTGGTCGCCGATGCGCTCCAGGTTGCGCAGGGTCTCCACAAACAGTACACCGGCCTCAGGGTGGCAGATGCCGGAACTGAGGCGGTTCATGTGCGCCTGACGGGCATCCAGCTCGATGCGGTCCATCTCATCTTCCAGGCGACAGGTTCGCCAGGCCAACTCCCGATCGTCCTCCCTAAAGGCCGCCAGAGATGTCTCAAGGGTGAGCTTGGCGTGGTTGAAGGCCCGATTCAGGTCATTGATTGCGAGCTCGGAGAAGGGGACCTGGTGGTTTATGCGATCCTGTGCCGCCTCGGCCATGTTCTCGGCGTGGTCGGCCACGCGCTCCAGATCCACATTCGCGTTCTTGAGTTGGAAGCAGCGCCCCCGCTCTGGCCGGTCGATCTCTTCGGCAATGATATCGTCCAGAAAGCGCTCCACGGCGTCGCATAGCGGGTCGGCGATCTCTCGTTCGAGTCGGAGGACCTCTGTGGCAGCATCCATTTCCTCGTGGACAAGCGCCTTGTGGCTCAGCTCCAGCATCTGCAGCGTCGTCGCGCCCAGACGATCGAGCTCATTGGCCGCCTCCAGTATGGCGATGGAGGGCACCCTGCGAAGACGATAGTCGATGAAGTGAGTGACTTTGGGAACCCCGGAGGGCGCTCGGTCGGGCACGACCAGGCTGGTCAGTCTGACGATGGGCCTGACAAAGGGAAAGAGGACCGCGCTTACGGCCAGGTTAAAGATGGTGTGGGCGTTCGCGATCTGGCGCGGCAGAGAGGAAGAAGTCCGCTCCAATACGGATGCGTAGGGCATCACAAAGGGCAGGAAGATGACCACTCCGAGCACGTTGATGATGATCTGAGCGACAGACGCCCGCCGTGCCGGGACCGAGGCCCGACTGGAGGCTATCATCCCCGTCAAGCAGGTGCCGATGTTGGCGCCGTAGATGAGCCCGATGGCCCCCGGCAGAGTGATCACGCCGCTAGTGCCCATGGCCACCACCAAGCCAGTCATGGCAGAGCTGCTCTGAATGACGGCGGTAAAGACGGCCCCAGCGACCACTCCCAGCAGAGGATTCTGCCCCATCTGTGCCAGCCATTTTCTCGCCAGAGGATTGCCCGCCATGGGTTTCAGCGAACCCGACATGCTCGTCATGCCCATGAAAAGGATGCCGAAACCCAGGAGTATCTGGCCATAGCGATGCCACTTGTCTTCGCCGAATTCGAGGAGCAGAACACCCACAGCGACTGCAACGAATCTGATGGCCCCCACGTCGAAGGCTATGAGTTGCCCCGTGAGGGTGGTGCCGATTTCCTGGCCCAACATGACGCCGATGGCTTGCTCAAGTGTGAGCAGCCCTCCGTTGATCAACCCGATCATGGTCACCATGAGCAGACTGCTGCTCTGGAGGAGCGATGTGGCTACCGCGCCAAAAGTCGCTCCCTTCCAGGGTTTGCTGGTGGCCTTGTCAAGCCATTCTTGCAGTTTGCCTCCGGCGAGCTGCTCCATGCCCTGGCTCAGCACCCTGATCCCATACAAGAAGAGCGCTAGCCCACCAACAGCGCTCAGAATCGTGCCCATGACTCTCCTTCTTCGGTGCGTGTCTTCATAACCTGCCTACGCGCCACCCTGGGCATCCTGCTCAGATGTCTCCCAGAGTGCCTGCGAGCCCGGCGAGCCCGGCGAGCCCAGCGAGCCCATCAACGATGCGCCCCAAGGTACTTGGCAAAGTCTTCACAGGCCCGGCCGGTAGCCTTCTGTGCCCAATAGGAGCTGCTGCGGAAGAGGCTTTCGAAGGTGCCAGCGTCAGACCAGAAGCCCTCGAGCTCGGTCCAACGCAACAACCCGCAGGCGATGTACATGTTGTTGACATCAGATATCTCTAACTCGCCTCGGCCCGAAGGCTTGAGCTCACGGATGAACTCAAACACGCGGTGATCATACAGATAAAGGCCGGTGACGGCATACGAGCTCTTGGGCTGGGCAGGCTTTTCTTCGATAGCTATGATCCGGCTGGCGTCCAGCGGATCGAACACCGGCACGCCGAAGCGCTCGGGGTCGGGAACCCCCCTCAAAAAGACCAGCGCGCCCTCTCGAAAGCCGTCCACCGCCTGAGAGATGTCGGCATCGGTGGTATTGTCGCCCAGGATCACTGCGATGTTCTCGCCATCGGCAAAGTCCTCGCACAAGCTCAGCGCCCCGGCAATGCCGCCGTGGCCCTCCTGGTAGGCGTACTCCAGATGTCCCAACCCCAGCTCTTTACCGTTTTTCAGGACCCGAACAAAGTCGCCGGCGTGGGGACCACCGGTCACCACGATGACCTCGCTTATGCCCGCCCCCACCAAGGTGCGGATGGGATAGAAGACCATCGGCTTGTCGTAGACGGGCAAGAGGTGTTTGTTGGTTGCATAAGTTAGCGGGTAGAGTCGCGAACCTAGCCCTCCGGCGAGGATGACGCCTTTCATAGCCTCTCTCCTACCAGATGGTACGTCCCGATCCACCACGGCCGATCAATCCTCCGTGGCGTATGTGCCTCTCGACAGGTCTACACGGCCATGTTAGCGCATCACTCCCCCCTTGTCCAGTGCCTGGGTGAGCACTGAGGCCCGTCTTTGTGAACATGGCCCAGGTCGGCTATACTTGCGTCGAACCAACATGAACCCACATTCATCCCTCGGGAGTCATACTCGCCCGGGCCCGGGGCACACCTTTGCCAATTGGAGGCTCGATTCGTGGCCATCATCATCAAGTCAGACGAGGAGATAGAATGCATGCGCAGGGCAGGGCGCGTCAACGCACTGGCTCTGGAGGCCATGGCCCGGGCGGTGCGTCCAGGCATCACTACCAAGGAGTTGGACCGTATCGCCGAAGATGTCATTCTGTCTAACGGAGCGACCCAGGCCTTCCTCAACTACCCGAACTTCACCTTTCCTGGACATCCCTACCCGGCTACCATCAATGCCAGCATCAACTCCGAGCTGGTGCACGGCCTTCCCGCCAAGAGGCGACTGAGGGAGGGCGACATCATCAGCCTGGATTGCGGCGCTGTGCTGGATGGCTTTGTTGGCGATGCGGCGGTCACGCTGCCGGTTGGCCAAGTCTCGGCCGAGGCTCAACGTCTGATTGACGTGACCCGCGAAGCTCTGCGTCTGGCCATCGACGCCTCACGAGCGGGGAATCGTGTCGGCGACATATCGGCCGCAATCCAGGGGTGGGTAGAGTCGCAGGGATACCAGGTGGTGCGCGAGTACACCGGCCATGGCGTGGGACGCCGTATGCACGAAGATCCCCAAATCCCCAACTGGGGCAGACGCCACCGAGGCGCGCTCATCAGACCGGGGATGACCTTCGCCCTGGAACCGATGGTGACTGTCGGAATGCCTGAGCTGTACGTCAAGGATGACTGTTGGACGGTGGCGACCCGAGATGGCCGGCTGTGCGCACACTTTGAGCATACCATCGTGGTGACCGACGGCGAGGCAGAGATCCTCACCGTGTGCTGAGCAGACCACTTTGCAGCGACCTGGGGATGCTCCGGGCGTTCACACGACAAGTGCCCCTTGCGGGGTACAAGTGCCCCGTTCGGGGTACAAGTGCCCCGTTCGGGGTGCAAAAAGGCCGGGCGCGACAACGCGACCCGGCCTTCTTCGCCACCCAGCGAAACGATCCTGTGCGGGGACCAGGCGACAAGTTGGTGACATGGATGTGCCAGCAACCGAGCTCACGCTGAGTTGCCGACTAGGCAGCGACGATGCGCGCACATGCCCTCGGGCAAGCTCTCCCCGCCGCAAGTACGGCCTTGAGGCCATGCGGCCCTGGACCGTACCGCACGGTGGGCTGATCATCTTAGTGGGCGTCAGGTCGTGGCAGCAATGTGATAGGACGCAGCCTGGTTGGCCGTGATGTTGGCGACAAAGAACCAGACCCGGGTTTGACGTAAAGAAGTGAGACCCGACGAAACGTGATAAAGACCACTCCCGCTAAGCGCTCGCGCCTGGAACGAAACCTGGTCCCGTCCGCACAGGATGCTTTGACTGCTGCCTGCAGACGTGTATGTTGTCGGGTGCGATGAGACCACAGGCCACAACCGCCGTGCATGATAGCACAGCGACCGGGATTTGTCAAATCGTGTCAGGAGATATGCTCGAACAAGGGAGCAGTTCTCACGTGCAGATCAGTGTCTGTATTTGCTCGACGAACCGGTTGTCATTCTTCCGTAGGACTATCGGTTTGTCTGCCAAGGCCGGCTGCGGGTCAGCTTGGCGCCTTTGAGCTTCTTTCCGAAGTAACGATGCAGAACTCCGGAGGTCACTCGCATTTCACCAGACTTGGTCAGATGCCCGGCCATCTTGGGTAGAGCGGGCTTCAATGTTTCGGCACAGACCCAGTCCAAAGCCTTCCCAATTACTCGAATGGCATCATCCACCTGAGCACCATACTCTTGCCCCCGTTGCCGACGCCGCTTCTTTCGACGGGGCGGCGGACCGTTCATGAGCTGGATCACGTACCCCGCATGGGGCACACGTACCCCGCATGGGGCACACGTACCGTTCGTTGACGCTCATCCTTTCTTCGATGGCCGCGGCCCTTTCGGTAAGATTATCTCTTGAAAGAACCATGATGTCACGGTTAGATTTTGGATGATAGAACGCCAGCTTTTGACAAAAGGCTGTTGCTATGTTAGCATATCCATAGTAGATCGCTGGATGTCTGCGGTCGCGCGTAGTCGGACGCAATCCTCCGTGTGCGTATCATGGCACGACTCAGGCCGTGCCTGTTTCGCTGTCAGGAGGTCTTGATTGTACGCGCGAGTCCTGAGGCCGGTGCAGAATCCACGGCATTCATGCAGGGAGGTCAAACACACATGTCTGAACGAACCGCTGGAACGGTCAAGTGGTTCAGTCGTGTCAAGGGCTATGGATTCATAGTCCCCGACGGAGACGATGCCACCAAGGACGTTTTTGTCCACTATTCGGCCATCCGTGGTGAGGGTTTCCGCAACTTGGAAGAAGGTGAGCGCGTCGAGTTCACCATCGAAGACTCACCAAAGGGTCCACAAGCAGCCGATGTCACGAGCTTGAGCATCGCCTAGAGGCGCAGAGCACAACGACCCCGACCAATAGTCGGTCGGGGTTTCTCTTATGGGTCACTCTTGGCCGCGCGTTCTGGCCGGACCAATCGGCGGCAAGCCTATCATCAACTATGACGATTGCGGGCCATGTCTCCCACTCATAGACGATCGACGATAGCGCTCCAGGTATACCAAGAGCACTGAGATATCCGCCGGATTCACCCCCTGAATGCGCGAGGCCTGCCCCACAGTTGCGGGTCGGTGTCTGGAAAGGCGTTCCCTGGCCTCGTTGCGCAGGCCGATCACGCCGTCATAGTCGAGTTGCTCGGGAATGCGGCGACCCTCCAGCCGGCGCGTACGGGCCACTTGCCGCTGTTGCCTGCTGATGTATCCCTCGTATCGAATCTGAGTGCCAACCTGCTCGATCACCTCGTCCGAGAGCGGCCGGTCACTGGGAGCAACTGCCCGGACAATCTGGTAGCTGGCCCCGGGGCGTCTGAGGAATTGACCGGCCGAAATGGGGGCACGAATGGGCTCCAAGCCGTATTCGCCCAGGAGAGCATCCAGTTCTGGACTGGGGCGAAGGATCGTCTTCTCAAGACGCCCCACCTCAGCCTCGATCGCCTCCTTCTTGGCTCTCGCGGCCAGATACCTCGCCTCTGTGGCCAGGCCAACCCGGTAGCCCAGGGGGGTCAGCCGCAGGTCTGCATTCCCCTGACGCAGCAGCAGCCGATACTCGGCGCGCGAGGTCATCAGCCGATAGGGTTCGGTGATCTCCTTGGCAATCAAGTCGTCCACCATCACCCCAAGATAGGCCTCATCGCGCCTCAGCTCCAGGGGCGGCTGGTCACGCACGTACCTTGCCGCATTGATCCCGGCCAAGAGTCCCTGCCCCGCCGCCTCCTCATAGCCCGAAGTCCCGTTCGTCTGCCCGGCATGAAAAAGGCCATGGATGCGCCGTGTTTCCAGGGAAGACTTGAGCTGGTAGGATGGCACGTAGTCATACTCGACGGCATACCCGGGGCGCATGATCTCCACCTCGGCCAGGGCCGGGATGGTGCGCAGCAGACTTAGCTGCACGTCGAAGGGCAGAGCGGTGAAGCACCCCTGCACATAGACCTCGCCAGTGGCCCACCCTTCGGGCTCCAGGAAGAATTGATGTGACTCTTTGTGGGCAAAGCGCACGATCTTTTCCTCAATGGAGGGACAGTAGCGCGGGCCGGTCGCTTCAATGGCTCCGGGCGCGATGGGGGAGCGGTGGAGATTGTCACCGATAACTCGGTGCGTGGCGCTATTCGTGTGTACCAGGTAGCAGGGGATCTGGGGGCGCCAGCCGGGTTGCTGCGGTATGGGATAGACGGGATTGAGGGGCAGAGAAAGCACCGTGGACGGCGCTCCCTCGAAGGAGAAATAGAGGGGCTGGTCACTACCATACTGAGGGGTCGTCAATGCGAACCTGATAGTTCGAGCATCGATGCGCGGAGGCGTATTGGTCTGCATGCGGCCCAGCTCGAAACCCAGCTCACGCAGTGAACGAGCCAGTTCGGTGGCCGGGAACTCGCCCGCTCGCCCGGCCCTGGCAGAGTACTCCCCACTCAGAATGCGACCATTGAGGAAGGTGCCGCTGGCAATGACCACTGCCTTGCCATCGAACCTCTCTCCCCAGGCCAGTCCAACTGCGGCGATCCGATCTCCTTTCACCAGGAGCCGTTCCACGTGTCCCTGCTTCAGATCGAGTCCGGGCTCGCCTTCCAGCACGTGCTTCATGCTCAAGGAATAGAGACGCTTGTCGGCCTGCGCCCGCAGTGCCCGCACGGCTGGCCCCTTGGATGTGTTGAGCATGCGAATCTGAATGAACGTTCTGTCGATATTGCGGGCCATCTCCCCGCCAAGCGCGTCAATCTCGCGCACCAGGTGTCCCTTGGCCGGCCCCCCAATGCTGGGATTACAGGGCATCTCGGCCACCAGGTCAAGATTCATGGTCACCAACAGGGTCCGCCGACCCATCCGCGCCGCCGCTAGGGCAGCCTCGCAACCCGCGTGCCCTGCCCCCACGACGATAACCTCATACTCTTGGCCCATCTCTAACCACCCACACGATCGCTATTGCACGTCGTTTCCAGGGCATCGCCGGCCCTGGTTCGAGAGAAGCTCACCCGCCAGCCGGTGAGCCGTCGCTCTGAAGCGTCCCCACTCTAGCCAGTCGGGTGGAAGCGACTCCAAGCTGTCGGCCGTGGCCGTGATCTCGGGCAGAGTGACTTCCCGAAAGCCGACGATGGCCTCATGAGGATCGTTACAACCCAAGACGCCGCCTTCCTCGACGACTGCAAAGAGGTATGAAACGAAGGGCAAGTTGCGTCCCTCGCATACAAACTGGTGGCGAAGAATGCCCAGGAAGCTCTCGATCCGGACCTCGAGGCCGGTCTCTTCGAGCGCCTCCCGCCTCACGGCGGTGATGAGATCCTCTCCCGGCTTGACCCCGCCGGACAGCAGGCGGTAGGTCCCCTTGGGGTAGAACTCTTTGGTGTGCACCAGATAGAGACCGTTGGGGCGCCGCAACAGTATGACCACCTCAAACAAGCGCTTCGGACCCGCCGACGTAGGAAAGAAGGTCTTGCCCACGCGATGAACGTAGCTGCGTTCCACCGGGCGGCCATATCGCTTGATTGCCCTCAGCAGACCTGGCGGGCCCTTTTCTCCAGATGAGGGCATGCCGAGCGCCACATCCTCTCTGACTCAATCTGTCCCGACCAGCCCGCCCCGCCTCGCGGCTCAGCGGCCCGACCGATCCATTATATCACAGCACCAACGCTCTTCCGAGGCCATCGAAAAAACCGTGCGCGACCTCCCGTCGCTGTCACTCTGAGCCTAAGCGAAGAGTCTAAACCGCACAAAACAGAGATTCTTCGCCTTCGCTGCACTACGGTTCACCTGTGGCAAACCCGTTTTTCGATGCTCTCCTCTTCCGAAACTTGAGTCCCCAAGCCAACTCGGCTAATATACCAACTAACGCCCTACGCAATTGGCCGCGGCCATGATCGGCAAAGCAACAGGTTTCGCTGGCTTGCATCGCACCCCCGAATAAACCGGACCAGGCGAGCGTCTCCTGAATAGAAAGGTTCGAGGCATTCATGCCCGAGCGCACCTTTCCAGAGGCCAGGCTGACAAAAGCGGCTGCTTTGGGCAATGTCGGCGCTTTCTCAGAACTGGTGCGACAGTATCGCGCGGGCGTCCTGCGCACGGCGTTCGGCATCCTTGGCTCGGCGCAAGAGGCAGAGGATGTCGCGCAAGAGGTCTTTATCAAGGCTTGGAACAACCTACCAGGATACCGTGGACGGGGGAGCTTTGCCAGTTGGCTCTATCGCATCGCGGTCAACACTTCCGTCGATGCCCTTAGGAGACACCGGGACGACATCCCCTTGGACGACCTGCAGCCCGCGAGCAAGGAGGACCTTGAAGAGTCCGTGCTGCATAGAGATGTGCACGAACGCCTAACGCAGGCCATACGATCGCTTCCACCAGGCGCCCGAGCTGCCCTCGTACTCAGAGAGTACGAGCAGCTCTCCTACAGGGAGATCGCAGACGTCTTGGCGATCCCTATTGGCACAGTCATGTCTCGGTTGCACTACGCCCGTCAGGCCCTCAGGAAGAAGCTGGCTCCCCAAGAGTAGCCTTGGATGGAGGAAGAATGTCGCATCCAGACCCGTGCCAACTTGAGTGCTATCTCGATGATGAACTCTCCGATCCGATCCGCGAAACGGTTCGTCGGCACGTCGAGCAGTGCCCCCCTTGCCTGGAGAGACTGGAGGCCTTGCGAAAGGTAAGCCTGGCGCTACACAGAACTCTTCCCACCGAGCAGATGTTTCTCTCTGAGGGCGAGTTCTGGCTGCACCTGGCGAGAAATCTGCCAGCAGGCCGGCCACGCACCTGGCCTCTGGTGCCCTTCCTGCCACCACTGCTGCTGGCGATGGCTGGCACCTTGATCCAGGCGATGATACTCACCACGCTCTTGGGCTTTGAGTTGGCCGGACTGGGACTGATGCCCTCCCTCGGGCCCACAGTCTCGAGCGAGCTATCCTCCCTTGTCTCACATCGAGGGCTTCAGCAGTGGCTGCACGCGAGCCTTGGCTGGTCGAGCGAGCAAGTCGCCCAGCGCACCATTCACTACTGGGACGAGCTGAACTGGCCGAACCAGAACGTGGTCATCTTTGTGACGGTGCTCTTGACCCTGGCGGTGTTCATGTCTGTGATAGTGACCTTCTACTCTTTCTGGGCGATGTGCTGGTCAGGATCAGCTCGCCCCAATCGACAAAAGGAGGTATGGGATCATGGAATACGGTCGTATCGTTAGAAGAGCTCTCGACATCACCTGGCGCCACAAGGTCCTGTGGGTCTTTGGTATCGCCGCGGCCCTTTTCGGCGGCGGTCGCTCAGGGGGGGGCGGCGGGGGGGGTAGCGGCGGCGGCGGCGTGCAGTCTGTCATCGGCAGCGGCGACTTCGAGCGGTGGTGGCCGCAAACGCCACCCCCCAACTGGGAAACCATCATACCTATCCTGGTGGGCATCGGGGTCATCGCGCTGGTTGTGGGCTTTTTGGTGCTTGTTGTCAGCATCATCGTCCGTTACACGAGCCTTGGCGCCCTGGCCGGCATGGTCGATGAGGTGGAGAGAACCGAGGGCACCAGCTTCAAGTCAGGTGTCAAGAGGGGATGGGCCTGTCTACTGCGTCTGTTCGCCATCGATCTACTCATCGGGATAGTGGTGTTCGTCATCGTGATGGCCCTCCTCGTTCTGGGCATCATCGGCGTGTTGCTTGCCTCGGCCCCAGCCGCACTCCTCTTCCAGGCCGGGACGGGGGCGGGCGTGGCCGGCATCCTTTGGGCCGTGGCCGTGGGTCTGGTCTTGCTCCTGGCCTTCATCCTCGTGGGCCTGGCTCTATCGGCAGTGGTCACCCTCATCCGCGAGTTCGCCTTTCGAGCTTGCATCCTCGATGGCAAGGGCGTATTTGGCGCCTTGGGCGAGGGGATCGCCCTCACTCGCAATCGGTCACGCGAGGCGGTTCTCATGTGGCTGATAATGGTGGCCATCAATCTGGCCCTGGGGCTGGTCTCCATTCCCTTCGCCTTGCTGGGCGTTGGTGCGATGCTGGGGCCCGCGCTGCTGGCCTTCTCTGCCACCAGATCCCCTCTGGCAGCGGCCGGAGTCGCTTTGCCCTTCCTGTTTGTCATAGCTCTGGCAAGCGCAGCCATCGGCGGCATATACTTGACCTTTCGTTCCGCCGTGTGGACACTCACCTACCGCGAGCTGCGCGCCGAGCAGGTGATGGTGCCGGCAACCTAGCCTGGTCGCGAGGCCCTGGGGAGCGCACGAACTGTACAGCCCGCCCCCTCCTTCCTTTGAGGGAGCGGGCCAGGCTCTCTTCCGTGCCTCCAGGCTCGCCAGGTCAGGAGCCGCTCTTCATGCCCTCCCATCCCCCATACTCGAGTGTGCGCAATCGCCACGGAAATGAGCCGGTTGTCCGCCCGCGTGTATCCAGGGGCCCTGCTGCGCCCCAACCGCGTTCCATCACCCTAAGGCTGGAAGAGATGAGACGCGCCCGAACGACAAGTCAAACCGAGGCCTTGGTCTGTCAGTAGAGCTCCGACTGGACCACATGCGCCTGCTTCGCTCGCTCCAGGAGCTCCCCAGCGCTACGAAGCGTTGCCTCGGTTACAGTGGTGCCCAACATCATGGCCAGTTCCTCGATGCGCTGATCCGGCGACAATTCCTCAGCCGCCGAAACGGCGCGGTTGCCCACAACCCTCTTCACAACGCGCAAGTGCCGGTCGGCATAGCAAGCCATCTGCGCCAGGTGGGTGACGCAAAAGACCTGATGCTCTCTCGAAAGAGACCACAACTTGCGGCCCACAACGCCCCCGGTGCGCCCGCCGATGCCCGAATCTATCTCGTCAAAGATCAGCGTGGGCACCGGATCGACCGAGGAGAGCGCTGTCCTCATGGCCAGCATAAGGCGGGAAGTCTCACCCCCCGAGGCGATCCTGGCCAAGGGCTTGGGCTCTTCTCCCACGTTGGGTGCTATGAGAAACTCGACGTGATCCAAACCAGTGGAATCGAACGCATATTGTTTGCCCTCCACCTCCAGGCCATCGGGATCCTCGCGCCAGTGCATGTCTACAAGGAACCGGGCGTGGGCCATGTTCAGGCTGTTCAGCTCACTCTCGAGGATCGCGCTCAGGATCTCGGCGGCACGTCTACGGCCCTCGTTCAACGCCCTGCCCATCGAGCCTATCTGTGCCAGCAGTTCCCTTTCCTCGGATGCCAGCTCAGCGGCCCGTTCCCCGCCTCGACCTGCGCTCTCAAGCTCCCTTTGCCCGCGCTCGGCAAAAGCCAGTACCTCTTCAATCGAGTCGCCATACTTGCGCTTCAGCCCATAGATGAGGCCGATCCGCTCCTCGACAGCCTCCAGGCGTTGTGGGTCGTACTCTATTTCGTCGCGATAGCTGCGCATCGCCCTGGCCAGCTCCTCCAACTCGTAAAAGGCGGCTTCGGCCACTCCGCGCTGCTCGCGAAGAGAATCGTCCAATTGGGTCAGAGAAGACAGATGGTGAACGACCATCCCCAGAAGGTCGATGATCGATTGCTGTCCACGCTCCCCCTGAGACAAGAGATCACATACCTCAGCGGACAACCGCGTCAGCTCCTCGGCGTTGGACAAGAGGATCCTCTCTCGCCTGAGAGCGGCTTCCTCATCCGGATGCAGGTCTGCGGCTCGAATCTCCGCCACCTGATAGGTCAGCAGGTCCATCCGCCGAGCCATCTCCTGGGCGTTCTTCCGGAGCTCGCCAAGTTCTCTGCGCACCCGGCGTAGCTGGCCGACGAGAGCAGCGAACGCTCTGCGCAGTTCCCACTGGCCACCGTAGCGGTCCAAGAAATCGAGGTGGGTCTTCACCTGGCGCAGCGAGAGACATTCACCTTGCCCATGAATGTCGATGACGTGCTGGCCGACGTCGCGCAGCGTGGCCAAGGTCACTGCGATACCATTGACCCGACAGATACTCCGACCTCGACGCGCGATCTCCCGACGCAAGATCAGATCACTCGAAGCCGAGAGAAGCCCCAGTTCCTGCAGAAGGGGTCTCAGCAAGGCCAGAACTTGCGGAGACAGACTGAACACCCCTTCCACAACGGCCCGCTGGGCACCACTGCGAACCAGATCGATCGATGCGCGCGCGCCAACCAACAAGCCGACCGCATCAACGATGATCGACTTGCCGGCACCGGTCTCGCCCGTAAGGACATTGAACCCAGGCCCAAACCGTAGCCGAAGTGACTCGATGATGGCCAGATCCGAGATGGAGAGTTCAACCAGCAATGGGTCCTCCCTGTTACAGCTGGGAATGACCGACACTAGCTCACGCTGTCAACACAAGGTCCAGGGAGGGTGATATCACCCTCGGTCCCAGAGGATGGTGAGAGAGGCCAGATGGCTCAGCGGGTCGCCAGACCAAGCAACCAGCCCATGCGCACAGGAAGCCTGCCAAGGCCGCCGGCCAGTGGGTGTGGCGTCCCCCGCTTCCTCCTTGGCACTCGCCGGCAGAGCAGCCTGCTCACGCAGAGTCTAGGGGATCGTGCCCCGGTCAGGCCACCTGAGCCGACGAAGGATGGTGTTGTAGAAGTACCCATCACCGCCAAGGCGAACGAACTTGGCGGTGTTCTGGCTGGCCGTGCTGCACAGTTCATCCCCCGGCTCCAGCGGAACATCGATCTGTCCGTCCACGGTGAGCACCGCGCTCTTCCCCTTGATGAGCCGTAGGCAGAGATGACGGGCAGCCGGCACGACGATGGCCCGGGCCAAGGTCAAGTGCGCAGCGATGGGAGTGATGGTCATACAGTTCATGTCCGGTGCGACGATGGGCCCGCCAGCAGCCAGGCAATAGGCGGTGCTGCCGGTTGGCGTCGAGACGATGATCCCATCGGCGGTCTGGGTCATGACATAGTGTCCGTCCACCTTGACCGAGATTCGCACCGTACGTGACCCACTTCCCCGGGCCATGACCACATCATTGATCGCCTCGGCGTTCAGGATAACCTGGCTCCCCCGACGAAGTTCGGCGTGCAACATCATGCGCTCTTCGACAATGCACTCGCCGGCCATCATGGCATTGATGGCGCTCTCAACCTCAGAGGGATCGACTTCGGCCAGGAAGCCCAGCCGCCCCAGATTGATCCCCAGAATGGGCACGCCAGCCACGGCTACTGCGCGAACAGCTCGCACGATGGTCCCGTCGCCGCCCAAAGTGATGAGCAAGTCCAGAGTCGGCGCGGCTTGGCCCAACCCGTCCTCGTCACCAGTCGAGCCCTGCCAGACGCTGACCCCGCTTGCCTTCAGGATGCCAAGAACATCGTGGGCGAGCTGCGACGAATCGGCCCTTTGTGGATGGTAGAGTATGCCTACCCTTCTCATCTCTTCCCGCCATCAAGCCGTCTTCTCAACACGGCCACAATCCCTTCGAGACTCACGCGTTCTCGAGGGCCAGACCGCGCCATGTCCTGCAAGACGATCCGCTGCGACGCCAACTCATCCTCTCCCAAGACAAGGGCGTAGGCCACCCCCGCGCGATTTGCAGCCCGAAACTGAGCTTTGACGCTACGATCGGCATAGTCCATCACCGCGCGCACCCCATCCTGCCTCAACTCGCTCAGCAGTTGCAGGGCGCGCACCTTGGCTGCCTGCCCCATGTAGACTACTGCAACTTGGGGAGAAGGCAGCCCGGGGACGTCGATTCCCTGATGTTTCATGGTGAGGATCAGGCGCTCCATGCCCGTGGCAAAGCCGATGCCGGGCGTGTACCCTCCACCGAGTTGTTGAGCCAGTCCATCGTAGCGCCCGCCACCGCAGACGGCGTTCTGAGCGCCGATGCCTTGCGCCCACACTTCAAAGACAGTCTTGGTGTAGTAGTCGAGGCCGCGCACCAGTCTGTGGTTCAGGCTATGGGGGCGCTCCAGGGCATCCAGATAGCCCCTGAGCAGCTGAAAGTGCTCCCTGCATTCGGGGCAGAGGAACTCTCGGCTATGCGGCGCGGCGGAGACAATGGGTTGGCACTCCGCTGCCTTGCAGTCCAGGAGTCGAAGCGGGTTGCGCACCAGCCGACGCCTGCAATCGTCGCATATGTCGCCCACATGCAGGCGATAGTAGTTGACCAGCGCTTCCAGGTAGCCGGGCTTGCAGTTGGGGCAGCCGGTGCTGTTCAACTCGAAGCTGAGATCCCGAAACCCTAGCACGGAATACAGCTGCCAGGCAACGCACATCACCTCCGCATCGACCGCCGGATCCAATTCGCCGATGCACTCGATGTTGAACTGGGTATGCTGCCGATACCGGCCCGCCTGCGCACGCTCATAGCGAAAGATGGGGCCGATGGAGAAGAGTTTCACCGGTTGGGGAAGCATCCTCATCCCATGTTGCAGGTAAGCGCGAACGACACCTACCGTGAACTCGGGTCGGAGAGTGATGTCTCGGCCTCCCTTGTCGGCAAAGGAGTACATCTCCTTGTCCACGATATCGGTGCCCTCGCCCACGCCGCGCACATATAGCCCCGTGTCCTCGAAAATGGGCACGTCGATCTGGCGATAGTCGAAAAGCGCGACCACACGATGAATCTGCTCGCGCAAGTGCCACCAGTAGGGCTGGTCCTCGGGCAAAATGTCGATGGTTCCTCGGGGCGCTAGATACACCCTGGCCTCCTCAAACTTGGTTCTCTGCCGCATTATAGCCCAAAGAGGCTTCCCAGTCCACAAGTCTGTCCACCTGAGCCACACGTACAGCGCAGTGTCTGTAAGAGATCGTTGCCAGTTGGGGACAAAGGTGCTGGCCAAGTCCGGCGACCCACCTATCCACTGCAACCCAAGTTCAGGCCGGCGAACGAGCTGCGCTGAACAGGGTATCGGTCGAGGGGGACAACACCTGGCCTTGCGTCGGCGCACGCGAAGCACTTTCACGCGAGGGGACAGAAACACTCAGAGGCCAACGATTGCAGAGGATTCACCGCCACTTTTCGCGATGAGGATCGCTGATGGTAATGGCCACCCCCCCGGGATCCCACGAGGTGAACCAGGCCGCATCCTCGGGCGAGATGCGGATGCATCCGTGAGATGCCGGGCGCATCCCCAGGGCATCCCGATCCTGGTATACCTTCGAGCCGTTGGTCAAGGTGTAGGGCAGGCTGTGCACCAGAATCGACCCGTCAGATTTGTACAGGTACCAGGCTTCGTCGGCGTAGACTTCATAGGCGAAAAAGGTGCCCCAATACTCGCCCACCTCACCGCTCCAGGCAGGAGTGTACGAATCGGGATCGGGAAGGCCCGTGGAGCAGGGGATGTCGCGCACCAGCGCCCCCTCCTCAAAGACGTATAGATGCTGTGTCCCTTGATCCACATAGATGTAGCGGGCCAGTTCGGGACGCGTATCGAAGGAGAAGGGTGTGTGGGTTGGGGTGGACGATGGCGTGGGAGAGAGCGTGACCATTGGCGTGGGCGTGGCAGACGGCTTGCGCGTTGGCCTAGGGGTCGCAGTCCGGGTCGGTCGGGTCGTAGCCGTTGGCGTGGCCGTCCTCGTGCCGCGTGCAGTGGTGCTGGGTGCAGGAGGAATGGGAGACACAGCGAAAGCCTCAGGTGCATCTCCAGGTGGGACAAAAGAGAGAGTCAGAATGGTCACGACCATCAAAGCAGCAACCAAACCCCATTCCGCACGACTCATCCTCTCGTCCCTTCTCCTCCTCCGCCGGCGGCTAGACCCCAAACACAGCGCCAGGAATCCTCGCATTCGGACATAGCCAAGCCCCCGGCAACCCCAGGCGCATGGGCAAACACCGTTCAGAGCACGGCATGTTGGTCGTCATCACTCGCTGCGCGCATTGAGTCTGGCCTCAAATGCCTTGAGCGCGGCCTGCAGTCTCTCCTGACGCACCGCCGTGGTCAGATCGCCCCGGGTGCGTTCGGTAACCCCACGCACCATGTCTGTGGTACGGCGCAAGCCACGGGTCAGCGAATCAGGAAAGTCTATGGTTATCAGATAGCTATAGACCTGATCCATGATATAGAGAAGCCGCTCTGCTTCTTTGATATCTCCGCGACGCATGCTGTCCAGCGCGCTACGCCGCAACTCCCCCATAGCCTCTGCCAAACCCTTGAGGTAGGCTGGATACTCGATCTGCAGAACGTCGGGATCAGGGAGCTGATCCTTCGTGACCAGCGCCAGGGTTATGGCCGCCTCGGCCAACTCCTTCAAGGCATCCTGAACATAGCCTGCATAGTACACATCGGGATAGACCTTGGCATCGACACACATCGTCTCCGCGGCAGAACTGGCCTGGCCCAGTAGCTCTCGGGCAAGCTCGTATTGTTGCCGATGCGTGGCCCGGATGCTGTCGGCGCAGTAGCGGATCAACGATCGAGCCCGCGTCAGAGCGAGATCGCGAACCTTGCTCTTGCCAGCCAGGTCCGCACGCACCCGCTCAACCAGTGCCTCAAGGTTAGCTATCGAAGACAACCTGCACCTCCTCTCGAACCTGGCGCTCGCAACCCCAGCACGCGCCAGACCTCTTCCCTGTGTCGGACGATGGGTTGGGCACGTATCCGCTGCTCACTCGGCCTCCTCAAAGTTGACCCAGGTTATTCTTCCCCAAACGCCGGCAACATCCACCGGACGGGAAGGCAGTTGCACCAGACTCAGAGTGTAGGTGACCGGGTTTGAGAGACCGTCGAAGGAGTACTGGCCGAATCCATCACTCACAGCCATCGCCGACCAATTCCACGCTTTGATCTGGACCTGCACGTCCTGCACGCCTTCACCCTCTTTGTCCAGCACCTTGCCTCGGATGAACATGCGGGAACCATGGGTCTCGGTGCGCTCTACCAGCCGACCGACGAACACGCCTGGCTCAACCAGGGGACTCCCATTTCCAGGGGTGGGTGTTGCCCCTTCGGCGAGCGGCGTACCGCTCGGGTCCTCGGCAGGCTCCGTGGGAGGCGCGATGCAGCGCGAGTATGCATCCACACGCTTGCCATCTACGGCCGCGCTTTGGATGATCCCCAGCGCCCGAGCGTAGCGCTGTTCGGCCTCACACCAATCCTCCTGCTTCGCCAGCAGGTCACCGTGATTCGCGTAAGCATCGTGTAGGCGCTGACGCACATCCTTGTATTCGGGGGCCAGATCATACAGCGACTCCAGAGTCTCTGTGGCCTTGGCCCAATCAGCGTTCCAGTAGCCCATGGCCGTTAAGTAGAGCGTCGCCAGACGCTCTACGCGTTGCACCTCGGGGCTGTCAGGCCTCAACACCAGTGCGCGACTCAGGAGGCGAACAGCCTCCCTCATCCGATCTTGTTCGACTAGCTCCAAGCCACTGTTGTAGAAGCCATCGAACAGCATCTCATCCACTTCTGGACGATGGTAACTGGCGTCTGTGGCCAAGAGCCGGTCCGCAAGCTCGAACACTCTTTGCCACTCACCCGCCTCGTGGGCCGCGCGAAGCTCGTCCAGATACGCGGCAAGGGTCTCTTGCAGCAGCACCGGAGTGGGACTGGGGCTCACTTCAAGCTTCTCACGCGCCTCGGTCAGCCTGGCCAGGGCTTGCTCGCTCTCGGGGTTCAACTGCACGGTGGTCTCCAGCTCGGCGATGGCCAACTCAAATTCCCCTGCTGCCAGGTGTGCGACGCCCTTGTCGTAGTGCTCCTCGGCAGCCTGCCGCTCCGCGTTGACACGGTCCCTCGTACCAGAATAGACGCCAGCCACCCCAACCGCCACGATGGCCAGCACGGCCACTGCGGCTGCCACCAACACAGTGAGGCTGAGCAGACATCCAGAGCCCTCACTCCCGTCGGCATTCGCGTTCCCGGCAGCTCCGAAGCTCGCGGGCACCTCCCCCTGCGCCAGTTTGTCGCCGCATCTGGGGCAGAACAAGAGCTTGCCCCGGATGCTATTTCCACACTGTGGACACTTCATCTAGCTCCTCTCCAACACACCTACACCGCATGCGACAGGATGACTCGGCCCGTGGCCGGGTCCTCTACTGTGACCACCAAGTCGTCATCGGTCCCAGCGGGGAGATCGATCCCAGTATAAAACGGGGTATCGGGGCGCACCACAAAGCCCTCCTCAGCGATCTGCTGATCTCCCCGCGCTCCGCGCAGAACCCACCGATGCTCCGCCGGAGACGCCACAGTGATGTCGAGGTGGTCTTTATCCCGAACCACGCACAACATGCCCTCGGCCGTAGCCAACGACGGACCTCCAGAGTGCGAGATCACATACCAGCTTTCTTCCCAGGCGATGGTAGTATGCGGCTCGAGCACAGCATAGTCCCAGAAGGTGGGCGTCAATCCGCCCCACATCTCTACATACTGCGAGCCGTCGTCCGTATACACACCCGCGTCTCCAAAGTGCGGCCCAAAGCCGAACAGCTTCACTCCCCGGGCGATACCCGGCGGAAAGACGCGCACCATGCCCAACTCTGCCTCTTCATCGTAGATGGCAGTGAAGGGCGCCCGCAGATTGGGGGCAAAGAAGCCCAGCCAATCGCTCCAGTTGGCGTAGAGACTCATGTCGCGCCCATCGTACATGGGCCAGGGCATCGCTTCATGTGCTCCCGGCGCCGACGGATCGCCGCTGCTGTGCACCACAACCTCCGACGTCGGGTAATAGAAGCGCAGACTGGGACCAACACCATGCGACCCGGGAGAAAGCATCGCATTGATCCAATACTGAAGCGACTTGGCCTCCGCTCCTGGATTATGCAGGGCAGTGCGGATTCGGAAGCCACTCTCCCCCGGACGCAGACTGACATCGACCCGCGCTTGGATGTTGCGGCTGCGTTCCACGATGCTCATGGTCGCCAAAGCACTGCCATCCGGCCTGGGGATCTCCTCCAGATTCCAAGGCTCGGCAGTCAGATAGCCATGCTCATCGACGGGCAGGCAGAACTCTATGCCGCCAACAGCCAGCCACCAACCCTGATCCACCGGCCCCCAGTGAGTCGGTTTGATGGCGCGATTGTTGTAGAAAAGGTCTTGGCCAGTGGGGAGAAAACGACACTGGTATATGCGCCCCCCCAAGTCGGGCATCAGGGTGAGTTCCAGATACTCGTTGCGCATCCGTAGCACCCTGTACTTGCGCTCCTCGAGTGGCCCCACCCGGTCCCTGTCCAGCAACGGGTAGGGGTGATCTGTGTGCTCTGCATCGTAATCGAGAGCCTGCTGGTACGCGTAGATGCTGAGCGCGATCTCGTCCCAGATCAAGGAGACAGGGCTCTCGACATACGGTGCGAGAGCCTGCGTTGCCACCGCAGTCGGCGCGGGAGAGGCCCTAGCAGCGGGGAGCGTGGTTGGCGTCGGAGCCACAGTTGGTGGCGACGTGGCGGTGGCGAGCAGGGTCGGTCCGCGCAGCTCGGTCGCCGTCGGGCCTGGTGTCATCGTGGGGGCAAGTAGCTCGAAGACGACCTCTTCACTGGTGACATTCCCAGCGCTGTCACGTGCCTCAACCACCAACGTATGCCAGCCGGTCCCTAGAATGTTCGTATCCACGGTGTAATGCAGGCTGGCCTCACCCACCTCCAGCGCCCGGTGACCATCTACCAGCAGGGCCATCCCGACCACAGCCTCGTTGTCTACTGCGCTCGCCGAAATCCTGAGCGCGCGACCAGGCCTGACAACAGTCGGAACAGATGCCATCTCGATGCGCGGCGGGACATCGTCCCGCATCTGCTCACAAACCACCACCTCACGCCCGGGTTGAAGGGCCAGATCTACCACTCGTGCCGCGTATCCTACTTTCTCGAGCCGTAGTCTGTGCTGCCCTGCCAGGACAACAAATGCGTTCGGCGTCGTGCCCTGGAGAGCATCATCGAGATAGATGGAAGCTCCCTCTGGCGTTGACATGACATGGATTGTCGCAAGCGCCGGTGTGCGAAGCACGTCCGACGCCCCTGGAGCGGACGTATCCAAAGCCGACCGACAAGATACAAGCACAAGACAAACGCAAACTATGCCGCCATATACCATCGCGAGGCGGCTCGTGACCTGGCCCTCCAACGGCAGGTTCTGACGCGCACGAGGAATCATATAGCCATTATAGAGAACAGGCGAGGTGCTGTCCAACCGGTGCGTCTGGGGCACTGGCGACCCATTGGCCAGCCCCCTGAGAGTCAGGGTATCGAAAAAAGGTCTGGGAGTCTGGGAGTAGGGGCGGGTTTCCCTGGCCCGGCCAGGACGGGCAAACCCGCCCCTACAAAACGAAAACAACTAGCACAAGGTCTATACAACAGCACAACTGTTGCAGCCCCAGCGCGAATTGCCGGCGTTTTTCGATGCTCTCGGCAACTGCAGCTTGACACCAAGGGGTCTTTGCTATAGAATCCCTGTTACTGAGTTGCAGTGCCGAGGTAGCTCAGTTGGTAGAGCACTTGACTGAAAATCAAGGGGTCCCCAGTTCAATTCTGGGCTTCGGCACCTGGGCGGCGGATTGCGGAGCCGTCCTGACGCGGAAGTAGCTCAGTGGTAGAGCATCTCCTTGCCAAGGAGAGGGTCGCGAGTTCGAATCTCGTCTTCCGCTTTGTTGTGGTTTGCGATCGGGAACCGCGGTCTTTTGCGGCGACGTAGCCAAGTGGTTAAGGCGGGGGTCTGCAAAACCCTTACCGTCGGTTCGAGTCCGACCGTCGCCTCTGGTACGCAATCTGCAGTATGTCGCTCAATGCCTCCCACTACCCGTCGTGGTAGAGGGAGGTTTTTGCTATGTCGGTGCTGGAAATACGGCAGAGGATTCGGCCACTCGCGCGATCGCCGTCCAGACAAGAGATCATGGCCTTCTGCGGTCGGCGGGCATAGGTCAAGTGGATCATATCGCTGCGCCCATTCTGCGCAGCTACCTCTTGCAGTTGCCCAAACACATGACCCAGGGGGGCCTTGCCTTTCGGCGCGGTGTCAAGACCTTTCTTCCCTGGTGGGAGGCCGGGATGGAACCAGATGGTTGGCGCAAGCGCTGCCTCACCTTGACACAGTAGCGCGTTGGGGGTATGCTTGATTCGTCGGATGAAATGGAGACCGTGCTTTGTGGGAACGCAGCATCCTTCGATGCCTTTCTGAGCAGGTCGGCATCTTGGGATGCCAGTTTGTATGGAGAGACTGACTGCGGGTGGTCCATACTGTTGGAGAGTGGGGCATTGTTCTTTGACGAGGCGACGATCGCAGTGCGTGGCGGGCATGGCGGGAAGGGCTGCGTGAGCTTCCGCCGGGAGAAGTACGTGCCGTTTGGTGGGCCCAATGGAGGCAACGGCGGGAGAGGCGGAAACGTGTACGTGCGTGCGAATAGCAGGTTGAATACGCTCATAGGCTTCAGCAGGCGCCGGCATTTCCGCGCGGAGGACGGCGGGCATGGGATGGGCAAGGGAATGCAGGGGCGTTCGGGGGAAGATCTCTACATCGACGTGCCAACTGGTACCGTGGTTCACGGTGAGTATGGGCAGGCCGTCTTGGGCGATTTGACTGAAGATGGCCAGTTGCTCTTGGTAGCGGCTGGCGGGCGCGGAGGTCGCGGGAACGAGGCGTTCAAGTCCTCTACCAGGCGCTCACCGGGCTTCCGCGAGTTGGGGCAGCCTGGCGAGGAATGCACCCTCGTGCTGGAACTGAAGCTCATCGCCGACGTAGGGCTGATAGGCAAGCCCAACGCCGGCAAATCCTCTTTGCTGGCCAGCGTGAGTGCGGCCCGACCCAAGATAGCGGATTATCCCTTCACCACTCTCAGCCCCAATCTCGGTGTTGTGGAGATCGATGGGCGCGCATTGGTGATGGCAGATATTCCCGGCTTGATCGAGGGTGCGCACAAGGGCGCAGGTCTGGGCCTTCAGTTCCTGCGTCACGTGGAGCGCACGCGAATGCTGGTGCATCTGCTGGATGGGGCCAGTCTGGATCCGGCGGCCGATTTCAGGGCCATCAATCGCGAGTTGAGCTTGTACAGCGCCAAGCTTGCTTCCAAGCCTCAGGTCGTGGTTCTAAACAAGATCGACCTGACCGAGGCCCGTGAGCGATATCCAGCGGTCCAGCAAAGTCTGGAGGGGGAGGTTGGGCGAGTCTACGCCATATCCGCGGTAACCCGACAGGGCGTGCGAGAGTTGCTCCGCTTCATCGCTGACTCTCTTGCTCGCCTGCCCGAGGACCAGATATCCCCCGACCTGTTCGTGTTCCGCCCTCAGGCCAGGGAGGGCACGGCCTTTGAGATCGTGCGAGAGGCCCAGGGGGTGTTTCGTCTGTCTGGCGAGGAGGTTGAGCGCCTGGCCATCATGACTGACTGGTCCAACTATGAGGCCATTGAGCGCTTTGAGCGGATGCTGGCCGCTCGGGGCATCTCGAGCAAGCTGGAAGAGGCAGGCGTCCAGATTGGCGACACAGTAGCCATCGGTGGCATCGAGCTGGAATGGCGATGAGAGCCTGTTGTGGGGCGAGCGGAGCAGGCGGTGGTGCCAAGGATGTTCGCCGCCTGGGCGTGTTCGGTGGGACATTTGACCCCATACACGTGGGCCATCTCATCATCGCCGAAGAGGCGAGGGCACGCATGGCCTTGGACCTGGTTCTGTTTGTGCCTGCCAGCGTGCCTCCTCACAAGTCGCACCGGCCCTCTGTCACGGGCAGAGACCGGTACCAGATGGTGCAAATGGCCATTGAAGACAACGCCTGCTTTGATGTCTCGGACGTTGAGTTGAATCGCGACGGTCCCTCCTTTACTGTGGACACCCTCCGGGCGATAAGACGCGACTATGGCCCTCGGGCCCAGCTGTACTTTGTGATGGGCACAGACTCGTTGTGTGCGCTCAAGGCCTGGCATCATCCTCAAGAGATCCTTCGCCTCACGCGGATCGTGGCCATCAGCCGCCCCGGTTTCGATGTGGACTGGCAAGCACTCGAAGCTGAAGTGCCCGGGCTCTCTCGGGTGACCGAACTGCTCGACACGCTGCATCTGGGAATTTCGTCCACCGACATACGAGCGCGAACGCGGCAAGGTCTGCCAATCCGATATCAAGTGCCTGCGGCAGTCGAGGCTTACATCCGTGACCATCATCTCTACACATAGCCAAGTCGCAGGAGAACCCTCCACAGTGCCGACGTGCTACTAAGTCTCTCGACCGGCTGCCTCTACGGCTTCCCCTTGCGCACCAGCTTCGCCCTCGCCGCAGGAGCGGGCTTTGAGGGCATAGAGTTGGTCATGACTCCCGAAGTCTGGATCCGCGGAACGCGGTGTGCGTCGTCTCTGGCCAGGGATTATGGTCTGGAGATCAGCAGCGTGCATCCCACCCCCCTTCGCATCAGTCCCCGTGGGAGAGGTGTGGGTAGCATACGAGACGCGGTGATCGCCGCGTTGGAGCTTGGCTGCCGGTGTGCGGTGGTTCACGTCCCCGGAGTGACCTGTTGGGCTGACCCGTCGGCGCAGCAGTGGCTGCGTGTAGTCGAGGATTGCCAGATGCGTACGCGTGACGGCGTGACGCGCATAGCCTTGGAGAACCGGGGCCTGGGACCCAAGCTGGCTGTCCAGAGCGTGCTGGGCGAGCTCTCTGCTCTGGTCAGCTTTGCGCGAGAGCACGATTTGGACATAACCTTCGATACGTGCCATGCCGGGTCGGCCAAACTGGAACTGCTAGAGGCCTATGAGGTTCTCCGTGAGCGTGTCGTAAACGTGCACTTTAGCGACCTTAAGCCTCTGGCCCACGGTATGGGCCTGGGTGTGGTTCGTGCCTTCTTCGCTCATCACCAAGTGCCCGGCGAGGGCTGCCTTCCCTTGGCAGACCTTGCGTCTCGACTGGCGACGGATGGCTTCTCGGGACCAGTAACCGTTGAGGTCGGGATCGTTGCCCTGCGGGGCTGGTCCAGTGACCAGCTTCGGCGTCAGTTGGCCCGCATCGTCAGGTACATGCGTTCTGCGTTTCACCGATCTGATCAGCAGCGCTGAGAATCTGCTGCCTGGCGAGCCAAATGCATCTCGCCGCACGATTCCCCCCGCGTGCGGACCATCCTGGTACGGCTAGGTCGTGGGCGTCAGACAGGCCCCGCAGGCGATTGAACAGGCGACTGCCCACGCCCGTGGCTAGCTGCGGTCTGGCCTCGCGATGAGAGGCTCTGTGGCTGGCGACCTCTGTCCCGTCTCCCAATTCCCGCCAGGAACCTCTTTGCGGCCAAGCCGACAGCATCGTGCGCTTTCCCTGTTGGTTTTGGGTCAGCGATTGGGCCAACGTCTGATGAAAGCCTCGGGCTTGTACGGATTCACCTCGATAGTGGGTCATGGCAGCCTGCCGTGCACCGGTTCGACACAGGAGCCTCACACAATAGGGGCGGCGTTGGTGCCTTGTGAAGAATCGGTGGATCACTGAATCGCTCAAGCGAATATGAATTCCGTGAAAAGTCGAGTATTTACGCAAGATTACGGCACACCACAACCTGTGGGCATTATGATGTGCTTGAGCCCAGCAGCTAGTAGGTGCTTTGAGCGAGCAACGGCGTTGCTGGTGCGTGAAGGGCATAGGGTATTGTCAAATGTGGCGGAGTCGTGTATACTGGTGGTAGAGGGTGGTGGAAAGTGTCATGAAGTGGTAGCCCTTCCCAGGTTGTAGTCGGGGCCGACGAGGTAGGTAGGCCTGCCTGTTCTGTGGGAGTGAAGAGCGATGTTTCTGGGCGAGTACTCTCATGCGCTGGACACCAAGGGGCGGCTGACCGTTCCAGCGCGTTTCCGTGACGAGCTGGATGGCGGCCTGGTCATCACCCGAGGGTACGAGCCCTGCCTGGTGGTCTATGCCCTGACTGAGTGGACCGCACTGGCCAACAGAGCGGCAGGCATGCCCCAGGCCAGCCGGGCTGCGCGATCGTACAGTCGGCTTGTTTTTGGGGGCGCGTTCGAGGCTGAGCTTGACAAGATGGGGCGCGTCCTCATCCCAGCCTTTCTCCGAGAGTATGCGGCGATCGAGGAGGAGGCGGTGATTGTGGGAGTCAACAACTTTGTCGAGATCTGGAACCCGGGCAGGTGGCGAAAGACGCTGGAGCGTGACATCGAAAACCTGGACGTCATTCTGAGCGATGTGGCCAAGATGGGTGTATAGCGATGGGTGAGTCTACAGAGGCGGGAGCGCCCGCCGCTGCATTCCCGCGTCACGTGCCGGTCCTCTATGAGGAAGTCATGCGGTGGATGCAACCCACGTCGGGTGCGCACTACATCGAAGCCACGGTCGGCTTGGGAGGACACGCCCTGGGGATCCTGGAACGATCATCTCCAGGCGGAAGATTGCTGGCTTTGGATAGAGACCCCGAGGCCTTGCGGCACGCACGAGAACGTCTGTCGCCTTATGGGGATCGGGTGGTCTTTATGCAGGCGCGCCACGCGGACCTGGAGAAGGTGGCCAGGCAGAACGGGTTTGACCGCGCAGCCGGGATACTCTTCGACCTGGGCGTTTCATCGCTGCAGCTGATGGACCCCCGACGAGGTTTCTCCTTCAAAGAGGACGGGCCTCTGGACATGCGAATGGGGCCCGACGCGGAGTTCAGCGCGCAAGAGATCGTCAACACCTGGCCCGAGAGGGAGCTCGCTCGCATCATCCGCGAGTACGGGGAGGAGCGATATGCCCGAAGGGTTGCACGGGCGATCTGTGGGCAACGACCCCTGCACACTACCCGGGAGCTGGCCACACTGGTGGCCAAGGCGGTTGGCTATAGTGGCAGGATACACCCAGCCACGCGCACTTTTCAGGCCTTGCGTATTGCCGTAAACGACGAGCTGGATTCGCTCAGAGCGGCACTCCCGCAGGCTGTGCACATCCTGGCCCCAGGCGGCCGGCTGGTGGTGATCTCGTTCCATTCGCTAGAAGACAGGATCGTGAAGCGATTCCTGATTCGTGAATCCAGCGCGTGCATCTGTCCACCCGAGGTTCCGGAATGCGTATGCGGACACGAGGCCAGCTTGAAGCGATTGACAAAGAAGCCGATACGTCCGGCCGATGCGGAGGTCGCACGTAATCCGCGCAGCCGCAGTGCCCGCCTGCGGGTTGCATCGCGCGTGGGGACGGGCTGCACTGCACCTCGATGCCACAACGGGTGAGCATACCATGCGGAGAAGACGTGATACCTTGCCGCTGGCTTACGAACGCGCGCCCGAGAGTCGCCCCGGGGTGACCAGGGCAGA
>DATKWG010000175.1:0-19264 GCA_035529675.1 Anaerolineae bacterium
CACCCCGTCACTCGTTCCCACCCACAGGTTGCCATCCGGGCCATAGTCCATGGCCAGAGCGTCGCGACTTCCGAGGCTGCCCATGGCTTGCCAGGTACCCACATACTTGTACACGCCCAGACTGGTGACGCCCGCATAGAGCTTATCACTAGCATCGACAAAGAGGAACTTGTTGTTCTGTCCGGAGGACAAGGGCAGGCTAGCTATCTCCTGCCAAGTGCTGCTTCCAGATGCCAACTCCCACACCCGTCCCCGCGACTCGGCGGCGTAGGCATAGCTGCTGCCCACGGCCATCGATCGGATAGAGTCGGGGTCTTCGGGGTCTCCCGGGATTCCGGTCATCTTTGACCAGTTGGCGGCGCCGGGAACGCTAGTTGCATAGACACCATCGCCCCAAGTCCCGGCGAGGATGTCGGTGCCCCTCTTTACGATGGTCAAGACATCCTTTGTCCCCAGTCCGGTGCCATACTCTTGCCAGTTGGCGCCATTGTCCGTCGATCGGTACACGCCGGCGCCGCCGTCCGTTCCCGCATAGACCCAGCCGTTGCCCGGGTCCACGAAGACGCATTGGACGGGTCCGGTGAAACCAGGCAATGAAGCTTTGGCCGACAGATGACGGGCTAGACTGGCGCCTGACAGGAAGAGTGAGACGGACAACGCCAACAGCACCAACGCGACACCAGTGTGAAACCGTTTCACAGTTGCGCCTCCTTCATCAACCCCACCCCCACGATGCTCACCCGGTGGTACCTGCCGCTCCCTAAGCGTATCTGCAGCCCCCAACTACTTCACCGGCGGCGGCTTGGTGGGCTTTGGCTTCTCGTCCTTTTTGCCATCGTCGGGCTTCTCCGGCTCCGCATAGTAGAACGCGCGAACGGCGGCAGGATCGCTGACCTCTACCCACGTCCCCTCCGACACCTTACGTACCACAACCACGGTCCACTCATAGTTGTCATAACTGGGCATCTTGTAGTCATACGACTTTTCGGTGCTCCGGACCCTCTCGATGATGTTTTCGGCCTGGCCTTGCTTCCAGATGTGGACCTCAAACTGCTCGTTGGCCTTCAAGGTGTATGGGAAGGTCCACTTTAGTGTTGTCGTGTCGCTCAGCATCCACTGCTCGTCACCCGGCTCGGTCAGCTCGGGTGCCACGCCATATCGGGCGGGCGTCGCCGTCGGAGAAGGGGTGTTGGTGGCCTCCGGGGTGGGCATCAAGGTTGCAGTCGCCCTCCGCTCCGTCTCTTCCGTTGGCGAGGGCGTCTCACTTGGCGTGGCGGTGGGCTGCGTCACGGCACTCACAAGGGTGGGACTCTCGACCTCCACAGATTCCAAGGATGGGGTTGGCTCCTCCTGGGTGGGCGGTGCCTCAACCGTGGGGGACTGGACAGCGGCGGAGGCCGAGGGGGCGACCGCCCTCTGCCTCGACAGGGCGACGACCACGATGGCAGCAACGGCCAGTACGACTACCACTCCGCCAGCAGCCAGCAAGCCGACCCGAGACGGCTTCCGGGGTGCTCGAGCAGCCCCGGCAGCCTCGACCTGAGGGTACCTTACGATGAGCACAGATATGTTGTCGGGGCCGCCCCTCGAGTTTGCCAGGTCGATGAGACCACTCACCACGGCTTGGAGGTCGCCATCTCGAACCGCATCGACGATCTCGTGATCTTCTATTACGTCTGTGATTCCATCCGAGCAGAGCACCACGATGTCGTTCTTCAACATCTCATGGGTGCTGACGGCAACTTCCACGGTGGGCCGGCGCCCCAGAGATCGGGTAATCTGATGCCTTCTCCTGTGCGTCTTGGCTTGCTCGACGGTGAGAATGCCTGCTGCAACTTGCTCTGCCACCCAGCTATGCTGCTCGGACATGATGGTAGGCTGGCTGTTCCGAACCAGGTAGGCGCGGCTGTCGCCAGCATTGGCCACGATGAGACGGCCGTCGAGTTGGGCCACTATGGCAACGATCGTGGTGGCCATGCCCTGCCACTCAGGGTTCTCCTGGCTTTGGCGATAGACCTCAGTGTTGGCCCGGACGATGGCCTGACGCAAGCTCCTGGCGTTGTCCATACTGGGAGGGGCGCTATAGTACTCCTGGATAGTCGCGCGGACCGCTACCTGACTGGCCACCTCGCCAGACGGTCCCCCGCCGACGCCGTCTGCCAGGATGTAGAGGGCCCCGCGAGAGCGCAGTTGCCTGGCATCAGACGGTTCCTGCTTGCCCACGGCATCCTGGTTGTACCCCCGCTTGATCCCGGGGTCTGTCCCCATTCCGACTGTCCAGGGTAGTCTTGACGTGGCCAAGGTTCTCTCCTCGTTTCTGTCTCGCCCGGCACACTAGGCCACCATGCGAGCCTCATAGACGCCTACGATCCACCCACCAAGAGGCGGATTGGGTAACCGCGGCCAGCCGGCCAACTCAGTCCCAGTCGCGTTTTGCCCCGTCGCCCATCCCGTGGAGACGGTCGATGTCGTCTGGGCGGTCGTCAACCATGGTGATCTCGTCGTCGCTCTTGTATATGACCCGGTCGCGTCCGCCAACATCCTGAGTGACGTCGAGGTCGGCCACCGGTTCTGGCTCCGCCCTGGGGATCAAGTAGTTAAAGACCACGACCGTGCGCGTCCCAAGGCCTATCTCGTCTCCGTTTTCCAGGCGCTGCCCGTCAGGGGGAACCGGTTGGCCATTGACCGTGGTTCCAAACCTGCTCCCCAAGTCACTCGCATAGAAGTAGCCATCCACATGGCGAATCAGGCAGTGCCTTCGAGAGATGGGATCATCCTCGATGACCACGTCGTTGTTGTACTCGGGGTTCTCTGAGCGGCCGATGCGACAGTCCTGCGGCAGCAGGCTCCACTTGTGACCCGGTTGTAGAGTCAGGCTCTCCTTGACGATGATCCTGGCGATGGGCGAGGCCCCAACGTCCATAGTCACATCGTCTCTCGCTGGCGCCGGAACGGCGATGGGAGGCGCAACAGGCGGGGCGTAGGCTGGCACCGGCGCCGGGCGTTGACGCCGCCTGAGCAGGAGAAAAGCCATTATGCCCAGGAAACCGATCAACAGAGCCAGGAGCAGCGGCCACCACTCCTTGAGCCGGTCAAACAACGATAGAGTAGGGGTTGGCGTTGGCTCGGCCCTAGGAACGGTGGGCACAAGCGTCTCCGCCGCAGCGGGAACCGTCGCGGGCGGTCCCGTCGCCTCGGGCGGAGGCGCCCCTGCCTGCAGGGTGACGTTGATCGAGTCCTCCCCCGGCTGATCGTTGCAGTCAAAGACGACAACGCGCATAGCGTATGTGCCCGACTCGAAATCGGCCGGGTCGAGCGGAATCTTGGGCCGTCGGGTATCCACCTTGAGCTCGGAGACAAGCTCGTCGTTCAAGTACAACTGGGTGCCGGCCATCGCACACTGGGAGAGCGTCTCCACCGTGACCTCGATGGGTTCGCCCACCACCTCACCCTCCCTCGGGAGCACGATCTTGGGCACGGGAGGGATCTTGTGGTTTCGGAATGACTTGGCCTGGCTATCTCCAAACAATTCGCCGTCCTCGGCCTTCACCGTCATCTCATGAGGGCCCGCAGAGGAGGACGATTCATAGGTGAGCACATACTGGTTCTTGAGCTGCTCGGCCAGGGTCACGAAAAGATCGCTCAGCTCGCCCGAAGTGGGAGCGATAACCGACCGCCCCCCGGTCTCGAGGGCTATCCTCTCCAGCTCCCTGCGGGCGACGCTCTTGCTCTCCAGGCCCACGGTGTAGATGGGCACATTGATGCCCGGAGTGTTGGCGATCTGGACCACCTCATCGAGCGCGCGTATGCTGCAAGGCTTGTCGTCTGGCCCCTCGTCAAAGCCGTCGGTAAAGAGGATCAGCGCGCGACGACCTCGCTGGCGTTGGGCAGCCTTCTCTACGCCACGGTATGCCGCGTCGTAGAGACAGGTCCAACCCTCGGCCTTCATGGCATTCGCCGCGTTGATGACCGCGTTGTGATCGTAGGTAAAGTCGAGAGCATGAACCACCTCTGTGCTGAAGGTGATCAAGGCGACCTCATCCTCCTCCGCCAGCACGTCTTTCAGGGCCAAGACGGCCTTCTTGATCTCCTCGATCGGAACATGCCCTGACCTGTCCGTATAGCTCATGCTGCCACTGGTATCGAGCACCAGCACCAGCTCCATCACATCCGCGGCTGGCTCCACGCTGATCAGTTCCATGCCCTCGCCGTCCTCAGCGAGTTCAAAGTCCTCGATGGTCAGCCCTTTCACCGGCTTTCCGTGGACGTCAACCACACTGACCACGGCGCGCACCCGGTTCACCACTCGGTCATAGATAGCCTCGACTTCGATGATGTTGATCCTGACGTCCAGTTTGCCCTCCTGCGCCAGGATGCTGGCCGCTGGCAAAATCATCACCACAACAGCCAGAGCAAGTACCGCCAACACGCCAGAGTAACGGCCACGTCTCATCATTCGAGGACCTCCCAATCGCTGATAACGTGGGCATATTCCCATCCAGAAGTCAGATAGATAGACACCCATCTGGTGCGCGCATCGTGGCGGAGATAGTGCAGGATGCATACGATTCGGCTTTCGTACCCAAACATGCAGCGCTTCTCCGGTTGCGCTTCAGCGCAGGTCATGCTGTACTGAGTAATCGGACTGCTGCCGCCCACCTGCCATTATAGCAGCAAATCGCTGAGTGACGCAACACACCCTCCCTCCAGAAGCGAGGGCCCCACCAAGCTACTTCTATTATACCACAATCCAGGCTCAAAGACATGGACAAGTTGCCACGGATTTACCCACACTACGAACACGCCTCGCATCTTCGCCTGCCACATCCATCCGTTCCCGACGCCCTACCGGATCGCCTCCACGCCGCCCATGTAGTGGCGCAGCACCTGGGGAACTAGGATGCTCCCATCCTTCTGCTGGTAGTTCTCCATGATGCCGATCATGGTGCGGGGCAGGGCCAAGCCCGAGCCATTCAGGGTGTGTATGAACTCCGGACGCCCTCCTCCCGTCGGGCGATACCGGATGTTGGCCCGGCGCGCTTGAAACGCCTTAAAGTTGCTACACGAGGAGACCTCCAACCATTCCTGACACCCCGCAGCCCACACTTCAATATCATACTTGACGGCTGCCGCGAAGCTCAAGTCGCCGGTACACATCTGCACCACGCGATAGGGGAGACCCAGTCCGCGACACACGTCTTCCGCATTGTCCAGCAGACTCGTGAGCTCGTCCATGGAGGTCTCTGGCTTGACGAACTTGACCATCTCGACCTTGTCGAACTGGTGGCCGCGCTTGATGCCGCGTGTATCCTTCCCAGCAGACATCTTCTCCCGGCGGAAGCAGGCCGTATAGGCCGTGTGGTAGATAGGCAACTGTTCCTCAGCCAGGATCTCGTCACGGTAGAGGTTCGTGACCGGCACTTCCGCTGTAGGTATCATCCACAGGTCATCTTCAGCATCATGGTACTGGTTATCTGCGAACTTGGGCAATTGACCCGTGCCGTAGAGACACTCGCGTCGAACCATGAATGGCGGGTAGATTTCGCTGTAGCCGTGATGCTCGGTGTGAAGGTCGAGCATCCAGGAGATGAGTGCGCGTTGGAGGCGAGCTCCAAGCCTCTTCAAGACGTAGAACCGCGTCCCCGATATCTTGACGCCCCGTTCAAAGTCGATGATGTCCAGCGCCCCTCCCAGATCCCAGTGGGGCAAGGGCTCAAACTCGAAAGTGGGCAGCTCTCCCACCTGGCGGACCACCACATTGTGGCTGTCGTCGGGACCTATGGGCACACTTGGGTCTGGGAGGTTGGGCACCTCAAGCAAGGCGTTTCGCAGTTGGCCCTCCAGGGGACGCAGCTCGCTTTCCAAGGCCCTGATCTGGTCGCCCACCTGGCGCATCTCGGCGATGCGTTGCTGCTTTCCGCCCTTGTCTGCGATTCGGGGGATCTCCTTGGAGACCTGGTTGCGCCTGGCGCGCAGCGCCTCCACCTCTGACAGGATCGCGCGTCGGCGCCCATCCAGATCGAGAATCTCATCAATGGGCGCCGACGTGTTCAGGTCCTCCATAGCCTTCCTTACTTCTTCCGGATGATCTCGAATATAGGCAAGTGCGAGCATTGGTTCCTCCTTTGCACTTGGACCAACGACAAAGCGCTCCTCATCCGATAGGACGAGAAGCGCCTGTTCTCGTGGTGCCACCCATGTTCGTCGCGCACCTCTCGATGCGCAACCTCAGCGGCCCTCTCAGGGGCCAGGCTCGATAACGGGAGCCTCCGGTATCGCTTGGTGGGCCTCCCCAGGCCCCTTCGCGAACAGCTCCAGAGGGGATTTCGTCGGGATGTGTCCATCGCCTTTCCACCCTCGGCGACTCTCTGGGGGACCCTGTTCCCGCTACTTGTCTCTTTCCCAGCCGTTGACCTTTTCGATTGCAACCCATTATAGCAGCACCTGCTCGATCCGTCAATGTTGGCTAGTGCTTGCGCCACGACCTGCAAGGTCAAGCGGCTGATGAGTCGTTCGCCCTTTGACGGCACACCTCCTAACTCCTACAATGCTGGCGTGAACATACCGCCCTCTGGCTCTGGCAAATCCACGGAGTTTGGCATGCCCAAGGACGTCGCCCACAACGATCGCACCATGACCCTCCGCCAAAAGCGCACCCTCTGGGGGGTGACCATAGGACACGCGGCTCACGACACCTGGTATGGTGTCGCGCCGATTCTTCTGGCCAGCCTCAGTGGCCAGATGCGCCTTTCGAACGCAGACATTGGCCTGATGCTCTTGCTGTACCAGGCCCTATCGTCAGTCAGTCAGCCGTTCTTTGGACAACTAAGCGAGCGTGTGGGCGGGAGGCCGCTCGCTGTGGGAGCCATCCTATGGACGACCCTGATGTTCTCCGGAACTCTGTTCGCCCAGTCCAAGCTTGTGCTGGCACTCTGCATCTTCCTGGCCGGACTTGGCTCGGGTGCCTGGCATCCGCAGGGCGCTGCCAATGCCACCATCTCGGGCGGCGAGCGATTGGGAGCGACGACCGCCTCGATATTCTTCCAGGGAGGCACTTTGGGGATGGCCCTTCTTGGCTCGGCATTGGGGGGCTACCTGCTGAACGCCTTCGGGCGGGACTCGTTGCTGCTCTTGTCCTTCATCACCGTTCTCCTGGCCCTGTCGGTGGTTCGCCGAATGGTCCCTCGCAGGATAGCCGTCGCAAGAGGGACTCCGAGGCCGGGCCGGCCCAACAAGGCAACCATCGACAGGAGACTGCGGCTGCCGTTGGCCTTCCTACTCCTGGCCACAGCGCTGCGGTCCCTGGCCTATCATAGCGTGAACACCTACATACCCAAGTATCAGCAAGACTTGGGGGTATCCCCGGCAGTATACGGGCTGGTCCTGTCACTCTTTCTGATCGCCACTGCCGTCGGCGGTGTTGCCGGCTCCTACCTGGCCGATCGGGTGGGATTGCGTCGCGTTCTCGCGGGATCGATGGCCTTGGGCGGACTCTTTTTCTTCCCCTTCGTGCGAACATGCGGGGTGTGGAGCTACGCGAGTCTTGTCCTGTCGGGCTTCCTGCTTGGTCCATCACATGTCTTGTTGATTGTCACCGCCCAAAGGCGATTTCCCCAGCGCATGGCCACAGCCTCGGGCATCTTTCTGGGATTCAACTTCGGTAGCGGAGCGGTCGGCGCCTGGCTTCTGGGTGTTCTGGCCGACCAGGTAGGCCTGAGTAGCGTGCTGGGCGCGCTTACCTGGGCATTGGTTGGGGCATCGCTCTGCGCATTGGTGGCCGTGCCCCGAGCACTGCCTGGGCCCGATTGGAGAAGGGGAGACTCGGTCGCCTAGTACTTGCTTGCACAACTCTGTGCTAGCCTGAACAAGTACCCCGTACGGGGCAAAAGTCTAGAGACGCAAGATCCGTGTTCAGTTCCAACAAAGAACGCACTATACAGGTTTGCACCATTAGCAACCGCAAACTGGCCAAATACTGGGTATTTGTGCAAGCAAGCACTAGTCCCCAGAGACTTCGGAGGGGGTCTCGGCCAATTCCGCGAGCTTGGCCTATGTGCGCTGGCGATCCCGTCCTTGCATTGCCCCGCAAATGGGCTATACTGGGCGCGTAGGCCGTGACCTCGCCGACTATTGGCCGGGCTGATGAAAGCGATCCAGGCAATCTATAGCACTGACCTAGGCCATGGGTGCGGTCTACAGGCTAGCCTTCCGGGGCCCTCAGTCCCAGGTCCAGTACCATGAGGTCCTCCAGCCTACTCTTCCTGGTCCCCAATGGGTGCGGGTCAAGACGCGCTACACATATCTGTGGCAGCGACCTGAGGTAGACGCCAACCGCCGGGCGTAACCAGCGCCGTCTACCGTGACTCACGGTCAAGGATGGTGTACCAACAGGAGAGGTGCGATGGGTCTCAAGATCCTGCATGGCAAAGTGGCGGTCATCACCGGTGCGTCCAGTGGCATCGGACGGGCGACGGCTGTGACTCTGGCGGAGAAGGGCTCGCACCTAGCACTCGCGGCCCGGAACGCAGCCGCACTCCAGAAAGTGGCCAGAGAGATCGAGGGACTGGGGGGAGAAGCCCTTGTGGTCCCTACCGATGTCACCCACCAGGATCAGGTAGTCAACCTAGTAGCACGTACGCTGGCCCGATGGGAACGGATCGACATCCTCGTCGCCAACGCTGGAGACTACGTGCGCTGCCCCATCGTCGAGCTGACCGTCGGTGAGGTGGAGCGTTCCATGGCCGTCAATTTCTATGGAGTCCTTTATTCCATTCTTGCCGTGCTACCCCATATGTTGAAGCAAGGCTCTGGCCACCTGGTGATGGTCAACTCTATGGACGGACGTGTTGGTCTGCCTCTGGACGCGCCGTATGTGGCGGCCAAGTTCGCTCTTGGGGGTTTCGGCGAGGTGTTGCGTCGGGAGCTGTATGGTACCGGCATTGGGGTCACCACGGTCTTTCCAGGGCGGGTGGACAGTCCCATGATCGCCGGGCTCAAGGTGCCGTGGGTGACCGCCAAAACCCCGCCGAGTCATGTGGCCCGCGCCATCGCGCGCGCAATCCGACGGGGTCAACCACAGGTGATCCTTCCCTTTCGCACCAGGGCTCTTGACTTTCTGAATGGCCTCACCAACAACCTGTCCCCACGCTTGGGCGATTGGGTAGTGCGCTGGCTTCATCTGGAAGGCTGGGAGAGCCCCGCAGCAACTGGCCGGGGCGTGAGCAGAGAGACATCTCGATGAGGGACTACTAGCCAGCCCATGAGCACCCCCAGACAGCAAGATGCTCTTGCGAGGTAGAGCCAGAGAAAGGCCGTTGTTATGGATGTGGTTGCCAACCAACCGATTCGAACAAAGCCCACCCACCCCTGGCTGCGGAATATCAACGTGGCCTTTGTGCCCGGCCCAGCGACTCCCCTCTCGGAAGAAGTGGCAGACGAACTGTTGCGCCATTTCCGTCTCGCGGGGCATCGTACTCTGGCGACTCCCAATGACCTCACCGACATCATCCTGACGACCGCCCGGTTCGGCGAGCCAGTTGGTTGGCGAAAAGCCCCGCTCCTCTCCGCTCGCCGCAGCTACAAGCTCAGTCGCTCGCCCGACTCGTACACTCTGGTGCACGTATCCCGGGCGCAGTTTCAGGCTTCCATGGCCCACTTTCAGTCAGCCCTCCAGAAGGCCCCCCCTGACCCGCAAGACTATGCCTTCCCTGGTCTGGCGCCACAGGCGTATCGCGTGCTCTATGAGCAGGGGCACCGTGGCGGTCCCATTCTCTCTCTGATGCGGCTGGTCCAGGCCCAGGTCAAGAGCATCCGGGTTTTGCTCGTGGTCGGGGACCACCGGCCCCTTGAGGCCTACCACTTTGACCTGGTTGGCGCGCACCCCCGCACCGACGCCCAGGACCTGGACGCTTTCTACGAAGACATCGTGCTGCGCATCGTCACAACCACCAGTACCGTCTCCGTGAGTCAGCACCAGGTGCTCGACGGACTCATTCCAGGCTCTCTTTGGCAGCGCCTCACCACGCCTGCGTCCATGCAGGTGGCCGGGCGGCAACTGGGCAAGCGGAACTTTTTCACCGAGATGATACGCATTCCCGACCTGGTGAGCGTGCCGTCGGTAGGAGACGCAGTGGCCACCCAGTACAGCGAGGGCTGCTTTGCCACCTGGGACGCGAGCCTGGGGGCGCTCATCGCCACGGTCACAGGCAGCGCCCGTCCGGTGGACAAGGCCAGCATCACGGCAGATGACCTGGCAGTGATCGTGGGAGTGCGGCAAGACGGGAAGGGAGCCATCGTGCGCCACATAGAGGGAAGGCGCAACGCACCTCCTTCGTCCGAAGCGGTGGAGATGATGGACATGGACCAGGTTCTGCCCCATCTGCTCCTGGACTCTGCCTGGGCTGTGTCCGCGCGGGTGCCAGTGGTGCGCTCCAAACTGCACGGACACCGGGGCATCGGCTTCTATGATCCTGCTCGGGTGGAGTATGCCCCTATGGAGCCACCCTACTTTAACTACCTGGTGTCGTGTGGGTCGAACGCGCAAGCCCAAGGCATAAAGCGCGCCTTTGCCCGCGCAGAGTCACTACAGAGGCCTGAGGACCCACGCATGGTGGCCTTCACTGTCTTGCCGGGCCATGGCATCTTCATTGTGGAGAAGTGGGTCCCCGGGACCGTTCCCTTTCAGACGATATGGGAGTACATGGACGCGGGCTACCTGCGAGTAGAGGATCGTATCCCGCAAGGCCCGATGGGATACGTGGCTGGAAGACTCTGCTTGAAGAGCGAGTAGAAGGTCTGCAATTGGCCCGGATTCTCGTGCTCTCCTCAGGTCCCCTTAGAGTGCCACTCATCCACCCAGTCCACGGCAAGTCTCTGCGGCTGCCTACAGTTCGCGGATGATCGCGTCCGCCATCTCCTGTGTGCCAACCGCGGTCGGGTCGGTGCGGGTGGGCTTCAGGTCGTAGGTGACCTGCTTCCCCTCCGCGATGACCCGGGCAACGGCCCGCTCGATGCGATCGGCCGCCGCGATCTCCCCCAGGAAGCGCAGCATCAACCCCCCACTTCGGATGGTGGCCGTCGGGTTGACCTTGTTCTGTCCCGTGTATTTGGGGGCAGAGCCATGCACCGGCTCAAAGACGGCCAGGCCGTCCCCCATGTTGGCCCCCGGCGTGACGCCCAGCCCGCCCACCAGGCCCGCGCACAGGTCGCTGACTATGTCGCCGAACAGGTTCGGAAGCACCAGTAGATCGTATTCGTGGGGCCGCTGCACCAATTGCATGCAGAGATTGTCCACGATGCGATCGTTGAAGGCGATCTCTGGGTACTGGCTTGCCACTTCTCGGGCTACGCGGAGGAAAAGGCCGTCAGTAAGCTTCAGGATGTTGGCTTTGTGGACCGCGGTCACCAGCTTCCGACCGTTCGCCCTTGCATACTCGAAGGCAAAGCGCACCACGCGCTCGCTGGCGCGTCGGGTGATGATGCGCGTAGCTTCCGCCGCCTGGTCAGGAATGACCTCGTGCTCGATCCCCGCATAGAGATCCTCGGTGTTCTCGCGCACGATGACCAGGTCCACGTGGTCGTAGCGCGCGCGCACGCCAGAGATTGTCTTCACCGGGCGAAGGTTAGCGTAGAGGTCCAGTTCCTTACGGATGGCGACGTTGACGCTCCTGAAGCCCTTGCCCACCGGCGTGGTGATGGGCCCCTTGATGCCGACCTTGTTTCGGCGGATCGACTCGAGCACGTGGTCTGGCAGGGGCGTGCCATACCTTTCCACCACGGCCTGGCCCGCCTGACGCACCTCCCATTCCACCCCGAAGCCTGACAGCGCAGCCGCAGCCTCCACGACTCGCTGCATGGCCCTGGTGACTTCGGGGCCGATGCCATCTCCGGGGATAAGGGTGACGGTGTAGCTCATGTGGCATCCTCCCCTTGGTTGGCCTTGATGGAATTGAGCAACCCTCCCGCCAGGATGATCCCTACCTGACGCTGCGACAGCGTGTAGTTGGCCCGCATCTCATACCCCTGGGTCACGTTGACCACGGTCAGTGGCCTTCCCTGCTGCAACGTCTCGCGCACGCTGACGATGCGCAACACGTCTCCTTGTGCCAGACGGTCATAGTCTGATGGGGTGGCGAACACCAAGGGCAGAATGCCAACGTTCACCAGGTTGGCGTGGTGGATGCGCGCGTAGCTCTTGGCCAATACGGCAACCACGCCGAGGTACATGGGCACGAGGGCGGCATGTTCGCGACTCGATCCCTGACCATAGTTCTCACCGCCGACCACGAACCCACCGCCCGCCCTTATGGCGCGAATGGGAAACGTCGGGTCCAATCGGGTGAAGGCATAGTCACTCATGGCCGGGATGTTGGAGCGCAAGGGCAGGATGTCAGCGCCGGCGGGCATGATGTGGTCGGTGGTGACATTGTCCCCGGTGATGAGCAGAACCTGGCCCTCAAGCCGGTCTCCCAAGGGCCCTCTGATGGGCAGGGGCTTGATGTTGGGACCGCGCGCTATCGTCACCTGCTCGGCATCGTCCGCTGGCGGAACGATCATGTTGTCGTTCACCATGAACCGGGTGGGGACGGAGACCTCTGGTGCGTCGCCCAAGTCCCGTGGATCGGTGATGGCTCCTCGCAGGGCCGCGGCAGCGCATACCTGGGCACTGGCCAGATAGATTCTGGCGTCCGCAGTGCCGCTGCGCCCCATGAAATTGCGGTTGAAGGAGCGTAGGGTGGTCGCGCCGCTTGCCGGCGCCTGTCCCATGCCGATACAGGGACCACACCCGACCTCCAGGATGCGAGCGCCGGCAGAGATCAGATCGGTCAACGCACCGCTGCGAGCTATCATGGCGAACGCCTGCTTGCTCCCAGGGCTGACGGTCAAGGACACCCTTGGATGCACTCTTTTGCCTCTCAGGATGGCCGCCACCATCTCCAGGTCTACCACAGAGGAATTGGTGCAACTCCCAATGCAAACTTGATCGACCGGCATCCCACCCAGGTCCCGTACGGCGACGACGTTGTCAGGGCTGTGGGGACAGGCGATCAAAGGTTCCAGATCAGACAGGTCCAGCTCCACGATCTCATCATACTCGGCGTCGGGATCGGCGTGGAGGGGGCGCCAGGCGCCCTCACGCCCCTGGGCAGCCAAGAACGCCCTGGTGTTCTGGTCACTGGGAAAGACGGAGCTCGTCGCGCCCAGCTCGGCACCCATGTTGGCGATGGTGGCGCGCTCTGGCACACTGAGCTCAGCCACGCCCGGGCCATCGTACTCGACGACAAACCCCACGCCCCCCTTGACCGTAAGCTGCCGCAGCAAGTGCAGGATGACGTCCTTTGCGGAAACCCACGGCCCCAATCTTCCCAGGAGGCGCACCAGCAAGACCCTAGGCATGGGCACGTGGAACGGCGCTCCCGCCATCGCCACGGCCACATCCAGGCCGCCAGCTCCCATGGCCAGCATTCCCAGACCGCCACCCGTCGGAGTGTGGCTATCGGCGCCGAGCAAGGTCTTGCCGGGGATGCCAAACCGTTCCAGATGCACTTGATGGCAGATGCCGTTGCCGGGCCGAGAGAAGTAGATGCCATATTGGGCCGCTACAGTCCGCAGGTATTGGTGGTCATCGGGGTTGCGAAAGTCGGCCTGGAGCATGTTGTGATCGACGTAGCTGACCGATAGCTCCGTCCTCACCCGGGGCAACCCCAGCGCCTCGAACTGAAGATAGGTCATCGTACCCGTGGCGTCTTGGGTGAGAGTCTGATCGATATGAAGCCCGATTTCCGCGCCGGGGATCATCTCCCCCGATACCAGGTGCGCCTTGATGATCTTGCGAGTCAGGTTGTTGCCCATGGATTGTCCTGCCAGATGATCGTGCATGTCACACCTGTGCCCCGTATGGGGTACCTCGATGATCACGCACAGGGAGTGGAAGGGCCATTGGCATCAGGCCTGACAGATAAGGGGAGACAGCACGGGTGCGCTCGCGGTCTAGCCCGCCCGCCGGGTGCGGCCAAACACCCAGGTGACTGCATGGGCGATGCGATCCCCCAGCCTATCCAGGCCTTGCCGGTTCAGCGCGTTCCAGTTGGCCAGGCTGAGGCCTATCCCAAGACCAGCCGTGGTGGCAAACACGCCGCTCCAGGCCGCCCAGAAGATGTCCTTGCTCATCAGCGCGCGTACGGGGGTCAGCCAGGCACCGATGACGCTGGGCAGTTCGAAGGAAGCGCGTTCCAGTTCCTGCACAGGCACAGCCGGCGACGGTTGAGGTGGCATGGACACTATGACTAGACCCAGCGCCAGTATAAGGGCGAGAGCCGGCACCGACACGTCCCACGGCAACAGGTGCCATTCCTCCTCACCCCGCCGGTCTTGGGCGACGATGCGCCGCATCACCAGAAGAGTCATCCCGGGATCAGGCGACACTGGCGGATAGGTGCGCAAGGCATCCTCGACCACCCTGAGCCGCAGGGCGTACGCTCGGCAACGATCACAGGCCTGCAGGTGGGCCCGTAAAACCTGGTGGCGCGCCAGCGCAGGTTCACCATCAGCGATGTATTGGGGCGATTCCTCGCAACACTGATCACAAAGGGCCATCCCCGGCCTCCTGAGGCAGACGCACAAGCTTGGCAAGTGCCTGCCGTGCCCGGTTCAAATGCGCCTTGACGGTGCCCAAGGGAAGGGAAAGCAGGTCAGCTATCTCCCGGTAAGTAAGCTCATGTTGATAGAACAGAATGATGACCAGCCTGTACTTCTCAGGGAGGCGGCCCACGGCCTCCCAGAGAGCCTGTCGCCGCTCCCTCTCAATGGTGGCGGTCAACGGGTCGCCGCCTGGTGCCTCGAACTTGCGGAGCACCTCTTGGCCGTCAACCACCCCCAGTTGTGTTCGCAGTTGGCGACGTCGGTTGAGGCACGTGTTGATGCCCACGCGATAGAGCCAGGTACTGAACTTGGCATCTCCGCGGAAACGTGGCAGGGCAAACCAGACACGCAGATAGATCTCCTGAGAGACATCCTGCGCTTCCTCTCGGTTGCCCAACACGCCGTAGGCCAGATTGTAGACTCTTCCCTGGGTCTCTGCTACCAGCTCAGCAAAGGCGGCTGTGTCCCCACCCCGACTGCGGTCTACCAGTTCGCCATAGGGGTCACTCACCGGGCAAGCCTCTGAACTCGTCAAGCACCCGGTACGCAGCCATACCTAGCCACTCGAGCTATTCTGACCGTCCCCCGGCTGGGCTGACTCTTTCTTGTCCTCGACTGCCGCGACCGGCATCTCCACCGCAGAACCCCTATCTTCTGCGGCGGAAGCAGTCCCCATAGTGAGGAAGTATATCAGGACCATACCCAGACCTACGAACAAGGGAAGGAGTCCGGCCAACAGCCAGACGCCCTTTCCGAGAGTCGCCAAACCCAGCAGCAAGGCCAGGCCGCTCATGGCAGTGATGACGCCGCCCCACAGCACCCCGCGATTGCCGCGCGTCTTGGCTGCTGCGTCTCTGCTCAGAGCCTCGAGGGAGAAGCCCAACTGAGCCAGGGCGACACGCTCTTTGTAGGCGATGTATCGATTGAGGGTAACAAACCCAAGCACCACAATACCCAGTCCAAAGGTGATGAGCACGAGGGCCAAAAAGCTCAGGTTCATCGAGACCCCTCCCCACACGCGCAATGGACTATCCCATTATAGCACACATGGGCCAGCCATGCACACTTACTTGTTTAGACCCCTGACAGCCGAACGAGGTTGCACGGGGAAGCGCAGGCACGCTTTGACAAGGACCCTGTCCCATGCTATCATTGGTTCGAGTGGGCCGGGTGGTCGCGTGGCGGACATTCTTGTTCGCCATGAGGAAAGTCCGAACTCCACAGAGCACGATGCTGGGCAACACCCAGGCGAGGCGACTCGACGGCAAGTGCAACAGAAAGCAGGTCGCCGCCGCGTAGTGCCGGGCGGTAAGAGTGAAACGGTGGTGTAAGAGACCACCGGCGGTCCAGGTGACTGGGCCGGCTAGGCAAACCCCATCGGGAGCAAGACCAAGCAAGAGGTAGATGACGTGCGGTTTCGACCCACGTCCTCGCGGGTTGCTCGCCCGTCTCCTCGGGTAGGTCGCCTGAGACACCGAGCAATCGGTGCCCTAGATAGATGGCCACCACCTCGCCCCGGCGAGGGACAGAATTCGGCTTACAGGCCCACTCATCCCTTTCTCCTGAGGGACCTGTGCCCCTTACAGCGGCACGGGGTTGCCGACGTTTTTTTCCTGGCCCCTTCAGTACGCCCGACCCGAAAGCGTCGCAGAACGGTTGCGCTTCCCTCGCACCCGTCACCATGAGCGCAGGGACCCATCCACGACCACACCCAGATGCCCGGCTACTCGCAACGGGAAAGGATGGACATTGGTAGGAACACTGGTCAACGTCTTGGCGGTCGTACTGGGGGGTGGACTGGGCACGTTTCTGGGCCGTCGCCTGCCCGAACACGTTCGTGAGACGGTATTGCATGGTCTGGGCCTGGTCACCCTGATCGTGGGGATTCACCTGACCATGGAGACCGAGAACGTCCTCATCGTCATGGGCAGCGTCCTGGTCGGGGGCGTCCTCGGCGAATGGTGGCAAATCGATTCTGCCCTGGAGCGAGCCAGCACCTGGCTGCGCGACCGGGTTGCCCGCCTCACCCCAGAACACAGCCAGACCCATTTCACCGAAGGTTTTGTGACCGCAAGCCTGGTGTTCTGCGTGGGGCCCATGACCATCCTGGGTTCGATCCAGGATGGGCTGACGGGCGACTACTCTCTGCTGGCCATCAAGTCGATGCTCGACGGGTTCGCCTCGCTGGCCTTTGCTTCCACGCTGGGTATTGGCGTGGTCTTTTCCGTACTCACCATCCTGATCTACCAGGGCGGCCTGTCTCTTCTGGCAGGTCTCGCTCAAAGCCTCCTGACTGACGCGATGATCGGCGAGATGTCTGCCACGGGGGGAGTCCTGATACTGGCCATTGGTCTCTTGCTGTTGGACCTCAAAAAGATCCGTGTCGCCAACCTGCTCCCCGCCCTGGTCATCGCGCCGCTGATAGTTGGTGCGCTGCACGCTCTAGGGGTCGCGTCGTGAAGGTCATTGGCAGGACTGCCTTGCGCCTCGTCCGACGTCGCCCTGGCCCCACGTCGCTTCGACGCGAGCGGGGCAGGCCCACCGTACTCTGGAGACCAGGGCGTCTAGCCCTTAGCTGGAATGTAGCGCCTGATCGCAGCCGCCAGGTTGTTCAGAGGCATGCTCTGAAGCCACACTTTGCCCGGGCCTTTCAGTGTGGCCAGAAAGAGCCCCTCGCCCGCAAAGAGGACGTTCTTCAAGCCCTTCACCGCAGCGATGTCATAGTCCACCGTGGGTTCGTAGAGAGCGATGTGCCCCGGATCAACCTTCATGACCTCGCCCTCCGCCAGCTCATACTCGCGCACATCGCCGGCGATCTCGAGAAACACGACCCCAGGACCGGTCACCTTTTGCAGGATGAAACCTTCTCCGCCAAAGAGGCCCGCCCCCAGGCGCTTGCGGAAGTGCATCTCGAGAGCCACGCCCTCCTGAGCGACCATAAAGGCGTCCTTCTGGCATATCAGGCTCTGCCCCGCTTCCAGGTCGAAGGCCAAGATGCGCCCGGGAGCTTCCGGCGTGAAGGTCACCATGCCAGTAGCGCTCTTGCAGGCATAGGTGGTCATGAAAAGCGACTCGCCGGCGAGTTTCCGCCCCAGCCCCTTCAGCAAGCCTCCCCTGGTGCTGGTGGACATCTCGATGTCGCCCCTCATCCAGGCCATGCCCCCTCTTTCGGTGTACACGGCCTCCCCAGCTTCCATGTGAACGTCTACCGACGGCAGCACCGTGCCCTTGATCTCGTACTTCATAGTCTCCCTCCCCATCTCGCACCAAAGAGCCAGCAAGTTCCCGACACGCTGAACACCACACCGGGGCTCTGTCTCATCGGCTCTACCCACTATTATGCTACCGCTTGAACGTGGAAAAGGGACAAAGCCAGGGCGAAAGCAACTGGGGTCGCAACATCCCCTGCCCCTCTTTGCCCGGTCCGAGAGTTACTCGCAGCCGCGCTGTGCCAGGCGATGGCACGGGAACCCACGGACCGCCTGCGGAGTCATGCCCTCCGCTCTCGCCGATCGATTGCCTGCACGACCGCCTTCATGGCCCAGGATAGGCAGGCACGCGACGTTGGCTCATCTCTCCCCGCTCATCTTCCAAGGAGAGAATCCAGTGAGGTACCCAGGCCAGCCCAAAGGCCTTCACTCGAATATCGGATTTCGTGGGACGAAGAGCAGACTCCTGGATGTCGCTCTCGATCTCTGCCCACCTGCTGCGTACCTCTGCCAGGGCCTGCCTTCGTTCCTCGGCCAACTCGGAGATGCGTTCCCCCAGCCTCTCGATGGTCTCCTCCGACTCTGCCACTTCGCCTCTGGCCCGGCTGGTCATGCGGCGGCCCCGACTTGCCCGCGATAGGGCACGGGACCTCTGCCGACCCAACAGCATTCCCACGATGGACTCTCCAGCCGAGAGCAGCTCCTCGCTCTTGCGCCCCTGGTACTCGATGCGATCCCCCTTCAGCTCACGCTGCTCCCGTTCGAGGCTGGCCTCCAACTGGGAGAGTTCACGGGCGAGCCGCTGCCCGACCTGATCCAACTCCTGGTCCCGCTGGCGGCGTGCCTCATCCCGACAGCGCATCTTGAACTCCCCCTCCGGTTCGTCCAGTCGCGACGTCAGTTTCAGTTGCGTGTGCACCAGGATTCGCAGTGGCCGCTCTCGGTAGATATGGTCTACGAAATCGTCGCGGAACCGGGTATAGGGGGGAGAGTCGGTCATACCCTGGGGCAGAGAGCCAAAGAGACCCGCCCTGGGAGGCGCTGCCTCGAGGTCCTCGGCGTGGAGATGGTGGGTCACGTGCTTGTCCCACTCAACAAACCCTTGGGGCTCGGGCAGGGGCAACAGACAAGCGATGGTCTCCTCTTTGGTCTGCAGTTGCCGACTATCGCGATAGGAAGCCGAGGCCAGGCCCACCAGGTAGGGCTCATAAACCAGATTCGCCTGGCGGACCCGCACCTCGCCTGGGAAGCCGGCACCCTCGCTGCGAATCGCTCGATCCTCGGGAATGGTCACCGGCAGGAAGAACTGGCCTACCCGGGCGTGGACGCGCGGCCTCGCAGATTCGTACCCGGCTGGGATTCCAGAAGTCTGATCGAGGGCCGGACGGGCAGAAACGCGCGTCGCCTCGGGTGCC
>DATKWG010000176.1:0-12526 GCA_035529675.1 Anaerolineae bacterium
CCGAGCCATCTGAGGCCATCATGCGGTACTCCAACACGCGGCTATGTCCCGGCTGGCTGGCATCCTGCAAGGGTCGCAGCGTTTCGTCCCGGTCTTCAGGGTGCAAGTGATTCTGCAAGAAACCGGGCTCATTCTGCCAACGTGCAGGGGGGTATCCCAGGACTCTCCCAGCTCCCTGACTGACAAAAGTGAACCGCAGAGTGTCAGGGTCAGCCTCCCAGACGATGGCATCGAGTCCGTCCATCAATTCCCGATGACGCGTGCCCAATCGCTTGCGCATCTCCTTCGCCTTTCGCCGCATGATCTGCTGCCCATGACGCTGGTCGAGACCGTCTGGGGCCTGAATCGCCCAGACGCCCTCTACTCTAGTCATGAGCAACCAGAGTGTCAAGCTGCCGTGCTCCGCCAGACCAGATGCCTGCGCCCCTGGCCAGACGGTGAGAGGCTTGAATACCTCGCTTACACCGTCACAAGCGCGCACAACCCCTTGAACTGGGCACCCTCGATCCGTATAATGCTCTGGGAGGTCTCGCAAACAGAGGACGAACTGCTTTGTCGGCCAGGGGAGGTCGCCATGTTTGAGGCCAGGTTCTGCCCTCTCTGCGGCACCGCGATGGGGTCGCAGCGCCTTGGCGACCGTACGCGCCCGGTCTGTCCCGGCTGTGGATGGGTGCACTATGTGAATCCCATCGTGGCAGCCGGCACCCTGGTGGACGAGCAAGGGCGGGCCCTCCTCATCCGGCGGGGCGTGGAGCCAGGAGCGGGCCAGTGGGGCTTGCCCGCCGGGTACGCCGAGGCCGGCGAGACCCCGGAACAGACGGCCGTCCGTGAGACCCGTGAGGAGGCCGGCCTCGATGTTGCCCTGGACGGCATGTTGGGCACATACGCCTTCGGCGGCGAAGCACTCCCCAGCGGCGTGCTCGTGCTCTATGCAGCGCACATCGTCGGAGGTGCCCCGCGTCCCGGAGACGACGCGACCGAGGTGCGCTTCTTCGCGCCGGGGGAGCTCCCGGCCGACCTGGCATTCGACAGCCACCGCCGGGCATTGGCTGAGTGGGCCAGGGCCAGAGCGATCGCCTACGGCCCGGCCACACCCGAACAGGCGGCAACCGTGGCCCGCATTGCCGGTGACCAGGGCCTGGCCCTCTCTGTCCCAGCGACCGATTCCCCAGAGGATTCTCCCCCGAGCCTATTGGTGGCGACTGATGGAGAAGACGTGATCGGCTTCCTCAGTGCTACTTACGGCAGTGCTGAGGGACTCATGCGCGTGCAGCAAGTCTACGTCCGGCCGTCATACCGACGCTGGGGTATCGGATCGCGGTTGGTGAACAGGATCCGGGAGTCCGCTGTACAATGTGGCGCCGAACGCCTGCTTACCCAGGTCCCAGCCGACAATCCCGGTCTGGTCATGTTCATGCGCGCTGGATTCCGCGTGTGCGGCTTTTTGCAGCAGGGGCGACGGTCGTTGCTATTCCTTGATCTCGACCTCCCCAACGGCTGACCCGCCGAGCACGTGACTGAGGCCGGTCCCTCATACCCATCCGTCGCCTGGAACGGAGCGATTCCGGCAACACCTCGCTTTGCGCCCCGTCCTCTTATGTGCTATCATTGCACTCAATCCTCATGAGGTTTACTGCAGGTATATGCAGGATCACCAATCATTGGTTGTCATCGGCGGAGGGCTTGCCGGATGCGAGGCAGCCTGGCAGGTCGCGTCGCGGGGGATCGACGTGACCCTCTACGAGATGCGTCCCGTGGTCAGCACGCCTGCCCACAGGACAGACCTCCTGGCCGAGCTGGTCTGCAGCAACTCGCTGGGATCCGATCGTGCCGAGCGGGCGCCAGGCTTGCTGAAGCGCGAGTTGAGGCGTCTGGGGTCGCTCATCCTTCGCTGCGCCGACGCCTGCACTGTGCCTGCAGGCAGCGCCCTGGCCGTGGGAAGGGAATCGTTTGCCCAGATGGTTACCCGCGCCATAGAGGGCCACCCGCGCATCACCCTCTGCCGCCAAGAGGTGACTGAGCTCGGCCAAGAGGGGGCGACGATCGTGGCAACGGGTCCGCTGACCTCGGACAGCCTGGCAAGCGAGATCGCAGCCCTGGCTGGACAGGATAGCCTCTATTTCTACGACGCCATGGCGCCCATCGTGGCCCTGGAATCGATCGACCAAACTAAGACCTTTCGGGAATCGCGCTATGGGAAAAGTGGGGCCGACTACATCAACTGTCCGATGACTCGCGAACAGTATGACTGCTTTCTCGGGGAAATGCTGGCTGCTGAGACCATCCCTCTGCGCGGATTTGAGCGCGAGGACAAGCGCTTCTTCGAGGCATGTCTGCCCGTCGAGGTATTGGCGGCGCGCGGACGTGATGGATTGCGCTACGGTCCGCTCAAGCCTGTGGGCTTGAGAGATCCCCACACTGGGCAGCGTCCCTACGCGGTGGTGCAATTGCGCCAGGACAATCTGGCTGGCACGCTGTACAATCTGGTTGGCTTTCAGACCAACTTGCGGTGGCCCGAGCAGAAGCGGGTATTCGGACTGATTCCGGGCCTGGAACGCGCCGAGTGGGTGCGCTTCGGGCAGATGCACCGCAACACCTTTGTCAACGCACCCGCCCTGGTGGACGCGACCATGCGGTGGCGCACACGCGTGGGTCTCTTCTTCGCCGGTCAGATCGTCGGGACCGAAGGATACGTGGGTTCCACGGCCAGCGGTCTGGTCGCGGGCCTGAACGCGGCACGGCTGCTCTTGGGTCGTGAGCCAGTGGTCTTCCCCCAGACGACCGTACTCGGCGCGCTGATGGGGTACGTCTCTGCCTCGAAGGAGAAGCGTTTCCAGCCCATGAAAGCCAACTTTGGCATCATCCCGCCCCTGAACCCACACGTGCCCAACAAGCGGAAGCGCTATGCCGCGTTTGCCGAACGGTCTCAGCACGATCTAGAGGACACCATTGCGCGGAAGGGGATCCTGGCTGACGTGACCGTGACCCCAGAGGTCGTTGCATAGTGGCTTGGAGGCCGCTCCGGTGAGGCATTGGGTCATCGGTGCCCTCGTGCTGGCGTTGATAGTCGCGTGCGGTACGCCCCAAGGGCGCTTCAGTGGGAAGCGGGCGCTGGCCCACGTCGAGGCGCAGTGCGATTTCGGCCCGCGCCCCGTAGGCAGCGAGGCCAATCGCAAGACCTCGGACTATATCGGTCGCGTGTTGGAGCGGGAGGGATGGGAAGTTGCGTATCAAGAGTTTGCCTACCGAGGGCTCAAGGGGCGCAACGTCATCGGCAAGAAGGGGCAAGGCCCCATAATCATCCTGGGCACCCACTTTGACACGCGACCGATAGCCGATAGGGATCCCTCCGATCGCTCGGTGGCCGTTATGGGAGCCAATGACGGCGGCAGCGGAACCGGAGTCCTGCTAGAGTTGGCTCGCGTTCTCGAAAGCTCGGCCACCGATCAGGCGGAGATATGGCTGGCCTTCTTTGACGCGGAGGACCGAGGGGACCTGAATGCGTGGTCCTGGAGCGTTGGGGCGCGTCACATGGCCAATTCGCTGACCGTGCGTCCCGAGTACGTTCTCGTCATCGACATGGTTGGCGATAGCGACCAGGACATCTACTACGAGTGGACGTCCTCGCTGTGGTTGCTGGAGAAGCTGTGGCACATTGCGGCCGATCTCGGGTACGAGCAGTACTTTGTGCCAAAGCATCGTCATACGATCCTGGATGATCACACGCCCTTCCTCGATCGGGGTATGGCTGCCGCCCTGGTCATCGACTTCGACTACAAGTACTGGCACACCAAGCATGATACGTTGGACAAGATCAGCGCCGGAAGCCTCCAGCGAGTGGGCCATGTGCTGAAGACGATGTTGGAAGGGGACCCATTCTCGCCGAGCCGAGCCGAGGGGCCGGCCTCATGATCCATTCTTAGACAGGAGACGGCTATGAAGATCGCAGACCGCATCGCCAACCTGCCGCCGTACGTGATGGCCGTTGCCCAGAAACGCATCGCCGCTCAGCGAGACAGAGGCGTGGACGTCATCAATCTGGGCATCGGCAGCCCCGACCTGGCGCCTCCTGCCTTCATCGTGGATGCGCTCTGCCGCTCGGCTTCGCGCGATGACACCCATGGCTACGCAGGCTACTATGGCACACCGGATCTGCGCAGGGCCATCGTCGGCTACTACAGGAATCGCTTCGGGGTGGAGCTAGACCCTGAGATCGAGGTCAGGCCTCTTATCGGCTCCAAGGAGGGTCTGGCCAACATCGCTCTGGCGTTCATCGACCCGGGCGACCTGGCCCTGGCGACTGACCCCGGCTATCCAACCTATCGGATGGGTGCGCTGATGGCGGGTGGTGGCCACTACTCGGTGCCTCTCGTGGAGGCGAATGACTACCTGGTGGACTTCTGCAGGATCCCGAGCGACATAGCAGAAAAGTCCACGATCCTGTGGCTCAACTACCCCAACAACCCGACCGGCGCGGCCGCTCCCAAGGCGTTTCTCAAAGAGGCCATCGATTTCGCCAGAGAGTATGACATCCTCATCTGCTACGACAACCCTTACTGTGACCTGACCTTTGATGGCTATGTTGCGCCCAGCATTCTCGAGCTCCCCGGCGCAAAGGATGTGGCGGTAGAGTTCAACTCGCTCTCCAAGACCTACAATATGGCCGGCTGGCGCGTGGGTATGGTGGTGGGCAACGCTGAGGCGATAGGCGCTTTGACCACGGTCAAGACCAACATCGACTCGGGCATCTTTCGCCCCATCCAGGACGCGGCAGTGGCTGCGCTCACCGGCGACCAAACCTGGATCGCCGAGCGCAATCTGGTCTATCAGAGGCGGCGCGACATCATCCTTTCCTGGCTGCCCGAGCTCGGCATGTCGGCCAGGCGGCCCAAGGGCGCACTGTACGTCTGGGCCAAGGTGCCAGAAGGGACCAGCTGCGACGACTTTGCCATCGAGATGTTGGAGAGGGCTGGCGTCTGGATGACCCCGGGCACCGCCTTTGGGCAGCACGGCGATGGCTATATGCGCCTGTCGGTGTGCGTGCCAGAGCCACGTCTTCGAGAGGCGGGCGAAAGACTCGCGCGGGCGCTCACGGGGTAGGAGTTGGCTCGCACATCGACCTTTTCAGCACCCACATGCCGGGCAGCGAGCGATTGGAGGTACCATTCATCTGGTAGAGAATGTGATTCTGCAGGATCGTCACAACTGGAGGCGACGCACAACACAGACACTTGGCGCTGGCCTGAGGCCCCTGGCACTACCCGTGGAACCCGGCGCTGGACCACGATGATGCCTGAGAACCTACAGCCACAGCGCGCCTTCCTGATGGGCGTGCAGGTTCGCCGGCGGCCATATCTATTCGACATCGAAGACTCGCTGGAGGAGCTGGCCCAACTGGCGCGCACCGCCGGAGTCGAGGTGGTGGGGCGCGATCATCAGCGCCTGCCCTCGATCATAGCCGCCACCTACATGGGTTCGGGGAAGCTGGAGGAGATCAAACTCCTGCGCCACGAGCTCGACTTCGATGTGCTCATCCTGGATGATGAGCTCTCTTCCGCGCAACTGCGCAACCTGGAGAGATCCCTCGATGTGCGGATACTGGACCGCACCGCCCTGATACTCGACATCTTTGCCATGCACGCCAGAACGAAGGAGGGGGCGCTCCAGGTGGAGCTGGCCCAATATGCCTATCGGTTGCCACGGCTGACTCGCCAGTGGACCCACCTGTCGCGACAGGGAGTGGGCGGGGTGGGACTGCGTGGCCCGGGCGAGAGGCAGCTTGAGGTCGACCGCCGCGACATCGCCCGTCGCATGAGTCGCCTGCGCGGCGAGCTGGAGCAGGTGCGCAAACAGCGCGCCTTGCAGCGCCGCCGAAGACGTCGGGGGGGAATGCCGGTCATCGCCATAGTTGGCTACACTAATGCGGGCAAGTCCAGCCTGCTCAACTGCCTGTCTGGAGCCGACGTCCTGGTGGAGGACATGTTGTTCGCCACCCTCGACCCCACGACCCGTCGGGTCAGCCTGCCCAGCGGCAAAGAAGCCCTCTTTACCGACACGGTCGGCTTCATCCAAAAGCTCCCCACTCAACTGGTCGCTTCATTTCGCGCCACCCTGGAGGAAGTGCACGAGGCGGACATTCTGCTGCACGTCGTTGACATCACGGACAAGAACGTTCACGAGAAGGTACAAGCCGTGGAAGAGGTATTAGCCGAGATCGGCGCTGGCAGCAGGCCGATGATCATGGCCCTCAACAAGATTGACCTGGTGGATCCCGAGACCGAGATCGCCCCGCAGGGGAACCGTTTCGCCATGGGCCTCAGCGTGGTGGACAAACTGGTGGAACGCTATGACTATGTCGTGTCCATCTCGGCGCAGCAGGGCGTTGGCATCGAGGAGCTGTTGGACGCCGTCGAGCATATGCTTATCGAGCAGATGGTCGAAGCCGACGCGCTGCTGCCGTATGACGCTGGCGAGTTACTCAGCCTCTGGCACAAGCAGGGCATCGTCGATGAGCAAACCTACTCTGCGGGCGGAGTTCGAGTGCGGGGCAAACTGCCACGCTGGATGATTGGCCTGGTATCCGAGAGCGCAAAAAGTCAGTCGTTTGAGGCAAACGGCTGATGACTGGCCCGGGGTGGCCAAGTGGGGAGACCGGTCGCCGTGTCGGTGCCTTTGGGCCCCGACATGACAAACGCCCTCACAGGAGAGCATCGAAAAACGGGTTTGTCATTCTGCCTGCACGTGCGCCTGCGCGACAAGTGCAGGCACAGGTGAACCGGAGCGCAGCGAAGGCGAAGAATCTCTTTTGTGCGGTTTAGACTCTTCGCTTGTACCCCTGAAGTTCGGGGCACTTACGCTCAGAGTGACAACGACGGGAGGTCACGCACGGTTTTTCGATGGCCTCCTCACAGCATGATGGCAAAAGGATAGGTGACCACCCAACCTCCGTCCTCATGCCGCACCTGGATGAGAAGCCTGGACTCGCCCGGCGTGCCCCCTACCGAAGAACTCAGCTTGACCTCATAGTAGCGAACGTCCCGCCGCTCGAAAAGCTTGGTGGCCTCGATGCGTCGGAAGGGCAGACCTCGGCCGCCGGTGAGTTTTTCCAACTGGTCGAAGAACTCTCCCTGGGTGATGGGCCGCCCGTAGATATCAGTGAGATCTGCCTTGCAGGTCAGTCGGTAGACCTCCTGATAGTCGCCTCGGGCGAGGGCGTTCAGGTAGCTTTCGATGGCGTCAGTGGGCGTGAAGCCAATCTTGTCGCTGTAGAAATCGTACAGTTGGTATCCGATGATACCGAGCAGAGCGACGAGGATGGCGATACCGCCAATGCGGACCATCAGCGACAAGCGTTTCAGCTTCTTGGCCAGGGTCATAGCTCACCTCGTATGTGATGGAGGTTGCCTTCCAGTCAGCGCAACGGTCAGGACTTGCCCCGTTTGGTCGCAGGATCGCGCCGTGGTGTCCTGGTCACCGTGGGGCGACGAGTGCGCTGACGGCGGTTCGCCGCGCGCGATGGTGGGATCTCTTCTTCCCCTTGTCCCGCTTCGCCCCCGACCGTGCTCTTGCTCGTCCCATTTTCCTCTCGAGGCTTTTCCTGAGCGGATGCTGGCCGTTTTCCTCTAGTACGCTTTCGCGGGGCCACTCTTCTTGCACCGGCGCTCGCCCCCGGGGCCTTTCCTGCGTCCGCCGAAGCAGGCAGTCGGCTCTGAGGGGAGCCCTTTCCCGACCTCGCTCCAGCAAGCCGCACCACCCCCGTCACGGTCTCATCTGTCAACGACATGACCGCACCGCGACCGGTCTTGGTCACCAGCCGCCCCCAACTGGCGCGAGCGATCTGCTTGACGTCGGCAGCCAGAACTGCAAGCATCGTCCCAGAGGACGAGATCAATAGCACTTCTTCATCGGGCAAGACCACTTGCGCTCCCGCGACCGGTCCAGTCACAGGCGTCTTCTTGGTATCCAGAGTGAGCAGACCCAGGCCACCTCTCCCCTGGGTTCCATATTCTCCGAGCGGAGTGCGCTTGGCGAATCCGTTGGCGGTTACGATCAAGAGGTGAGCTCCCTTACGGGCAACGTCCATCGCGACCACTGTGTCGCCCTCGCCCAATGAGATGCCTTTCACGCCACCGGCAGAGGCGCCCTGGGGACGAACGGTACTCTCGAGGAAGCGAATGGACCGTCCCTGGGACGTGACCAGAACCAGCTCGTCGTCGCCCTCGGTCATCACCACCCACCCGAGAGCATCATCGTCGGTCAGCTTCGTGACCGGAGTGCCTGTGTCCCTCCGCACCGCCAGATCACTCAAACTCAGACGCTTCACCTTGCCCAGGAGGGTGCCCAGACACAGGAAATGACCGTCGTGCGAGCCTTCAATGGCTACCACGGCAACCACGCTCTCACCCGACGAGAGGGGGAGGAGGTTGCGCAACGGGAGCCCGTCGGGTTGCTGGGCTGGGTCGGGCAACTGGTGCGCAGGAATCGACAGCGCCCGCCCCCTATCAGTAAAGAACACCACAGTGTCCCGCGAGTTGGCCGAGAACACGGTCAGCAGGGCATCTTTCTGCCTGGCCAACAAGCTGACCAGATCGTGGCCAGCCCCTGACCTGGCACTATAGGCACTGGCGGACAACCGTCGGACGTGTCCCCTGCGGGTGAGCAGGACCAGCACCTCCTCGTCGGCCACCAGGTCGTCTGGAACGACCCCGGTTGTAGCTTGAGCGTCAGTGATGCGGGTACGTCGGGCGTCTCCGTAACGTCTCTTCAGATCGCGAACGTCTCGGTTGATGAGTGCCAGGATCTCAGTCTCGCTGGCAAGCAAGCTGCCCAGTTCCTCGATCTGCCCGCGAACCTGCTCGTGCTCTTCCTTGATCCTGCTCCGTTCCAAGGCAGCCAGACGTCGCAACTGCATATCGAGAATGGCTTGTGCCTGGACCTCGGTCAGCTTGAATCTGGCGCGCAGGTTGTTTCGAGCCGTCTCTGGCGTGCGCGACCGGCGAATGGTGTCGATCACCGCGTCCAGGTTGTCGAGGGCAACTAACAACCCCTCCAGGATGTGGGCACGGGCCTGGGCCTTCTCCAGCAAGTAACGCGTACGTCGAACCAAAACCTCGCGGCGATGGTTGATATAGTGCACGAGTGCTCGCTTCAGGGAGAGATGACGTGGCTCGCCATCCACGAGAGCCAGCACGTTTGCCCCGAAGGTGGTCTGCATTTGCGTATACTTGAACAACCCAGTGAGCACCGGACGCGGGTCTACGCCGCGCTTCAGCTCAATGACCACCCGCATGCCAGTTCGGTCAGATTCATCTCGCAGGTCGCCGATCCCCTCGATACGCCCATCGCGCACCAGGGTCGCGATTCGCTCCACCAGATTGGCCTTGTTCACCTGATAGGGCAACTCTGTAACGATGATGGTAGAGCGGCCGCCATGGGGTTCCTCGATGTGCGCCTGAGCCCTGACCAAGATGCGACCCTTGCCGGTGGCATAGGCTGTGCGGATCCCCTCACGACCGAGGATGGTGCCCCCGGTGGGGAAATCAGGACCCCGCACGAACTGCATCAAGTCGTCGAGAGTGACATCGTCAATCTCGTCGTAGTGATCGACCAGGTAGATGACGGCGTCGGCTATCTCGCTCAGGTTGTGTGGTGGTATGTTGGTGGCCATGCCCACAGCGATGCCTGCCGCGCCGTTGACCAAGAGATTGGGCAGCCTGCCCGGAAGGACTTGAGGCTCTCTCAGCGAGGCGTCGAAATTCTCGCTAAAGTCCACCGTGTCCTTGTCCAGATCGACCAGGAGCTCCTCTCCAGCGGCGGACAAGCGCGCCTCCGTGTAGCGCATGGCGGCGGCACTATCCCCATCTATCGAGCCAAAGTTGCCCTGGCTGTCAACCAGGACGTAGCGCAGGGAAAAGTCCTGGGCCATGCGCACCATGGCCTCATAGACCGACCGGTCGTCGTGGGGGTGGTACTTGCCCAGCACCTCACCCACGATACGAGCGCTCTTGCGGGTTGGGCGATCGGAGGTGAGCCCCATGTCGCTCATGGCGTAGAGGATGCGGCGCTGCACAGGCTTGAGCCCGTCGCGCGCATCGGGAAGCGCACGGGCGGTGATGACGCTCATGGCGTAGCTCAGATACGCCGAGCGCATCTTCTGGTCGATCTCTACCTGTTGAATGGTCTCAACTGCCATCGCTCCTCCAGAGCGGCAAACCAGCGACCCGATCACTGGCCGGCCACATAGCCTCCTGACGCTACCACGACCGGACTTTCACCGGCAAGGAGACGACAGCTTTCAGGGCACAGCAAGCGCGGGTTAGACACCCCGGGTTCTCTACGTTTGAGATTCTCTGAATTCACAACAGCTCCAATTGCTGGAGGTCTGGGCGACGGGGAACCGGGGCAAGAACCGCCTGGGCTATGGTTTGCGCCTCGCGGCTGAACTGAACGTCGGCATAGCGTTTTTCAGTAGCAAGAAGCTCTGGCTGAGCAATGGGATGCAGTGCGCTTATCACATCCACTACAGGGAATTCCCTTCGCTCCTCAAGGTACTTGGCGACATAGCGCTCCTGAGGCTTAGCAAGAGCGACTGGTCGCGGTAACATGGCATCCGCCGCTATGAACTGCTGGACGATTCCAAACGCTCTGTAGAAAACCTCTACAAAAGCCCCATCGTATGGCAAGGGACAAACGATTAGTTTGCCCCTCTCCTCAATCGCATCACTGGCCCCCTGGCTTGACGGTACGATCCCGATACGAATCCCTTTAGCGGGCCTCAGGTCTGTCGGGTTGATTTTGAGCGAGGTGCCGACCCAGCGGTCAGTATCCGTGAAGCCGGTGAACAGATCGGCTTTCCAAAGACCACTTATGCTACTGGGAAGGGATTTTCTGGCACTTGGCTTCCTGAATGCCGACACGACTCCATCTATGTGCTTCTTGAGACTGACTGGTCTTCCCCTACTCCCGGACATCAGGCGGGAGTTGTCAGTGAACCTCTCTCTGATGGTGTCGATTAACTGAAGAGCACCAGCTTTCTCGGCACCGAACAAGATCGAGGTAGGCGCGATATCGCTTTGCAGTCCGCAGCGGTACAGGGCATCATATACACGCTCAACCACAGCCGCATCCCCTGTATTCAACGCATCGTGCACTGCGTACTCGAAGCAAATCCCGCAGTCCCCATCACCGGGACGGTACAATCTTGCTAGTTGTCTGAGTTTGATGTTCTCGTAGCCGCCGGCATCCTCAACAACCTCCCGCTTGAGGCCATATAGCGTTCCCTTCAGGACAGGTCCTACTATAGCAAATAGGGCGGACACGACGTCAGCAACGGGATTGCTCTGTACTTCCAACCTCAGCTCAAGTTGCCTGCCTGCCATTTGCATACCCCTCCCACGTCCGCTCCAGCGCATGTTAGCAGGCGAAGATTTTGTGGGCTCAGCGCTCCGTCGCACGAAAAAGCTCCATCTGCCATACGTGTGCTCAGTGCCCAAACTCGAGAATCATTTCCGCAACGGTGGTGGCATCAACATTGGCAAGCTCCTTGGGTTCGAGTTTGTAGAGCCCCCCGCCATACACGCGGCCTTCTGCGAGCAGGGTGTGCGGGCATAGGCCGTTGAGGACTTCCCACACACGCCGCAACAAGGTACAATCCCGAGCAATAGCACGCGCCAAGACCGGCTTTGGATACAAAAGCAAGTACACATTCGCGGCGACGGCCTTCGAGTGGTTCAAAATGAAGCGGAAAGGCCGTCCGCTCTTTGAGTTGCGGCGTCCCATGTAGGTACAGAGGATAGGCGCGGGTTCACGTTCTTCCTGGAAATACCACACCTTGCGGGAACGGCAGAGGTAGCGTTCCGACACAGTCCCCTTGCCTGTTTCAAGGTATACCCAGAGCTTTGGATACTGCTCCTCGGCTTCAGTCTTGGATAACCGACAATCCAAAAGGAACAATCGCCGGTCCAGCAACGGAACTCCGTCATGATCAGCCTCAACTTCATCAACGGGCACATAGCGCGGGCTTGGAAGAATTGGGCGAAAGACTTCGAGTGGCAAGCTGTGTGCCTCTATTTGCTCACGTGTGAGGATGAAGAACTTGTTCTTCCCAGTAGCAATACCCCGCTTGATCGTGAATAGGTCCGACAGCCGATAATGAACGACCCCGTTCCGCACATCCGATGCGGGGAATCGAGTCCATTTGTTCTCCTTGCGGAGATCGGCAACGGAAACGGTGCGGGTTAGCTTCGGCTGGTGCAGCGATCCACCAAACGTGAACTCAACCGCGTGTTCAGCAGGAGGAGGATCGTTGCGGAACCACACAAGAGCCGACGACACCTGCGCGTCGTGAAACTGTACGTCATTCGGATCGAACCGATGGATACAGAGGAGCGTCACCCTGTCTAGCAGGTATCGCTTGACCGCCGCTCCATAGTTCACGTCCATAAACTCGCTAGGAATCAGCCAACCTGCGAGCCCGCTTCGTTGCATCCAAGCATGAGATAGCCCAAGAAAGTAGCAGTACAGGCCC
>DATKWG010000177.1:0-5424 GCA_035529675.1 Anaerolineae bacterium
CGCCTTCTATGCCGAGGTGGTCGATGCCTTCGTCGAGGCATCCTCCCGAATAAGCGTTGGGTATGGCCTCGACGAGTCGGTGCAGATGGGGCCTCTGCGAGACGGCGGCAAGAAGGAACGTGTGCTGGGGTATATCGAGAAAGGCATCAGCGAGGGCGCGAAGCTGAGACTTGACGGCAGGAGGTTCGACCTCATCGGCGATTGGCCCCGCGACTGCTTCCTTGGCCCGACGGTGTTTGAGGACGTCGCCCCCGACATGGTCACCGCCAGGGAAGAGATCTTTGGGCCGGTGGCCAACATGATGAGGGCCGCCAGCCTGGACGAGGCCATAGACATGATCCACACCAACCCCTTCGGTAACGCAGCCTCCATCTTTACCGGGAGCGGCAAATGGGCTCGCGAGTTCCAGTACAGGGTCGAGTGTGGCAATATCGGCGTCAACATAGGCATTGTGGCCCCCATGGCCTTCTTCCCGTTCAGCGGCATGAAGAACTCCTTCTTTGGCACGCTGCACGGCCAGGGCCGGGAGGCGATCCGCTTCTTCACCGAGAGCAAAGTCGTGATTCAGAGGTGGTTCTGACATGAGAGATCGACCGATCACTGCTTCCGCCGTCATCAGCTTCAGCCAGGAGCTTGAAGGTGGCTCTTCACGATTCTATGAGGAGCTCGCCCAAAGGTTCGCCGAGTGCCGAGAGACGTTCCTGGGTTTCGCCACTGACGGCAACAAGAGCCGGGTACTGATCACCAGAACCTACCAGGAGACGATCTCCGATGCCCTGGAGGCCGGTTTCTCTTTCCAGGGTCTGCGGCTTGAGGACCATCTGGTCGAGCTCACCCTACCAGTTGACATGAGCCTTGCTGAGGCGCTGCAAATGGCCATAGGTCTTGAGGAGAAGGCCGTGGCGTTCTATGAGGAGGTGGCCGAACGCTCACAATCGCTGCTGGCCACCATACCGGGGGCGTTCCGGAGAGTGGCCAGGAGGAGGCGTCGGCGCAAGGGCGCGCTGGAGGCGATGCGGGGATAGGGCGACAGAGAATGGGTAGCTCCGGATTGCCAGCACAAACAGATGGTCAGGCAACGCCGCGAGGAGGACGGAGCAGTGGAATTGACCAATCGCGAACGATACGTGCGCCTCTTCAATGGGGAGCCGGTGGATCGAGCGCCATTCTTTGACATAATGGGAGCTTGGCCGTCCACCGTCGAGCGATGGAAGACCGAAGGGCTAGACAAGGACGCAACCCGCCGCACTGTCTTCGATATGATGGGGTTTGACAGCCACCGCGGTTACATGCTTCCGGTCAAGGGTTTCGTGTGGCCCGAGTTCGAGCGCGAGATCCTGGAAGAAGATGGGGACAGGATCTTCTTCCGTGACCGGTGGGGCGCGACCAAGCGCTGGCTGAGGGACTCTGAAGTCTTGCCACTCATCATCTCGGGGCCAGTGAGAGACCGGGCAAGCTGGGAGGCCATCAAGGAGCGCCTGGACCCGGATACTCCTGGGCGTCTGCCCCAGCAGCAGGAGTGGGACGAGATCTGCCGAGAGGCCCGCGAGAGTGGAGAGCCCGTCTACACTGGCGACCTGCCCATAGGTTTCTTTGGCGGTCCGAGGGAACTGCTTGGTTTCGAGCGGCAGGTCACGCTCTTTTACGATGACCCATCTCTGATGCACGAGATCCTCGACACCTTGTGTGACCTCTGGATCGGGATCTACACCAGAGTCGCACGCGACGTTCATCTCAACTGGTTCATGATCTGGGAAGACATGTGCTACAAGAAAGGCCCGCTGATCAGTCCTGCTCTCTTTCGCGAGTTTCTGCTTCCGCGCTACAAACGCTTTACCAGGGCGTTGCGCGAGGCCGGTTGTGATCATATCATGGTTGACAGCGACGGCGATGAGCGCGAGTTGACCCCATTGTGGCTTGAGGGTGGAGTGAACATCACCTTCCCCTGGGAAACCCAGTTCGGCCTGGACATCACTGAGGTCCGCCGCAACTACCCAACGATGGGGATGATCGGGGGGCTCGACAAGTTCGCCTTGGCCCACGGCCGTGAAGCCATCGACAAGGAGCTGGAGAAGGTGCCTTTTATGCTGGAAAGCGGCCGGTATATCCCTGGCCTGGACCATGGCGTCCCACCAGACGTGTCGTGGGACAACTACCGGTACTTTTTTGACAAGCTCCGGGAGATGATCTGGAAGTACCCGCCCGATCCTGCCAATTGACAGATCCAGGGTATCGAAAAAAGGTCTGGGAGTAGGGGCGGGTTTCCCTGGCCCGGCCAGGATGGGCAAGCCCGCCCCTACAAAACGCAAACGACTGGCACAAGGTCTATACAACAGCACAACTGTTGCAGCCGAAACGCGAATTGCCGGCGTCTATCGATGCTCTCCAGATCGCGTCTTGACCGACGTGATATCGAGTCGCGAGACTCTTACTTTCATGGCTTCTGTGCATGGAGTTCACGCCTTCTTCACATCTCCCCTGTAGAATGAGAGCGTAGAATCAGTCACCCTCATGACACGGGAGGTGTCGCATGAACAGGAGATGGAAGATGGTTCTGGCCGCCGTCGCGGCCGTCGCGGCCGTGGTGGCCGTCCTGGCCTTGGCGGTGCCCGGCCTCGCTGATGAGCCAACGGAGACCCCCACGCCCCAGTGCAGGCCATGGGGTCGCGGTCTCTGGGGCCGTGGTTTCTGGGGTGGCGGAGGGTGGAACACCTTCGACGCCGTGGCCGAGGCTCTGAAGCTGTCGCCCGAGGAGCTCTTCGCCGAGCTGCGCAGTGGCAAGAGTATAGCGGAGATCGCCGAGGGAAAGGGCGTGACGATGGAGACCATCTCTGACGTTGTGGCAGCCATCAGGAAAGCCGACCTCACCGCCAGGATCGACGAACTGGTCGAGGAGGGCACCATCAGCCGTGAGCAGGCCGACTGGACGATCGAGGGCCTGGAAAAGGGCTGGGTCGGCGGGAGGGGCGGATTTGGCCGCTTTGGCCCGCGGGGCATGCTTGGTAGATTCTGGGCTGTGCCAAAGAGCGCCGTGGCCGCAACGGCCGAATCGTCCTGATCAGTGCCCGCCGCCGAGTCGTTGATTCGTGCAAGGGAGTGCACATGGCGGTTTTCGGCGGCAGGCTTTTTCGGGGAAGATGTCCGGGGGCATGCGATCCTTTGGGCCCCGGATCTGGTGCCCGTCAACCTCAAACCTCATCCTATGCCAGAGCAGGGGCGATCTCCCGGTCGCCCCTGCTCTGTGCCTTCATGGTCAATCCTGGACGAAGGTGCCCCCCTGTGAGAGGGGGCCAGCGAGATCCTGGGTAGACGGTTATTTTGTGTCACCAATGGGGATGGGGTACAATGCGCGAAAGCCGTTCTCTGCCGATCAGCGGCACGATGCTAAGACGTGAGAAGACGAGATGGCCCAGCTCGTGTTGATTGTTGAAGACGAAGGCAAGATCGCGCGCTGGGTCGAGACCTACTTTCAGCAGGCTGGCTTTCGCACCCTGGTTGCATCCGATGGCAAGACCGGGCTCGCGATGGCCCGCCGCGAGCGCCCCGACCTTGTGGTGCTAGACCTGATGCTGCCCGAGATGGATGGGTTGGACGTGTGCCGGGCGCTGCGTCGCGATGGGGATGTGCCCATCATCATGTTGACGGCACGGGTCGAGGAGGTGGATCGGTTGGTCGGTCTGGAGTTGGGCGCAGACGACTATGTGGTCAAGCCGTTCAGCCCGCGCGAGTTGGTGGCCAGGGCTCGGGCGGTGCTTCGACGCGCCACCTGGCCAGAAGGCCTGCGCGGAGCAGTGCTGCGTGGTGGGGATCTGGAGGTGGACGTGGAGCGGCGCACTGTGTCGCGCACCGATGTCAAGATCGATCTCACGCGCACCGAGTTCGATCTTTTGGTGACCTTGATGCACTACCGAGGACGGCCTTTGAGCCGCCAACAGTTGATCGAGCTGGCGATGGGTCAGATGTACGCCGGCTACGACCGCACCGTTGACGCACATATCAAAAACCTTCGTCGCAAAGTTGAGCCCGACCCCTCCGAGCCACGATATATCGTGACCGTTTTTGGCGTCGGGTACAAATTCGCGGAGGAAATGTGAGCGAATCTCCCACGCCGAGGGCAAACCGGCGCGGGCATAGTCTGCGCTGGCAATTGACCCTGAGCTACCTGCTGCTGGTGGGGCTGACCGTTGTGGTTCTCGGCCCACTCAGCCTCTGGCTGACCCACCGTAGTTTCGCGGCCTTTGTGGGAGAGAGTGGCCAGAGGAGCGGGCAAGTGCTTGCACTCTTTCTCGCGGCCTACTACCAGCGACAGGGGGAGACCTGGACTGGGGCTCAGGAGGCGGTTGAGGGGTTGAGCCGGCTGCCGCAGGAGCGGCTGGCTCAGGCGAGGGCTGGACGGCGACCCTGGATCGTAGCGTCGCTCGAGCGGCTTCCCCTCCAGCCGGGTGACCGCGTGTTGGTCGCTGGACCCGACGGGCGAGTGCTGGCTGATACCCAGCACACGGACCTGGGACGCATACTGCCAGAATCCACTCTCTCTCGCGGCACCCCGATCATGGTGGGCGGACGGCAGGTCGGTACGGTGGTCATGGGCGCGCAGTTGGGTCTGGCGACTGCGCTCCAGCGTGCATACCTCCGGCAGTTGAATCGGGCGTTGCCGGTGGTCATGGTGCTGGTGGGTGGGGCAGCGCTGCTATTGGGAACCGTCGTGGCCCGGCGCATCACCGATCCCGTGCGACGGCTGGCGACGGCCGCTGCACGGCTGGCCGCCGAGGGGGCGCATGATTCCTCGGAGCGCTCCTACCAGCCGTTGCCGGTGCAGTCGGCAGATGAGTTGGGCGAGATGAGTGCTGCCTTCAACGCCATGGTGAGCCAGTTGCAGGAGCAGTCTCGCCTGCGCCAGCAGATGGTGGCCGACATCGCCCACGAACTGCGCACGCCCCTGAGCGTGATTCGCCTCGAACTGGAGGCGCTCGAAGATGGCCTCCAGTCGCCGACCGAGGCCACCGCCAGCCTTCGGAGCGAGATAGACTTGCTCACCCAACTGGTCGAGGATCTCGGCGTGCTGGCCCGTCACGATGCGGGGGAGCAGCCTCTCGACCTGGCGCTCACTGACGTCGCGGTGCTTGCCGAGGAAACGGTGGCTAGGTGGAAGGGGAGCGCTTCCGCCCATGGCGTCGTCCTTCGCACGGAGGTGACGCCCAACCTCCCCCAGGTGTGGGTCGATCCCCTGCGGATCACTCGCGTGCTCACCAATCTTCTCGACAATGCCCTGCGCCATACGCCGGATGGGGGTGAGATCGTTATTGGGGCACAGGAGCAGGCAACAGAGTTGCTCGTCACCGTGCACGATACCGGGCAAGGCATCCCCCCGGACGAGCTGGAGAACGTGTTCAGCCGCTTCTACCGCCTCGACCGTGCCCGCAG
>DATKWG010000178.1:0-15689 GCA_035529675.1 Anaerolineae bacterium
CCGAGCTTTCGGTTTGTGGAGGCTGGCTGTAACAACCGGGTCGCCTCCTCCGGGAGGATCACCGTCTTGAGGAATATCGTTCTCCCCTTTGTCAGGGCTGGGTGCCCCGGCTTCAGCTGCATCTGCGTACACTCCTTCGAGGTGTCCGTCTTTCGTCTGCATCACTGCCCCACCGAGGCGCTTCTCCAGCTGCTCTGCCAGTCGGCGTAGCTCCAACTTCACCTTGCTCACATCCTTCTGCGTGGACTTGCTATCGAGGTCACCCATGCGGACCCTGTCCACCATGCGCCGGAGCGACCTGACGGTAAGCTCCATCACCCATCGCTTTGCCTCAGACTGTCTCACGTCAGTGGTCCGCCAGTAGCCCGTCGGATGTCACCTCCACCTCGAAGTACTCCGACGGCGTCTTCGGGTGACACTCCAGCTTGAGCATCTCGTACAGGTCGGGCGGTACCCTCAGCGCGGTGACGGTCGATGACCCTCCCGTCTGAAGTCCCTCCTTGAGCTCCCTAACGTATTCGATTCCTTCTCCCACGGGCTTTCCTTTTTGAACTGGTGCCTAATCACGTGCCAGGTTAGCACGCTGTAGAACACGAGTGAGTACACCTGCTTTGCTGCGAACGCTGCTTTCCCTACGGCCCTAAGCCACATTGTTCAGTTATCCATTCCGCGATCTGTTTCTCGGAGTGGACCAGGACTTCATCTCGGACGACGCCTTCTAACCACTGGTAGGGCGCCGTGAAGACAACGCATCCGTCCTTCGAACCTAATATAACGCAGACGTTTCTTCCCTCCACATGGCGGCCGTTGAGCCACAGCTTCTGCAGAGGGGAGCAATCAGGTTTGACCAGCTTCTTTGGGAGCTTGTTCTCCCACTTCCACTCCACCCACAGGTCCTGTGGGCCGCTGTACCACATATCGGCCGTCCCGCCCCGGTAGATGTTGTGCATCTTCTCCCGGTAGATGAACTTCCCTGGCGGCCCCAAGCCAGCCGGAGGGACGCTCATCAGCTTCGGCGGCTCCGGGGGGAGCTTCCGGTGTACCCTGCCGATCAGTAGATTCTCTGGCTTCGCCATCGATGTTCCTCAGTATGAGTTCAAGTTTGGCGAGGGCGTTCCACGCCGACGCAGTCGCGTGTAGGATGTACTTGCCACGCTCCAGCCACGCCTTGTCGTACAGCCCCTCGATCTCCTCGAGGGCCACGTGCCGCATCTCGGCGTCGCCATAGCGGTTGACGCCGTCGTCCACCTTCTCCCATCCCTTCCAGGAGTACTTCTCCGCACCAACGAGCGACAGCCCGGACACGGCGTAGCACGCCCGGGGGAAGTAGTGCACGAGCCCGCGCATGAGGGGGGCCTTGCCCAGGTCCAGCTTGGCACCCGGCGCGCCCGGTGGCAGGCCGCTGGGGTCGCGTTCGTTCATGTACTCGGTCATCTGTTTAGGTCCCTCGCCTGCCCGTGCCTCGGGTCGTCCAGCCGCTCGTCCTCGATTTGCTGGGCGATGAGCTTCTCTCGACAGCCCCTGCACGATCCCTCCTCGTTCCCGTCCTCGCCGTAGAACTCGTCGTCGTAGTCGGTGTCGACGAGGACGCCGCACTCGCACCTAGCGACGCTCATGACGGCACCCGCGTCATCTTGATGGGGGGCTTCTTTCGGGGCTTCCGCTTCTTCTTGACCTTCACCTTGTCCATGATCTTGCTTTGCGTTGTTCGCGCCATTAAAGGGGCTCCTTGTTAGTGGGGGTTACGAGCGAAGTACCCCCGGACTTCTGCCTATCCCTCACGGACGCAGGCTACGAGGGTCCGAATAGCCGCAAAGCCATGGACCGAGACCGCTCTGACCGCCCGCGCCTAGTGCCCCAGGTTTGCGCCAAAGAGCATGATGGACGGGCAAGTGTTGGTGCCGCCTGCCCGGGGCAGGGCAGGCCCATTGTTACTTCTTCGCTCTCGCTCCTCGTACCGGAGCCGCCTTCGGCTCCGCGTAGTTCGACACGTCGGGCTCGGTGAGAAGCCGGTCCGTCGCCGCCTGGACGCGCGCCGCATGGATGCCCACGTGCTCGTTGGGCAGCGGGCTGCCAAAGCGGGGTGACACCCACTCCGAGTTCGGGTCGAAGTAGATCTCCGTGCTGACCGACATCAGCCCCATCGGGAAGCGGTTTAGCACCTGACCCACGTACGCGTCCCAGTACTTCACGCTCGTCGGCGGCACCTGGATCAGGTACACCGGTGCCTCGGCGTTTTGCGAGGGCTCCACGACAGCGAGCAGCCTGTGGTTGCCACACGCCTTGCCCTTACCCTTCGAGCCGAACTCGTTGAGGGGGCACGTCTTGCACGTATCCGACTGCTTGTCCGGCGAGTTGTCGCTCGGGACCAGCAGCGTGGGCTCCGAGCCCAGCGCGAAGCACGCCGGCGTCGCGATCTGCCCCTCCGCGTACGGCGCGTCGAAGTACGCGTTGTACGACACGAAGTCGAGGACGACCACGCGCAGCGGGTCGCTGCTCTCCTCTCCCGACGGGAGCTGGAACTTCTTCGACTTCTTCAGTCGAATCTTGTCGCCGGAGGGCGCGCCTATCTTCCGGCGCATGGCCTCCGCGTTCTTCATCAGCTGGTCCCGCACGTCCACGGGCACACCAGCTCCTCCACCTGATACCGTCTGATCTGTTGCTTTCATGTTCAAAGGCTCCTGAGGTTTACCTGCTTCTTTGTGAACTTTACCACGCCGGGTATCTCTCCGTTCTCCATCAGCTCCAAGCAGCCCGGCGACGATAGCCTGCGATGGAGTAGGTGATAAAATCTGTTCTCGTGAATGTAGGAGTAGATCTTGTCCCAGTCCTCCGGCTGCGGGATAACCTTGTCCCCCACTGTCGCGGAGGCCTTCTTCCCGGCCCCGCTTGTCGTGTCCTGTTTCTCCATGGCCTCTATGACCTGGACCTCTATCTGATCCCTCTCCTCGCCAAGGACTTTTTTCCTCGTCTCGAGCTCCGAAATCTCCTTCTTCTTGGCGTGCAGCCTGTCGATCAGCGCGCCGATGGTCAGCTTCGACGCCGCCATTATGCGGTGCCCCCGGCCTCTTGCTCCATGAGCTCGATCGCCGAGTCGAGACCAAGGGCAATAGCCCGACTATAGTAGTCGAGTGCCATGCCTGTGTGTGCAAGGTCAATGCCCTCCTGGAATAGTAGCTCGGTTAAGTCGCCGGTTCGGTCCACGGCCTGTATGAACTTCTCGAAGTCCATAGGCGCGAAGGCCTCCTCACTCTCAGCCTTGCGCTTGCGCGCACCGGCTATCAGCCGCAGGTGCAGCTGTTCAACTCCCTGTTTCGAGTTCAACTGAATCTCCTTTATCTACTTCGAGTACATCCTGTCGAATCCGCCCTCGGCATCGAGCGGGAGGTCTGGTGCCCACGCCGGCGGAGTGCGCAGCATGTCAATTCCGAACTGCAGTGCTTCCTCTGCCTTCTTCACAGGTGCCACGTATGCCACCTCGTCGTGGGACATCATCACGACGCGGTACCTCTCCGCGATACGCAGCATCTGGTCTGCTACTATGACCCGGGCCAGGGCCTGGATCACGTTCTCCGTGAGGAGCCCGCCGTACAGCTTGGTGCTCCCCTTCATGGTCATGTACGACCCGTCGGCCACCTTTACCTGGAACTCTCCGGTCCGACTGCGAGCTGGGTATGGAGTGCACTCTACGCCTGGGTAGTGAAGTGCCAGCCCGTTGGGCAGCAGGATGCGGTCGTTGTCCCAGCTGATCGGCCCGTACGCCCCCGAGCACTCCGTGGACATGTCTATGATTGCTTGGGCGAGGATGTCCCACAGGTCCACTATGTTCTGGTTGGCGGCCCGGTAGGAGTTCACCAGCCCCTCGCACACCTCCAACGGCAGGTCCACGCCTTTGTTGCCCAGCTGCAGCTGCAGCTTGAGGGCGGCCATGGAGTAGCCCAGGCCCAGCACGCAGGTCTTGCCCACGAACCGCTCGTCCTTGTCCGCGGTAGTGATCGTCCTGCCGTACGCTATGCTGGCGAACGCGCAGTACGGGTCGCCGTCGGGCTTGGCGAACTCGTCCAGCATCCACTTCTCCCCGGCGAGCCACGCCAGCACCCGGCACTCTATCTGCCGCGAGTCCACCACCACGATCATGTGGCCGGGCGGGGCCAGCAGGCTCTTCCTGAGCTCGCCGCCCCTGGGCAGGTTCTGGAAGTTCAGCTTGTCGCCGCCCGACCACCTGGTGGTGTGGGCGCCGCAGTAGTTCAGGTACACCGGCACTCTCTTGCGGTGCCGCCCGGCGTTCATTATGCGCGCGGCCCGCGTCTCGCTGATCGTGCTCTTGACCACGAGCCTCGCCTTCACGAGGTTCGCTATGACCGGGTTCGGGTGCCTGACCAGAGCCGTGAACTCCTGGTCGGTCTTGGCGAATGCCCAGGCCAGCTGCTTGGTCTTGGGGGAGGTCTTCCTCGGCGGGTCGAGCCCGGCCGCGTGCAGGTGGTCCGCGAGCCGGTCGCTGGACATCAGGTCCGCCTTGGGCACGCCGGCGCCGCGCAGGATGTGCCTGCGGTTCGCCTTCTCGAGCTTCAGCTCCGCCTTGGCCCGCCTCATGTCCACCCTCATCACGGGCTCGGCGAACATGCGCACCGTCAGGTCGATCAGGGCCAGCTCGTTGCCCGGGAAGTCCTTGACCATCTCGAGGTAGATCTCGTAGCACAGGTCTACGTCCGCGGCGTTATACAGCCGCATGTCGGCGATCTCCTGATCGGTCATCTCGTTGAGGTGCCTACCCTTGACGTCGGGCATCTTCAGCTTGTTGCCCTTGTTGTATCGCACGGCCACGCTGTCGAGGTCGTTCTTCAGGGTCTTGGGGAAGGTCGCCCTCGCCATGGAGAGCGTGTCCAAGTACTTAGCCGGCTTGTGCCCGAAGTGGTGCGTCAGGATCAAACCGTCGAAGTGTGTGTGGTGGGCTAGGAGTATGACCTGGCTCCAGTTGATCCTGCTAAGCTCGTTCCAGATCGTCTCGTGTCCAAAGTACACTTCGGTAGGGCCGTCGTCCAGCTTGATGGCCACCGATATCGCCTCGAAGCGCCCGTCCCTCACGTACTCGGAGGTGGACATCTTCCGCAGCGTGTAGTCCTTGTCGTAGAAAGTTTCGAAATCTAACGTGATCAACTGCATCATTCCCTCATTGTTGGGAGACGTCGGTAACACCCGTCTCCTATTGACTCGAACTCCCCCCGACCCGCTCTGATCGGATCCGGCGGCGAGCCAGCGTCTTCCTCAGGCTGCGTCTTTGGGGGGCTCGGTAGCAATGGGAGCTTCTTTGATGGTTGCTTCAACTTGGCCTGGGTCATTTCGTATCTCCTCCACCCAATACTGTGACAGCGCGCCGTACGCCTCAAACTCGTGAGTTAGCTCTCGGCCCCTGTAGCGGGTGTAGACATAACGACCCCCTCGGCTCCTAAGGAGCACAAGCACCGTGGGAGTCGAGGTCTTCATCACTACTTATCTTTCAAATAGTCCAGCATCTTGTGCAGCCTTGCACCCTTCTTGTTGAGCACGCTGTAGACGTGCTCCTCTATCGTGCCCTCGGCCAGGACGTTGACGGTCTCTGTCTTCTCCGTCTGTCCCGCCCGGTCGATTCGGTGGTTTGCCTGGAGCCAGTGCTCCAGGTTGTACGTCGGCGATGCCCAGATGGTACGCGTGCCCTTAGTCAGCGTCAAGCCGTGCGCTGCCGACTGCGGGTGGGCCAGGAGCACGCGGTACATGCCGGCCTGGTACGCGTCCACGACTTCCAGCCGCTTGCGGCGGGAGACCGACCCGTCTATCAGGGCGAAGGTAAGGTTCCGCTTGGCGAGCTCCTTAACCAGGAAGTCGCGCTGGTGCCTCCAGTTGAAGAACACCACCACGTGCTTCCTCTCCTCGGCCAACTCGGCAACCAGCTCGTACCTAGCGGTGTCGACCAGGTGATAGTTCTTGTCGGAGTCGTACACGGCTCCGGACGCGATCTGTAGCAGCTTGGTGACGACGGCCGCGGCGTTGATAGCACTGATCACTGCACCGCTTTTGACCTGGGTCACGGCGAGCTGCTCCATCTCCAGGTACTTTCTATGGTGCGCCGCCTTCATCTCGAAGGGTACGACGAACTTGTGGTTCTCGGGGATGTCTGTGCAGTCCCGCAGCGCGACTCGTATGGTGATGTCCCCGAGGAGCTCTGCCACTATCTCCTCGGCGTCGTCGCGGTCGTGCCACTTCAAGTGATTAGCGGCAGGACCTACCTGTTCGGGCTTGCACATCGCGGACCGGAACGCGTAGAACGACTTGCCGAGCCTGCTGCCGTCGTCGACGATGTTGACCTGATTCCACACGTCGCACACGGTGTTGGGGTTTGGGGTGCCGTTCTGTACCACGCGCCGGGCGAAGTACTTCTTGATCTTGGCCAGGGCCTTTGACCGGCCGCTGGTGTGGTGCTTGAACGCGCCAGACTCGTCGATCACCAAGTCGGTGAACTGCTCGAAGAAAGACGGGGGCTGCCTCGACAGCCACTTTGTGGCGTCGTGGTTAGTGATGTAGATGTCGGCCCTCTTGGCGAAGGCCTTCTCGCGGTTGTCGGCGTATGCGCAGCTGGTAGTCAGCCACGGGGTGTACCTGCGGCAGTCGGCCGCCCACGCCGAGTGGAGCAGCGACTTGGGAGACACCACAAGCAGGCGTTTGGCTCCTTTCGCACGTCGCTTGGCGTATGCCTCCAGCCGGGACCTAGTCTTGCCGGTCCCGGGGTCCGAGAAGTCACACACACGCTCGTGTTTCTCCTCGAACTCGATGCTGGCCCGCTGGTTTACGAACAGCGGGGGTACTTGGGCGATGAGACTCACTCGTTAGACGCCTTCGGCATCTCGAGGGTATTCAACAGCCCGCGGCGTTTCAGCTCCGCCACGAGGATGTTCTTGTCTCCCGGGGGGATCACGGCCGCCTGGGGCCCCGCCGCGCTTGCGACGATCCACTGCCCAGGGGAGGGCTCGCCGATGGCGTAGATCTGGGATATGTCCACGATGACTTGGGACTGCGGCAGCTCTACCAATTTCACGTCCAACATTTTCAACTTCTCCGGTTAACTACTTCGTTGGGAAACTACAGAATCCAGAGCAGAACCTTCACTGCTCCAATGGCCGCCAAAATCAGTATCACCCCGACACCGATTGTGGACCACTTGGACCCCGCGAACTTCAGCAGGATCTTGTCCCCGATCGAGTCGGCAATCTCGTACTGGTCTTTAATTTCTTTAAGTGTTGGCATGGTCAAACTCCTACGTCGCAGTGCCCCGTGCCGCCCAGGTGGGTCGGCTTGTACGGGCACCATCTGCATGTGAACTTGCTCGGGTTCGGCGGGAACTCCTCGCACGTGGTGTACTCTGTCCCGCGTCGCTCCCAGTTGGTGAGGAACTTCAGCCCCTGGTCCCGGCGGAACTTCATGGTGTGGATCTCGTCGAGGTCCGTGTACCACAGCTCGACGGTGATCTCCCGCAGCTTGGGGTACTTCAGGAACGCTCCCATCTGGTATAGAATGATCTGCTCGTGATGCTTGATCTCGTTGCCCCAGCGCTTCCCGGACTTGTAGTCGATGACCACGGCCTCCTCCTCGGAGAGGAACACCATGGCGTCCAGCTTGATCCTGCACCACACGTCGGAGGACATCCACGCGGTCGCCTCCCAGTCCCTGGTGAAGGCCCACTCGCCCTCGAGGGAGACCTGCCCGGAGGCGCACAGCTCCCGCAGCCGGTCGAACTCGGCCTCGAACCATCGCAGCTCGTGGATCAGCTCCACCCCGCCTAGGACGTACTTCTCCGCGCCGAGGTGGATCCTGGTGCCCCGGTCGTTGGCGTGCTCCGTCTTGCCCGGGGGCAGGGGACGCGGCGGCTCGGGGACTTTCTCGACTACTGCCAGCTTGGTGTGGAACTTACAGGCTTCGAAGACCACGATGCGGCTGTGGCTCCATGCCTTGATCGGAACTACTCCGGGCATGTCGAGACTCCATTCAGGATCTGAAGTCTCAATTATACCATGCCAGCCTACTTGCATAGGAGCAGGAGCATGCCTCTATGTGTCATCGTCGCCGTCGTCATTTCGGAGAACAACTTGTTCTTGCCGAATTGTGAATGTGAACTCGACAGGTGGGGCAGGTGGGGGTTGATCGTCGTCTTGACCATCACCGTCACGTCAGCCTTACCCCACATGTCGTGCCCGCGCTTGCGCTCCCAGTCCGTGTCATTCGCCCACGGGCGGTACGCCCCCAGCCTCGTCTCGAGCTCGTATCTTTCACTCATACCGGAATCTCCTTGTCTGTCCTGTTGTCCTTGACCCACGTGTTGATTGGCGTCAGGCTGTCCTCCTTGAGGGCAAGCGCCTGCGCTATCGCCTCGTCCTTGGTGTAGTACGTGTCGTACAGCTCGTCGCTGTTGTCCTGCTCGTTGTACCTGACCTCCCACCGCTCCTCGGCCAGCCTGTCCCTGGACAGCACGTCCTCGTCGCGCTGGTAGTACGACGTTACCTCGCCGACGACCGTGTAGCTACACACCCGCATCTTGGTGTTGTTGTAGTCGGTCGGGATCGCCACCACGTCCCGGGGGTGTACCTTGCAGATCATGACGTGGCCGCCCTGCGAGAAGTGCGGGAGGTACGCGTAGCTGCAGATGTGGAGCCCCCGAGAGCACGTGTTGTCGCGGTCCCTGTCCACGTCATCGCGATCCATGCTCACCGTCTGACCCACGGAGTTGAGGAACACGCCCGAACGGCAGTCCTTGTAGTCCGCTCGCACCGCTTTGTACGCCAGGAAGTGGCCGTCCATGGTGAGGGGGATGTTACCGTACTCGAGGAACTGGTAGAGGTTGTCGATTACCTCCTGGTCGGGGTTCAGCTGCTGGTTCTCCACGAACTTGGACAGCGCGCCCGCGTCGTGTCCCATCATGATCAACTGGCACAGCTTCTCGGCCGCCGCGTTGAACAGGGGGGCACCGTTGTAGAGGATCACGCCCTCGTCGTAGGTCAGGACGCCGGTGAGGTTGCGGCCGCGCACGGACTTGTTGATCAGGTCCATGACCCGCTTGCCCTCGGAGTTTATGATTTCTAGGAGCGTATTCGGGTCGGCCCCTCCGATCAGGGCCCGCATAATCTCGCTGTAGCGAGGGTGCGCGTTGGACACTGTGTACGGGCGGTCTAACAGGACGACCGTCACGCTATCCGTGGTGTGCAGGTACTTATGACTACTCATGTCTTGACCTCTTTTGAGAATATGAATTGGAGCGTGTCTGCTACGACTTGTATGCTGTCGTTGGTGTTGGTGGTTATTTGGTCGGCCACGTCGCCGATGTTGACCATATTTGACAGCGGAAACTGCCTCTGGAAGATGCGGTCCATGTCGTCGGCGGTTAGGCCCTTCGTCACGTCCGCGGTGCCCAAGGAACTCACGTTCATTAGCGAACACAGCTGCTCGAAGTGCACGACCACCTCGGGGACGCCCGACTTGTTTGCTGACTTGCCGCGCCCCCGCTCCTTGACCATATCGTCTATGGTTGGCCACACGCTGCTGCCCTCCACCTGTTGTCTACAGGCGGAGGATAGTTTGCCCTCGGCAATCATGAACGAGAGCATCGACATCCACCCGCTCTCCGTGCTGGAGTGCTTGTAGAAGGTGGTCGGCGCCTCGGGCTTCACCTTGCTTACGGCCTTTCTAAGCGTATCGCGAAGTTCAACCGTGCCGAGCACGTCCTTGATGGCGTCGTACATCGTCCTCCACCCGAGGTCCTTTAGGTACAGGCGCCTGACCTCCTGCGACGAGACCTTGGCATACGCGCGGGGTAGTGTCATGGGCGCGGTGTATCCGGCCAGGTGCTCGACCAGTCTGGTGTAATGGCTCCACACCCTGTCCCAGTGGTAGGAGTCCATGACCCTGTCGTCGTGCGTGTTGGGGCTCTCCATGAACCGGTACTTATGTTTGACGTTGCCCCACGCGCTTGTCGCCGTTGCGCACATGAACACCTTGCAGGGGACGTCGCCGAGCGTGCTCGAGCCGCTCAGGGTGTCGATGGAGTGGACCACCGCGGGCTGCTGGGGATCTAGTGTGGGCTTCCAGTTCTTACCCTTCTTCCTCTGGTAGAGGCGCACCGGTGCCTCGTACGCCGGCAGGTCGTCTATAGAGATGATCTTGACGCCCTTGAGCTCCCTGCTGACCTCGTCGGCCTCGTCCCTTATCTGGCTCATCGTGGGTTTGTACTTCGTGCCCGTGCCCAACACTATCAGCTGCTTGTACATCCCGTCGGTGACGGCCTGCTTCGCCCGGGACATCGCGTGCTTCTGCTGGCCGATGGCGATGGCGATGTCCGGATCTATGAGGATGTGCATTGAGTCGCCGAAGGAGTTGGTGCCGTCCCTTATGGACCACACCATCGGCCGCGGCGACGTCCTGCCCCCCCGGCCGGCCGTAGTTGTGGCCCACTTGGCGGCGGTTACTCTGCCCGCCATGAGTGGCATGCTCACGGTCTTACCATCAATGAACTTTATGTACTCCTTGACGAGGCCCGAGGCCACGCCCATGGCGGCGGCGAACTGGCCGAACTTCCAGCGCCCGGAGCCGGACAGGAAGGCGTCGACGTTCTTCTTGGCCTCGCAGATGTCGTTCCACCCGCCGCTCAGGGCCACGTCCATGGACCTCATGGTCTCCTTCCCAATCCTGGCCAGAATAAGGCGGATCTTCTCGCGCAGGACCTTCACGGTCTCGGGGGTGTACTCGAACGACTCCCTTGACATCACCACCTCGGCGTCGCCGATGGCCAGGCGTATCTCGAGACCCCGGCAGTGGACCAGGTAGTTGGTCACGTCGTCGTGCGCGTCGCCCCCGCTATCTGGGTTCACAATCTTCAGGTCCTCCAGCTTGATGGGGTAGCGCACGTTGCCCATGGTGGCGTACGCGTCCGTCTTGACGGCGCCATACCTGCTTGTGGTGTCGTCAAATTTTTCGGTCAGGGCGTAGTCATCGCACTCGTGCCTGTACTTCACCGCCTCGATCGGTGTAGAGCCCTTGACCTCGGGGAGCGTCCTGAAGTACTGGAACACCTCCTGGGCCTTGTTCTTGAACTCCTCGTAGTGCTCCGGCTTGACGGCGAAGCCCACGCGGACGCCGTGCTCCCAGTCTTTGTCGCGGTCCTCCTCGGACATGAGCGAGGTGGTCGGCTCGCCGGTGTTGTTGAGGTAGATGACGTACGTGCGCTTGCGCCCGCCGTGCACGCTCACCACGTTGTAGCTGTTGGTGTAGGCGAACGGGGACTTGGACCCCAGCCCGAACGCCCCCGTGGACTCGTTGCTGTCCTGCTTCGTCGACGCGAAGTACGTCGAGTACAGGCTCATGACGTCTTCCTCGGACATGCCGGGCCCCCAGTCCTGGACGTAGAACTGGCTGTCCAGCGTGTTGGGCAGCTTGACGCGGATGGGCCTGGCGGTGCAGTCGGACTCCACGTGCGCGTCGTAGGCGTTGCAGCCGATCTCCCTGAGGACCGCGCGGATCTTGTCCGAGTACAGGCCGGAGCTTAGCAGCTTAAAGGCCTGGGCGCTGGCCCGGATGTTGAATCCAACGGTCTTCTCGACGCCCTGGGAGCCTAGGACGTTCACTTCGGCAGTTTTGACCTTCACGTTCTCTCCTATCTCGGATCGTACCCGTTAAGCACCGCTTCGATGTGCTCGACGACGTCCATGGGGTGAATTTTGCTTGTACTTTCCGTGTACTCGTCTGGCATAAATATGTAGGTCGCCTGATGCTCGGTCAGGCCGAAGAAGGCCCTTCCGGCGTCGAGGCCTCTTTTTCTCTTGTACACGGGCGTGAACGACAGGGCGTCATGGGGGGATGGGATGAGCGTTAGCCCGAGCTTCCTGAACGCCGGGATCACGCAGGCCTCGCCCAGGGCGCAGGCGCTTGTGCCGCACGTCCTCTCCTCCCTCACGCGGCCGGTGTACGGGTCGACCACTCTCTTGGCGATGTAGATTCTGTCGTCGGAGTCATCCTCGTCGTCGTCGCCGACGTCGTCGCTGCCGGCGAGATCGTACCACTTGCCCATGTCGAACCTCCGGCCGTTGTCCTGGTGCTTACGCAGGCGCTCGATCAGAAGTTTCAGGCGGTCCTTTTGCATCCTTGGCATTGCTTTCTCCTAGTTTGAGTTGGTCGTAACGTGCTTTGGCCTCCTCGTACGGCATGCGCTCGGCGGTGCGGGCCTTCATCCACCGGCGGTACAGCTTGCTTCCCGCGGGGTTTCCCCTGTTAGATCGTCTCAGCGCGAGGCGCCTCGCACCCCGCTCACTGCGTCTTGGAGATACCAGCCTTGCGGCGAGTCTCCGCAGCCGCGTCGCGCTGGTAGCGGGCAAACCCGCCAATGCGGCGGCGAAGCTTCTCTCTTTTTCCCTGGTGGGGCTTGTACTTGCTGACTCCATTGATCTTCTCCTTGGGCAGGGCGGTCAGGTCGAGAATAGACGGGAACCAGGCCATGTTAGTCCTCTGTTATGACCGCGGTGACGCCGGGGTCGAGCTGGATTAAGTAGGCCAGGATACCCGCTATTACCTTGTTGCTGTAGGGGCCATACACCTCCGCGGGCATGAGGCCGAGCGTGTTGTCGAAGGTCCGCACGTAGTACATCACTGCTGCCTCCAGTTGATAAGGATGCCGCGAAAGGTCTCGCTGCCACGGCGAACGGTCACCATGTGCATCTCGTGGTGCTTCAGCACCGACGTGAACTTCGCGGGGGCCGCTGGCATCCCACCCACCACGTAGTTGAGCATCGTGAACAGCTCGTCCCTGGTGAGGTTTTCCAGGGTCGGGACCTTCTCCATCAGCGTGTTGTACGCCCTGGCCGGGACCCGGTCCAGGCCCGACATCTGGTCGGGGGAGATGCTAGGCTTCTGCTCCACGAAGAACTGCAGGTCACCCGCCCGTAGCGCGTCCAGCGCCACGTCTAGCGTGGTGCGCCCGATGTGTATCATCTGCTCCCGCGCTAGGTTGTTCAGCGGCGTCCTAGCAAGCGTCCTGTCCGCCGGGAAGGCCATAAGGTAGCAGTAGAACTGCCACGCCGCCCGCTCCAGCGCCAGCACGCCGGCCTCGGTAATCACCAGCTTCCTAGACTGGAAGCTGCCCACGTTGAACCTACGGTCGTGGGGGTCGACGATGGCCGGGTCACCCTTGTTCGACGCGAATACCAGGTTGAGGTAGTTGACGACCTCGTACGGTGCCATGAACATGTGCCGCACCGAGATCATGGGCTCGACCACGTAGTTCTTGACGTTGGCGTCGATCACGGCCGAGCGCTTGAACGCGGCCATGTGCGCCTCGTCCACGAACAGCAGCTGGCAGCGCTCGAGGAAGCCATTGAACTGGCTGTCCAGCTCCTCCATCCGCTTGGACACCACGTTACCATTGCCGATCATCGGGCGCAGAATGTAGTGGAGCATGAGCCCCTTGCCGGTGCCCTGTATGCCGTGCCAGACCCAGCAGGTCTGCGTGCGCTCCTTGAACTGTAGCACGCACGCCAGCCAGTTGAGCTGGTGCCGGAACGCCGCCTCGTCGTTGCCGAGCACATGGCCCAGCACATCCTGGATAATGTCCGGCACCCTGTCGACTATCGCCATGTTCAGCCCCTCGAAGAGGGACGGCTGGTAGACGTTGACCGAGCGGGCCTCGACGTTGATGCTCCTCTTGTCGTGCGGGTCATACCTCACGTCCCAGTCGGGCACGAAGTCACCGACCGGCTGTCCGTGCTGTTTGAGAAAGCTGCGCAGCTGTGTCTCGCTCTTCGCCTGTGCCATGTTGAGCCTTCTGTCCTTGCCGTAGTGGATGCCGTTCCAGTACGTGGCCGTCCGGAAGTCCCGGAACGCCAGGTACAGGTTGCCGTGCTCGTCTTCCTTGGGCTCGTTGACCGACGCCTTGACCTCCTGCCAGTACTCCGGCAGTAGCTCGGCCGTCCTGTAGTTCGGCTCGCCCTTGAAGTTGTAGATGTACTCGGGGTTGTTCTCGGGGTGGTAGTAGCCCCACGAGTCGCCGCCGTTGAGGTTCATGTACACGAACCCGCGCTCCTGGCGGATGCCGGTCAGCGTGGCCTTGTCCGGCTTGGACATGTACTCGACGCTGCCCTGGCTCTTGAACTGGGTGCGCGGCCGCTCCGTGAGCCCCTGCGCCAGGCGCAGGGTGTTCAGGATCTGCTCCTGCCCGTTCTTGTTGAGCTCGGCGCTTGGCACGCTGCCCAGCGTGACCGTGCGCTTTCTGCGCTTGACTAGCGTGACTCTGTCACCCTTGAAGTCGTCCTCGACTCCGGGCCCAAGTATCGGCGGGGCGATGTAGATCAGCTTATCGTTCTGGCACGTCGACACGTCGAGCGGCCAGCGCAGAGCGTTGTTGGTCCTGGTCAGCTGGATGTCAGCCGCGATAGCGGGAATTGTAAGATTCCATAAGGTGAGGTACTGCTTCAGCAGCGGCGGCGCGACAGGCCTGTCGAGCAGAACGAATATGTGACATGAGAGCCCCCGGTCGGGTACGACCCCGGAAGAAGCGGAGTACTGCGCCACGTAGTCCACGTCCCCCATGCCGACCACCTTCATCAGCTGCTTGGGTGTGGAGATGCCCTTCATTCCATCTAGGTCCAGACATATCAGCCTCGTCGGTGCGTTGGGGTCCGTGGTGCCCCTGCGCGACTCCCAGTCCAGCTGCCTGATCAGGTTCCCCATCAGCAGGCACCAGCCCTTCGCGCCGTGCTCCACGATTAAGTCTCTCAGCTCTTCGATGGTCTCGTACTCGAACTCGTGCGACCTGTAGTCTAGGATCCTTGGATGCCCCACCTTTTGCAGCTCTCCGTTTTCCAGGGTAAACGTCTTCGTGAGGGGCACCTTTGCTTCTAAGAACGTGACTTTCATTTGCGCATCCGGTTGTTGGCTCATCTCCAGCTTATCAGTGCGCCCACATCTTGGCTACGACCACTACCCGTTGTGGTTTTCGCCGAACCGACTACCGGAGTAAATTTCCTTGGTGAGTTTGTACCTGTCCAGAGCGGCTGCTGCCACGCACTCGCAGATGGCGCGGTTGAGAGATTTACTGGATGTGTGTGAATCTTTAATTACTTTATCAAGATACATTCCTTCTCTGCCTTGAACACGCCAAATGTTATACTCCCCTGGCTCAATAGCAAGATTAAACCTCTTCACCAATGCCATCGCCTGCGCGTCGTCGTGAAGGGGGTCGTAGTCCTCGATTCCGCCTTCGCACAATCCACCAAAGTGGTATAGGCTTCCGTCCTGATACTCGTGAACTGAAACCTCCATCGCCTCGGCGCACAGCTTCGTAATCTCTAAATCAGTCATCAATGACTCCCCGCAGTGTTAGGTTCTTCAATGATATATGACGTACATTCAGCATAATAGACTGTATTTCTATCTCGTAATGAGATGTTACGTCCACGCAATGCTCCAATTGCCACACCAAAGTAGTGATTACGATCTTCCAATGCCAGTTCCAAGCGTGTCTGTATTGGAAACACTACGTTATCTATGGCATCCGCGTATAGCTGATTAGCCTCTCTAGCCACAGAAGTGAAGCAAATAGCAGCGAACAAGATCAGGAATAGCACCAATGTGGTGAATCCCGGAGAATCAATCAATCTCTCTGGATGTCTGACAGTAGTCAT
>DATKWG010000179.1:0-9729 GCA_035529675.1 Anaerolineae bacterium
CGAGCGAGTCTGGATCCACAGAGTAGTTGTGATTGTGCACGGTGATCTCGACCCGGCCCGTGGCCAGCTCCTGCACCGGGTGGTTCCCGCCGTGGTGGCCAAAGGGCAACTTGTAGCAGCGCGCCCCGCTGGCCAGGGCGATGAGCTGGTATCCCAGGCAGATGCCGAATATGGGAACCCGGCCCATCAATTCCGCTATGGTCACGACCGTCTCCGGGGCCTGGTCTGGGTCTCCTGGGCCATTGGAAACGAGCACCCCGTCTGGCCCCAGACTCATGATTGCCGCGCTGGTCGCGGTCGCCGGAACCACCGTGACCCTGGCCCCAAGGTCCACCAGATGTCGCAGCACGTTCTGCTTGTTTCCGCAGTCGATGACCACCACATGGGGGGAAGGTACGGCGGGCTGTGGATCGAAGGCAAAGGTCGGCTTCCAGCGCTCTGGCACCCCAGATGTCCAGGATCGGTTGCCCGAGATGGTGACTTCGCGCACCGGCCTCAAGGTGCTCATATCGGGTGCAGACCGCGCCAGTTGCAGAAGGTATTCTCGGTCGAGCCTGAACGTGGACAGGGCCCCGCGCATGATCCCCTTGTCGCGCAAGGTAAGGGTCAGGCTGCGCGTGTCAAGTCCTGATAGGGCGGGGATGCCATGATCCTTCAGGTAGTCGGGCAAGGACTGCTGAGACCGCCAGTTGCTTGGGCGAGTGCACATCTTTCGCACCAACACAGCCCGCACGTAGGGCCGGTCCGATTCGACGTCCTCGGCATTGACGCCCACGTTGCCTATGTGGGGGCAGGTGAACACCACCATCTGTCCCCAGAAGGAGGGATCGGTGATGGCCTCCTGATAGCCCGACATGCCGGTGCTAAACACCACCTCGCCGACGACTTCTCCAGGGGCACCCACCGACTTGCCGACGAAAGCGCTGCCGTCTTCCAGGACCAGCATCCCCCGCTCAGACATTCCGGTATCCATTATGCAGGTGCTGCTCTCCTCTCGATGGGAAGCATCGGCGGCATGCAGCGCTTGAAAGCCGTAGCCTCCATGCGACCCACGATGGCCTCGACCGTCCGTCCATCGATTCCACGATCGACCACCTCATCCGCCGTGAGGCCACATTCGGTGACCAGGTAGAGCACCTGATCGGCCACGTCATAGGTGAAGCCCAGCTCTCCCTCATCAGTCTGCCCCTGCCACAGGTCTGCGCTGGGCAGTTTGTCGAGTATAGCACGCGGCACCCCCAGGTGTCGAGCCAGCGACCTGACCTGACCCTTGTAGAGATGCCCGATCGGCTCGAAACTGGCCGCCCCGTCGCCGTACAGGGTGTAATAGCCCAGCAGCAGCTCGGTGCGGTTGCTGGTGCCCGCCACCAGTCCCTTGAAGAGCACCGACTGATCGAAGAGGGCGATCATCCGGCAGCGAGCCATGATGTTTCCCTTGCGCCGGTCGCTCATATCTGGGTAGTGGGCCACCAGAGGTCGCACCATGTCGGTGATCTCGAAGCGAGCGAAAGAGATGCCCAACAAAGCGATCAACATGCGAGCATGCGCCTCGCTCTTTGGATCGCTGGTCTCGTAGGGCAGAAGCATCGCGCGCACATTATCTGGACCCAATGCCTCAACGCAGAGAGTGGCGGTGAGGGCGGAATCCAAGCCGCCGGACAGGCCCACCACCACCCGAGAGTAGCCCGCGTCGGCGAGCACTTGGCGGATAAAGGCGACGATCCGGGCACACTCGCGGTCGCAGTCTAGGTACATCTCCTGGAACACCGGTCCATTCCTCCAGTAGCGATAGAGACGGTCCTGTGGGCACTCCCACATCGGCCCTCCCCGGTTCAGTTAGGCCGTGAGAGGGAGTCTGTGGAAGTCGGCAGTCAGCGCAACACAGCAAAGCGAATACTGCACCGCCGAAGCCAAGCCGAACTCATCCGGCGGCACCAGGTACCCCGTGGCCTTCACGGTCAGGTGTCTCCGTCCCTATGCAGCAGGCACAGAGCCGGCCATAGCCTGCTCATCCTCGATGATCTCCCACCCATGCTGTCGAGCACGGGTAGCAAGTTGGGCATCAGGACATACGGCCACCGGGTGCCCCACCTTCTCTAGCAAGGCAAGGTCCGCTTGGCTATCGGCGTAGGCATAGCTTGCATCCCAGTCGGCCTCGCGGTCACCCAGGTGAGCCTTCACTCGCAGCCACTTGCCCTGCCCCTGGCATACTGGCCGCTCGCAGGCCCCAGTATAGCGCCCGTTGCGCATCATCAGAGGAGTGCCCACGGTTTCTGCGATTCGCAATTGCCGCCCGATCTCAGCAAGAAGGGGGGTGAACGTGCCCGAGACCAGTATCGCGCGGTGGCCCGACGCCTGGTGACGACGCAGCCGTGCTAGCACGTTTGTGCGCACCAGGGGCAACACGTACTCTCGAGCGATCCAGGAGAATGCCTGTGCCGCCTCCTGGACGGTCCACCCACGTACCGTCCAGGCCATCTGGCGGAGGCACAGCTCGCGCATGTGCGTCTCGGACACGAGCCCCAGGCGCCACATCGGCCAGGTTGCCATATTGCCAAACAGAAACGCGTACAGATAGAATCGATGCGTACGGTGCAGGCGATGATGGCGCATAATGGCGTAGCCCATGTGGCCGGTATAGAGAGTCCCGTCGAGGTCAAAGAGGGCTACGATCATCATTCCTCAGCGACAGGTGCCCGCGAGCGAGCTGCTTTTGCACGTATCGGTGCACAGTATGCCATAGTGTGCAAGGGCACCATAGCGCAAGTGACACTCTGGGGCAATCCTGATCCTCAGCGGCTTCGCCCGAATGGCGCCCATCGCAGACTCCGCTCGTCACCAGTCCAGAAGAAAGCCGCTCAAAAGGGATCGAGCGGCTTCAACGCCTATGCTTCGACACGCCAGCCCGCACTGGCGAGCAGATTATACCACGATTCTTTTCTTTCTGCCAGCCCGCATTTGGCAGTCGCAGGCTCACACCGGCGCCCAGAGTGAAGCGCACCTGCGGGAGAGGTCGTTTCTCAGCCTCCCTCAGGTGCGGGGCGCCGTGGCTCTGCCACATCTCCGACCTGCACATAGTCGCCATCGCGCACCTGAAAGATGTATACCCGCTGGTCGGTCAAGTCGCCCTTGTCGTCGTATCTGATCAACCCAACCAAAGTGGATATGTCGATCTCGCGGAGGGACTGGCTGATGGCGGCGGCATCCAGACTGCGAGCGTGGGTGACTCCACTGGCCAGGACGGTCATGGCGCTGTAGCCGGCGATGCTGTAGGTGCCCGGATTCCGGGTCTCCACCGTCTGATAGGCCCGCCACCACTTGTCGTCGGCGACAACCTTCGGGTCGGGCGTGATGCCGCTCACGTAGACTCCCTCGGCCCATTGGCCCGAACCATCGATGAACTCATACAGGAAGCAGCCGTCGCCGGCCATGAAGGTCGCCTCGATGCCGGCCTCGCGCAGTTCAGGCAGCAAGATGTACCCTTCGGTCTCGTAGCCGGCCAAAAAGATGGCGTCGGGGTTGGCGGCCTTGATGCGAGGAATGATGTGGGCATGAGTGTCTGCGGCTTCCTCGATGGCGATGATCTCCACGGGGGATCTCCCCAGAGAGTCGAGAGCGGCTTCCATCTGCGCTTTCAAGCCAACACCATAGTCGTTCTGGGCATAGACGAGGACGATGCGCTCGGCTCCCAGCCCATTGACCAGGAACTCGGCATCGTAGGGACCCTGGGCGGCGTCGGTTGCGTTGACCCTGAAAAAGTTGCGGTAACCTTTCTGGGTCAGGCTGGGATCGCTGGCCGTGGGCGTAATCACGATGATGGGAAGGTCTTTGTAGATCTCCAGACCCGCCGCTGCCTGCCCGCTGTTATAGTGACCAATCACGCCCAACACTCTCTCGCCACCACGCACGGCCTCGGCGATCTCGTTGGCCACCTCAGCAGCCACGTCAGAGTCGGCCTCGTCGTCTATGGGCACGATTTTGACCCGATACCCCAACAGGCCTCCGCGGCGGTTGATTTCCTCCGCCGCCAGGCGGGCGCCGCCAACGACGGTCTGCCCCCCGTCGGCCTGCCACCCCGACAGAGGAGCGGCCACATAGACGGTCAAATCGCCCTTGGTGGGAGCCGACACGCCACACGACGTGACCATGCCGGTCAGCAACAGAGCAACGACGATCACCATACCTGGCAGTGTTCGAGACATAGAGCTAGGCACCTCCTCTTGCGCGATTCCTGAGGGAACTGGCGCAAGGTCACTCTGACACAGGCCGCTCGACCCTGGCCACGAGCCTCGATGACCAGCCCAGCCTTCCGTCAGCCCTGTGCGTAGACCTCGTTCATGCTGGCGACGATGTCTTGCAGCCCCTGCACTTGCCCACGGATGTCCTCGGAAAGACGTCTGGCCTTCGACCCACTCAGCCTTCGGGCACGAATGAGCTGGTACTGGGAATAGACCGTCCCCAAGGAGGTCAAGGTCTCCTCCAACCGGAACTCGGCCCCTTCCATCCGGTTCTCAAGAGCGCGCAGGTTGGCCTGCTGCGCCTCTTTGGCTGCCAGCGTGGACCTGATCTGGCCGGCCACCGCCAGGTCATCTTCGTCGGCCAACGCTTTCCTGAGGCGAGCCAGGTTGGCCGAGGCCTCTTTCATATCGCGATGCAGCAGCTCGTCTCGCTCATAGGCATCAAGACGTTGCGCCATGGTAAAGATGAGGCCGATCCAATCGGCGATGCCGGCCGTGCTCTCGTAGAGATGATCGCGCAGCACCCCCGCCCCCGTGTCGCCCAACACCTTTTCGATCTGCTCCCGATACTCCAGGGCCTGCTCAACCTTTTCGCGGTAGCGGCGCGTCTTGATCGCGCTCGAATGGTACTCCTCGCGCAACATCCCGGCAACCACTTCTCGCCCGGTTCGCTCATCGGTGATGCTGGTGTAGACGATCAGCGCTTCGGCGATGGCACCCAGGATGACCCAAACCCACCAGCGCCACCCGGGCAGGACCCTGGGCAGGAAGAAGGCCAACAGAATGGTCCCTGAGATGGTGAGCGCGCTCTCGACACGAAAGAAGGCATAGCTGATGATAGCCTTGCCGACTCGCTGCTTCAATGGGCCAGTAGCACGATTAGTCATGGCTCCTCACAGCCTGTCTATTGTCATTCCGAGGCCGCAGGCCGAGGAATCTCGCTGTTCAAGCACAGGTTGAGATTCTTCGCCTTCGCTGGGCTAAGCCTCAGAATCACAGGCGTGCTGCGCTCCGCTCAGAATGACAGCCTCCGCTTGCCACTATGTCAGGTGGCTAGAAGTATGTCGAAAGCGTCTTGTACAGGTCTTTGATCGTTTCCAGTTCGCCCTGTCTGGTGAATCCCCCCGAGGCATCGGAGATCATCTCCAGCGTGCTGAAATCGGCGTCTCGGCCGTAGGCGATGCAAAAGATGACCACCGGTACCTCCGACTCGGCCACGTCCTCTATGGTCTCGATCAAGTCGTAGATGCTGTTACGGGATCGATTTTCCTTGCCATCGGTCATCACCACGATGGCGTTGATCCGCTCCGAGTCTTCCAGGTTGTGTAGTTTGGTCAGAGCCAGTCCCACGGCGTCCACCAGCGCCGTGTTTCCTCCGGCGGTCAGGCTATCGATGGCCCCTACCAGCTTCACTCGGCCCGCTCCCAACTGAGTGAGGGGCACGGTCTCGTATGGCTGGCCGGCAAAGGTGATCAGCCCCACGCGCTCAGAATCGCCCTGAATCTGGTCGATGAAGGTGCGCAGGGCAGCTTGAGCATCCTGCAGCTTGCGTCCCTCCATGCTGCCAGAGACGTCGGCAACCAGGTAGATATTGGTGTGTCGCTTGGTATACCACCAGACGTTCTTGACCACCGAGATCACCGAGGGGCTGGGTATCTGCAGGGTCGTGTATGGCTTGGCGGGATCCGCACCATTGGCCAGCGTAATGGGTGAGTCGGCGTGGCCCAGGCCGATCGACAGGTCGGTAGGGCGATAGCCGTAGCTCAGGACGAGCATCTGCGTCTCTTGCGAAAGCAGGAAATCCTTGAGCAGTCCGTAGGCCAGTCGCTCCTCATCGGTGCGGAGAGGATGCTCCAGAAGAGCCAAGGGGTGATCCTCCCACATGGCACCTTCGAAGGGGTAGATGGCCACCAACTTCTCGGCATGGGTCATGTTGTACCGGATCAGTATCTGCTCTTGCACCACAAAGGCGTCGAGAAAGGCGCGCCCTTGGCGCTCGATCTCTCCGATGACCGCTTGCTCGCCTTCGCCGTAGTGCTTGACCGTCTTCTCCAGGCGAGAGACGTAGTCGAGGGTGGCCGGCGCGGTGGCCAATTCCTCGGTCAGGCCACGGGTAATCCCCGCACCGGCATAGAACTCGGCCAGGGCGGCCAGCAATCCGCTGGCGCTGCTGGTCGAAGGGTGGCTCCACTTGAACGAGGGGTCCTGGTCAGCAGCCCTGAGCAGATCCTGCCAGCCCAGCTCCTTCTCGGGGTAGCCCAGCGACCTGGCCACATCCTCCCACATGGCAATGACCACTGGGCTAACCATGTAGCGGGTGGCCTCGCCCACCAAACCGGTGTCGGTGGCCTGCTCCTCGTTCCAGCGCCGGTCGATCTCGGCCAGCCAGATAGAAGAGTCGGGGCTGATGGCCTGATAGGCATTGTCGGCGGCCACTCCCACCATTTCATCGGGGGAGAGGGGGGTCGCCACGAGCTTGACCCGCTTGCCCTTGGGCAGTCGAGGCTTGGTCCTGTTGAACGCGTCGGCCAGCGTTTCAAAGAGCTCCTGCTTCTCGGGGGAGTAGGCTACCGAGAGCATCACCTCGCGGCTGCCGAGCTCAGACTTGCCCCGGCTCAGCAAAGCCACGGCGATGACACAACCCACCAGCAACAGGACGCCCACGATCAAGAGGATAAAGAGTCCGGTCCGCGACCGCGCCGGCCTGAGCCTCTGTCTCCTTCTGGGCATGATTCGACTCCCCTCCTTAGCGCTCGGCGACGTTCAGGTCGAACCAGCGCAGCAGGGCCAGCAACACATCCCGGTCGGGAGAATGCATTCTGGTGGTCCGTGCCACCACGATGGTCACCCCCTGGTCCTGCCACCTGACGAAGAGGCTATCCGGGGCGTCCACGGCCACCTCTGGGCTGGCGGGACGCAGCCCCAAAGACAGAGCCTGCCGCTGGATCTCCGCCGAGAGCAGATAGCGCTCGAATTCAAGCGCGGCGTTCTTCTCACCTGCCGAGGTCTCCTCTCCCATCCAGATGGTGTAGGGGAAATCAAACCAGGTGATGTACTTGGGATAGCGGATCACCATCGGCTCCACCCAGCGGGTCTGAATGCCGGCCATGTTGACCAGCAGGTCGGCCTCCAGGAGTTGGCCTCCGTCGCCCATCGAGTAGCCAAAGAGGGCCAGGTTCTCTGCCGAATAGGACCCCAGGCTGGAAAAGTCGGTCACCGCGCCCATGAGCTCGCCGAGCCACGTCTGAAAGTCTGGGTTGGTGACGTCACCCACGTCGATGCGCGTCTTCTGATAATACTCGCCCGCGGCAGCCACCATGGCCATCAGCCCGCCGACGTTCTTGCGGGGGTTGGGCACCACCAGCTTGAAATAGCCCCACTCGGGATCGCCACCGAGCTCAGGCCAGCCGCCTTTGGCGATAGCGGCGTCATGGATGGCCTGCCAGCTCACTTCGTCGGCGAACTTTTGGCGGAGCACGGCGTCGCGGCTTTCCCAGATACCCCAGCTAAAGAGCGAGGTGACGATGGGCCGCGTGCGGTACTCACCGCCAGTGAGAAAGATGTCTCGCCCTCTGCGTTCCTTGAAGGTGGCGTTGACCAGTTCCACCAGATACCGGCTGTCGGGGATCCAAACGGTGGGAACCGGGTCCATCTCCTCACGCTCCCACCGGTTCATGGCCACCAGACCATCCATGGGCACGACAGAGACCTCGATGGGAACGCCGTCCAGGGTGTGCTTCTCGGCGTTGAACTGTTTGGCCGCCTGGGTGACAAAGGGCTCCACGGGCAGCGCACACACGACGCGGACCGAAAGGTCCTCAGGCTTCCTCTCCAGGGGCAACTGCCCAGATCGCTGGACGAGGTATGAGGCCCCCACAACAGCCAGCGCGATGAGAACCAACACCAAAAAGACCACCCGAGTCTTGGTCATGCGTATTCCTCACTTGTCGGTTACCGGTTGCACCGCCGTCAAGCACGGACACAGTCGGCAGCGGTCAGCCTGCCACGTGTTGGGCCTCACCTGTGCTTCCGAGGCAACCGCCTGCGGACGAGGAATCTCGCCCCAGGCCATGAGGCCGAGATTCCTCTCACCGCTCCCCTTCGCTTCAAAGATGCGGCAGAGCCGTCAGAATGTCGCCAGACTGCAAGACGAGACAGTAGTGCCAGGATCAACAGGGCAGCGTTGCCGAGCTTTCACCCCAAGCCCAAACGGTGCCTGCGCTCCAAGAGTTGCGCGTCGAGTTCGTTCTCCTCGAGCACCTCGGCCATCTGGTTCTCCAGCCGCGCAGCATCGACCTCTCCCTGGGCTGTAGCCTTGTCCAGGCGGCGCTGGATCTCATCCCGTATCTCGGCAATGCCCGACTCGGCTTCGGTGCTGCCTGCAACGCCCTCGACGACCCTGTGGGTCACCTCCTTGGACTTGGCCAGGTCCAGCATGGCTTGCAGCTCGGCCCTTTCCTGCTTGACCTCGGTGAGCTTGGCCTCTAGCTTGAGCTTGGCGTCCAGTAGCTTCTGGTATTCCGTCTCCTGGGCCTCGGCTTGCCCGCCATAGGCGGCCGCCAGGCGCGAAACGGTGTTGTAGCGGCTCTGCGCCGTCCGAGCCAGATCTGTCTTGCCCTCGCTCAGGAGTAGATCGATGTTTCTGTCCAGTTCCTCGGCTTTCGCCTGGTGCTCCCTGTGCTTGCGGCGGATGCCCTTGGCCTCGCCCCCGACGGTGGCCGCGGCGTCCTCAAGGGCTTCCAGGTTGTCCTCTACCCTGCGGATATACTCCTCGACGACGGCCATGCTGTTGGCCTTCAGGGCCTTGCTGACCAGGTAATTCAAGTTGGCCGAGATCAGAGTGCCCACTCGCTGAAGAAGTGATGCCATCGGATGTCTCCTTTCTGAATCGCTGCGACTGCTCCTACCACTATACGCAAAACCTGAGGAATGGGGCCGCCCTCGTCTGACAGTTGGCCCACATTTTCCCTGCTTTCACCCTGCACAGCGCCGGGCCATGCTCAATCACACATCCCGCAGGCCCACCATGGGGCCAAAGGGCGCCAGGCTGACGGTGGCGTACGAGTTGCAGCAGATGTCCTGCTCCTGGTAGGCCTTGCGCCACATCCTTTGACACATCTCTTTGATGATGGGGCGATACCTCTCGTCCTCGGCCAAGTTGCGCATGCAGTGTGGGTCCTCGCTCAGATGGTACAGCTCGTCAAAGTCAAAGCCGTTGTAGACGTACTTCCACTCCTTGGTGCGCACAAAGCGCTGCGAGTAGTACAGCTCGACGCCGTTGAACTGGCTGCAGACCTCGTCGGGCCAGTCCGCCGGGCACCGGTCCTGCAGGAAGGGCACCATGGTCTGGCCGCTTGCCTCGGGCATGTTGGTGCCAGCCAGCTCGGCAAAGGTGGGCGCGAAATCGGCAAGAGTGACAAAGGCATCGATGGTTCGCCCAGGACGGACGATCCCCTGGGGCCAACGCATCACGCAGGGGATGTGATAGCAC
>DATKWG010000180.1:0-2010 GCA_035529675.1 Anaerolineae bacterium
ATCATGTCGAGCACGCCGGGCCAGACGGCGGCGTGCAGTCTCTTGTACTCCTCTAGCTTGTCCAGCTTCACCCCAATGACCATGCCATAGCGTTTCACAGGTGCGCCCTCCTTTGGGAATGGGTTGCGAAAGGCACTCACAGGTTGAGGGGATAGTTCCCGTATGCGCGCAGGGTGTCTATGGCCAACCTGTAGCTCTCGGGAGCCACAGAGCTGGTGACCGAGTGGTCCGACTGAAAGACGAACCCGCCGCCCCTCGCGGCCTGCAGTTTGTAGACGACCTCCCGCCTGATCTCCTCGGGATCCCCATTTTCCAGTATCCTGACATCGATGTTGCCCACAAAGGCCAGTCTCCCCGCGTATCTCTCTTTCAGTTGTACCGCGTCCAGATCGGCCTTGGCCTCCAACGGGTTGTAGCCGTCCAGCCCGAGATCCACCAGGTCGTCAAAGATAGGGCTGGCGTTCCCGCACCCATGGTAGACCGCCACAAGATCGTGGCCATGGCACAGGTCGATCAAAGCCTTGACGTGGGGTTTGAACATCTCACGCCACCACACTGGGCTGAAGAACATGGCATTGCGATAGGCCACATCTCCCCAGATATACATGCCGGATAGTCTGCCCTTTCCCGCTTCGATTTGCGCTGTGGTGAAGGCCAGCAGGAACTCGCCCACGCGATCGACAAAAGCCGCAAAGAGGGCGGGGGCGCTGGCCATCCAGAAGAGGGCGTTCGTGCTGCTAATGATCCGCCAGAGGTATTCGTAAGGCTCGCAGACCGAGCCAAAGACAGCGAAATCCTCCAACCAGGGTTCCAGGCGATCGTCCCACGGCGCCAGGTCGCGGGTCAAGGTATCGGCGACGCCGTTTATTTGATCGTCGCCCCCCTCGAAAAAGCGACGTGGGTCGCCGGGATCGTCAAACTCAAAGTCGGCCATCTCCTCGGGTCTGTGCACGGAAAAGTCCTCGAAGTAGGGCATCGGCAGCTCGCCCGACCGGCGTATGGTCGCACCAAACCCGGTCTTGACCACGATATGCTGGTCGCTCTCTTCAATGATCTGGAACGGCTGGATGCGTGGATCCATGTTGGGGGTGATCACGATATAGTCGAGGTCGAAGAAGCGATAAGGATCGAAATCCTGTCCCCATTTCTCCTTGCAGCGCGACAGAAACCCCGTCCAGAAGAACTCACCGACAGGGACGCGATCGCCCTCCTGGTGGCCGAGAGCCAGTCGAAGCCTGCGGATCTTTTCCTGTGCCTTGCCCGCCATAGAGGACCTCCCCCTTTCACAACGCCACTGCCACGGCAACCTGCGGTCTGAGGTCGCGGATCAACGTTGGATCAGAACGCCGGCCTATCCCTGCCATTGCGAGACGCGAGACATCGACTGTTGCTCGTGAGCTGGACACGCCGGCGACTAGCCTAGCACACATCCTTGGGAGAGTCCAGCGCGAGAGGTTGAGGGCGCCAAAGAACCCTCAAGGTGTGAAGCAACATTACGCTGAGCGCGACGAAGCCTCTCGCTCTTTTGCTGTTGAGACGCTTCACCTGGGCTCAGCGTGATGGCCGCGAGTCGAGTGTCAATGTCCTTCGGTAGTCTCGGAGGCTTCCCAGGTGGTGGACTGCGTCGGCTGGGGGGCCAGTTCCCACCCGGTCTCCCTCCACATTCGCGGCACAGGGCGCGACCGGGCTATGGCTCAGCGCCCGCGACGCCTAGTTGCGCGGACCTCGCCTCGGCCCACGGGACCCGGCGCCTGGCATCCTGCTGCCCTGCGCGGGGCGCCCCCCGCCGCCTCTCATGCCCGTATGCCCCGAGACGCTGGCACCACCAACCGGCTGAAGATTGCCCTGGTTGAACCCTTGGACTGCATCGCGCACGGTCCCTGGCGGTGCCAGGTACACCTGAACGCCGGCGGTCTGCAGAACCCCGAAGGCATTGGGACCCACATTCCCGGTCAGTACGGCCTCCACGTCTCGCTGGGCCACGAACTGAGCGGCCTGAATGCCTGCCCC
>DATKWG010000181.1:0-15602 GCA_035529675.1 Anaerolineae bacterium
CTATCGAGGATCAGGAGAATGTGACCGAGGCACAGCCTGGCCCGGTGGCTCCGACGCCGTTCTCTCCTGGCGGTCTTGCTGGACCTGGCAGCGCTCTTGGCCCGCGCTGCTGGCTGCGACACGGGCGGGCTCGAGTTCCCACCCCAGCCACTCGCCCAGTCAAGTCACAAGTACCGCTCCACGTCTGGGATCTTCCAGGCTAGCTGCCGCTGGTAGTTGCGGTGAGGCCTGAATCTGCGGCGGGTCTCGGCCACTGTCGCATTGCCCACCAGCTCCATCTCCTCCAGTCTTCCCCGCCCCAGGCCCTTGAGGTGACAGTAGTAGAGGTAGCCGATCTCCTCCAGAGGGAATCCCATCAGTTGTGCAGCCAGGGAATCGGCGGCCACGAAATCTGTGCTGGCGATGGCTATCTTCCAGTCCACTGGTTGGCCATTGACCGGCCCGTTGCCCTCCATGGCCTGGAACCCATCGATCACCGTGAGATGCGGTGCAACATAGGAGGCGAGTTTGTACAGATTCAGGTTTATGGCCGGACAGTTCTGGTGGACACGTGCCTTGTACCCGCGCACCAGACTGCCCACGGCCATGTTCTTGAGCGACAGAGTGACTATGACCAGATCATGAGTCTTGGGAGGACCCACGGAGATGCGGTAGTCGCTATCCACGATCGTCCGGGCCACCGGCAGCCTCATGGGGCGCAGCTTTCTGTCGTATACTTCCACCTCAACGCTGTCGTCCTCGTTGAGGTCCACCACATTCAGGTTGTACTCGTCTATCAGCGGCAGGTAGCCGTACGCACGTAAACCCTGATGCAGCGTTCCCAGAGCTGCCCCCTCTGCCAGCGTGACCTGGGTCACCCCTCGAGCTTTCAGCAAGTCCAGCACCGCCTTCACCGCGGTCACGTGAGTGGCGCAGAGCTGCCGATGCACACTGACAAAGTTCGGCTTGACCACGACGCGGCGTCTTTCCGCCAGGTCTATGTCACGCGCTACATGCTCCAGAGCCTGACGGACGTTGTGATACCGTTCGTCGCCCTTGACCAACGCCACACGACTCTTGCCCACCTTCAACCCCCCTCCGGTTCCTCGACACGTGGACCTGGTTGGCCCTCTTGAGCGCTCCCGGCGAAGTTGCTCCGGCTTTCAGGTAGTCTACTAGGAATAGGTCGCCCGGCCTAGTGTACCTGGGCAGTACAATCGAACTCTCTTGCTGCTGGGGAAACGCCACCCGAGTTCACACGCAACTGCCACTCTGAGACCCGCTGGCCATTGCTCCCCCCTTGGCGATCGGCGATGCCTCACCGGAACTTGTGGGAGCACCGCAACTCCGTCCCCGCCCGCCCTCGCAACACGGTCTCCACAGGCCCAGCTCTGGCCCAGACCGAATGCGGGTCGCGTTCGACGGCCGGAGCCACAGCGAGAACACAGCCGCCAAGAATGGTGGGCACCGAGAAACGACAACAGGCGTCTGGGTTGCTGGGGATTCCTTACGACGGCGTTCTTGTCGGGGCCGCGCGCCTCACGGTCCATCAGAAACCGGCGTGTCTCGTCGGCGGGGGAGATGCCCGATCTCAGGCGAATCGTGTGCACTCGGTCAACCGCTGACATGGTAGCTCTCCTTTACGGATTATGCTTACCATGCTCTGCGGTCTATTGCACTATATGCTGGCGGAGAGGGCGGGATTCGAACCCGCGGGGCTTTTGGCCCACACGATTTCCAATCGTGCGCACTCGACCGGACTATGCGACCTCTCCGAGGGTGCGCGCATTATACCATGAGGGTCTGATCCGACCAAACGGCACACGGCCAACGTGTGCGCGGCTCACTGCAGTCCCCCAACGATCCGCTCATACCTGGCCACGAGGTCCCTGGCCTGCTCGGTAGATCGAGCCTGGCTGTGAATGTGAAAGAGGGGCTCGTCGGCGTCGGGCAGCACCAACACCCACTCATCGTTGCCCAACTGGATCTTGACCCCATCGATCTGCTCGCCCAAGCGCTCCTTGTACTGCTCATTCAGCCGGCGCATCACTGTTCCCTTGCTCTCCCACGGGCAGCCGACCGTGCCCCTTGACGCGAAGTGAACGGGGACAGCGGCGACAGCCTGGGACAGGGTAGTTTCCTGAGTGGTCAGGAACTCGAGCAGCTTGGCCACGGTCATCAGGCCATCTGCAACCGGCTGGAATTCGGGCCAGATGAAGGTGGCGATCCCGTCGCCCGCCATGATCACGCCCGGGCGGTTGGCCGCCTGCATCAGCGCCTGAAGACTCACCTTGGTGCGGAGAATCTTGCCGCCATGTTCTTCTGCTATGGCCTCGAACACGTTGGGCATCGACACGGGAATTGCGATGGTGCCCCCGTTGCGCGCTCTAAGAGCCATCGCCGCCATCGCCGCGCAGAGGAGGGTTCCGTAGACGATCCTTCCCCGGTCATCGACGACAAAGACCCGCTCGCCGCCCACATCGAGGCGCACTCCTATGGCCGTCTCCAAGGCTCCACAGATCTTGGCCAACTGTTGCAGCGACTCCTGGAACTCCTGAGGCGGTATGGACATCTTGGTCTCGTCCAACGAGGCGTTGAGAGCCACGATCCGACATCCCAGCTCGTTCAGGAGCGGAGGCAGTACCTCGGCCGTGGGCCCGTTGGCATAGTCAACGGCGATGTAGCAGTGGCCCCGGCGAATGGCTTCGACATCGAGGGCCTCGAGAAACGCCTTCGAGTAGCGCTCCCTTGGAGCCTCTGCATCATCTATTATGCCAATCTCATCGAGATAGACGCGGCGGAAATCCTCTCGAAAGTACACCCGCTCGATGCCCCTTTCGGCGTCCTTACTCAGATCCTGGCCACTTGCGTCGAAGAACTGTATGTCCACCACCCGCTCATCAAACGGAGACAGACGCACGTGCACACCGCCAAGCGCCTCACTCTTCCCGGTGATGTAGCGCGCCACCGGAATCGGGACCACCCGCAAATCCAGCACGTTCACCCCGGCCGAGGGCATGCCCGAAATCATGCCCCGCTTGAGCATGCGCGGACTCCGATGAAGGTCGCGGTTGATCATCACCGTAGCCCCTTTGGGCAAGGTGGCGGCAAAGGCCGCGCCCATCCGTGCGGCGAACTCGGGAGTGAAATCCACGTTGACCAGGCCAGTAACTCCATAGCGACCAAAGAGCACACGACGTCCCCGCGCTCCCCAGATGAGGCTGGTCTTCACCGTCGCTCCGGCTTCGATCTCCTTGTCGGGCCAGATCTTGACCCCCGGATGGATGACGGCACCCTCGCCAATGATCGAACCGTCGCCAACTACCGCACCTTCAAAGACCACTACCTTGTGCTTCAGGTTGCATTGGCGACCGATCACCGCGCCGCGAAGCTCAACGCCCTCGCCAATGTAACAGTTGCGCCAAACGATGCTGCGCTCCAAGTGAGCGTATCTGTCTACCACCGTATAGTCTCGAATCACAGTGGGGCCATGCACGATAGCCCCACTTCTGATCTGCACCCCGTCTCCCAGCCACACGGGGCCATAGATCTGAGCACCAGGCGCGATCTCGATACCTTCGCCGTGCCAGATGCCCCCGCCCATGCGTTGTCCGAGAGCAGCGATTCTGACCCGACCCTGCAAGACATCGTGGCTCGCCCGCATGTACTCGGAGAGATTGCCCACATCACACCAGTAGCCTTGGGCCACATGGCCATACATGGGGGCGCCCTCGGCTAGTAGGATGGGGAAAAGGTCTTTGCTGAAGTCGAAGCTCATCCCCTGCTCAAAGTAGTCCAGCACCTGCGGCTCGAGCACGTATATGCCGGTATTGACTGTGTCCGAAATCACCTCACCCCAACTCGGCTTTTCCAGGAACTGCAAGACGCGCCCGTCGTCGTCGATGATGGTCACTCCATACTCCAGCGGATCGGAAACCCGATAGAGGGTGATGGTCGCCAAAGCCTTCCTGGCCCTGTGGTACTCGATGACGGCGCTGAGATCGAGGTCTGTGACAGCATCGCCGCTGATGACCAGGAACGTCTCGTCGAGGAGCCTCTGGGCCTGCTTCACACTTCCTGCGGTCCCCAGGGGCACCTCCTCCACAGAATACTCTATGTTCATGCCCAGGCCCTGGCCAGCGCCAAAGTAGTCCTGGATGACTTCGGCCATGTGCTGCAAAGTGATGACCACATCGGTGATGCCACAGCGCTTCAGCAAGTCCAGTACGTGTGCGATTACTGGCTTATTGACCATTGGCACCATGGGCTTGGGACGATTGATCGTCAGAGGCCTGAGACGAGATCCTGCACCGCCAGCCATCACAACCGCCTTCATGCCCCACCTCCCCGTCGAAGCGCCCACAACGAGTAGACAGACTGGAACTGGCCGGGATTCCCACAGCGGTCCTGTGGTCTCGGATCCACCGAGGAGCACAAAGCCCCGGTGTCCTCACAACCATTATACCATATGCTACTAGGCTTGGGGAGACAGAAAGTGGCCTTTCATCAACGCCTGGGCTCGATGTGCTCGGGGGATGTATCGCACGATTCCAGAAAGGTCACAAGCCTCGTCCGCAGGTCTGCCGCGACCTCGGGGTATTGGCCGATCACGTTTTGCTGCTGCCGTGGGTCCGAGGGCAGGTGATACAACTCGCAGGACACGCGCACCTCTCCCACCTGCTTGGCGTGTCGGTCCACTGCCCGGTCCACAGTCTCGGTGTTCTCCCTCGCGGAGGGCGCGCAGATCAAGGCCCACTCTTCCGTGGTCAGGGTGATGCGGCACCCCCCGGCGCCACGGTGGATGATCGTGGGCGAGGTGATGGCGAACTCGCGAGCGTGCACTGCCTCCCCACGCAGCAAGGGCGCAATGGACAGGCCGTGAGTTGTTTCGGGCAAAGGCGCACCAGCCAGGTCGAGGAGGGTGGGCATGAGATCCACCGGCTGCACAAAGGCCGACTCGCGACGTGGCCTGGCCCCAGGATGGTGGATGATCAGCGGAATGCGGGCCACCTCTTAATAGAGGGGCACGTAGCGCGACTCTCGAGGGGTGATGTGCGACTTGCCGATGAGACCATGCTCGCCGTGATAGAAGCCGTGATCGGTGGTAAAGATGACCAGGGTATTCTCGAACAGTCCCCTGTCCTCGATGCGCTCCAGCAGGTGCCCAACCCAGCGGTCCACCAGGGTGGCCTCGGCCGCGTACAATGCCCGGCAGTGCTTCAGTTCGGCGTCGGTCAAGTAGTCTGCCGGACCGTGGATCGGATGGCTGACATCTGGCCCATCATAGGTGGGATCGTCATACATCTTCACGCGTCATTGTGGCGCGTCCCACGGTTCATGCGGGTCGAAGGTGTCCACGGAGAGAAAGGTGTTCTCGTGCTCGTCATAGTTGCGCTGCAGCCAGAGGCCCGCCTCGGCCATGGTCCGGGCCACAAAAGTGTCCTCCTCATAGCATCGCCAGGCCACGTTGCGTTGGTACACCTTGACGATCCGCTGGGGAGAGCGCAGCTTGCTGCGATCGCACAGATAGTCTGGATAGGCCGGCGCCGTGCGCCATCTGTCGGTCTCCTGGCCGCGAATCCATTCCCAGCCGGTGAACCCCCGATCAAAGTGGTAGCCATTCTCGGTGATGTGGGGAGTGTCCAGGATCATCATCGAGGCATAACCCACCTTCCCCAGCTCCTCAGCCAGAATCACCTCCTCCCGACGCAGAGGCTCCCACTCAGAGTAGGTGAAGGTGTAGCGTCCGGTGAAGAGATCGTGGCGGTTGGGTACGGTGGGAAAGGATGCAACGTACGCCCGATCAAAGACGACCGACTTCTCGGGAATCGGTCCAGGTTGGGGGTAGAGATCCACTCGTTCCCGTAGCAGCCCAGGTGATCGCGTCGGAACGTGTCGGACACGATGACGATAAAGTCCCGGTAAAACCCTCCGTCTTTCGGTGCAATGTACCACAGACGTACCAGCTGATGAACGCTTTCTTGCCTCTCGCGCGGGGGTCTGTGCGGTAGAGGCAACGCCGCGTCTGCAACTGACAGGTCCAGCTTCGGGCAAAGCCCCGGGCCGCGAGGATCGCCGACTCTAGCCTACCAGGAGCGCAGCCCTTGCCAGCCACTGGAGGGCCCGGTCAATCTGCTGGACCACGATGCTCCGCGCCTCGGCAGCATCGGTCACCCGCCTGTCACCCTCGCGGACGACCAGACTGCCCTGCGATACCAGTCCACACATGACGCCTGTGAGCGCAGCGCGATCTCGGGTGCCATCCAGGTAGGGCAGAACTCGCTGCTCAAAGGCATTCAGGCTCACGCGTTCGTGGCGGAGATTGGTGACCAGTTCGCTCTGCGGTGACTGTAGGCGGGCCAAGGGACAGGCAATGGGGCGATCGCTGACTTTCAGCACGAAGTGGGGCACATCGAGATACAGCTCTACCATGTTCCCAGAGTGGCCATAGGCGGTCAGCAGATTGGCGCCCAGGGCGCTGGCGTCACGAGCAGCGACCTCGGGGTTCATCGACTCTGAGCCGAGATATACACGAGAGCTCGCCTCCGACAACAAAGCTTTGAAGGGAACCGGACGCGGCCAGACCTCTCCAAGGTAAAGCATGGCTGCCTTGCTCACCGGGTGGTCGGTGGAGAAGGTGGCGCCACTGGGGGCCACGAACTTGGCGACCGACAGGGAACGCAGGTCAAGATCGGGCGACTGGGGCTTGACGCGTGAAGCGATAAGGAACGGCTCCACCTGTTCAGGCCCGAGCTTGCGGTGCAAGACGACCTCGTCATGGCACAGGAGGGTCCGCCGAAGAGTTCGGTGCCGCAAGAAGTCGATGTACTGTTCGAGATCCACAAGATTGCCCACCATCTTGGTCAGCGACTGCCTCACCTCGGGAGAGAAGTCACCGGTCATCATAGTCGAGAAATCTGCCTCACCCAGATACTGGAGACCGTGGCGGGCCGCCCGCTGCGCAAACTGGTGGAAGTAGAGGGGATCGTTGATCTCTTCCAGCTCATCGTGCAGCAGAAAGGCATCGCGTCTGGAGTGTGTGCCTTTCCAGTCCTTCGCCAGTGCAGACCTGTAGTCGCGGAGAAACGCGCTGTAGGCATCGGTGCGGCTCGGCAACGACTCCACCAGAAAGTCGAGCAGCGCGCGGGCCTCAGCCGCCCGCATACTGGGCTCCGTCAACTCCCGGGTGTGGAAGAGCATCATCTCGCGGATCATGCCCAGCATGTGCCAGCCCGGGTAGGTGTTGTAGCTCACGTAGGCCACGCCATTGACTGCCAGGTTCTGCTTACAGATCCCGAGAACCTTGTCCTGCACGGCTGGGGGCACCCACGAGTACAAGCCGTGCGCGATGATATAGTCGAATTGGCCCAGGTCGGCACCCACGTCAAGGATGTCCATGTGCTTGAGGCTTATGTTTTGCAGCCCCAGTGCCTCGGTCAACAACCGACCCTCGGCGATCTGGCGGGCGGCGTAGTCGATGCCCACGAATTCGCTCTCCGCAAGCCGGCAGGCCATGGGGATGAGATTGCCCCCACTGGCACACCCTAGCTCCAGCACGCGGCAGTGCGTCACGGGAGCCGGGGTCATGCCGAACAGCATCGCCACGGTGGCCAGGCGGTTGGGGTGAGTCTGGGTGTAGCAGAGGCTGGGGTAGGGCACCTCGTCGTAGCTGATCTGGCTGGCTGTGTCTGTCACCGGTTCCTCTCCAGTGGTCCTTGCCTTGACAATCACGCCGCTGGGCTCCCAGCGACCACAGACCAGGGACCCGACAAGGCCTGCCGCAGAGACGGGCCGGGAGGAAAGCCGCCGTCAGACCGGCCGCTTGTTCAGCGCCCGCCGCACTTCGTAGGCCAGCTCCTCAAGGGTGAAGGGCTTCTGAATGAGGACATCTTCTGGCCCCACAGGACCATAGTTGGCGATGGTGGCAGTGGGATAGCCAGACATGTAGATCACCTCGAAGCCTTGATGCAACTGGCGCAGACGTTCCACGAACTCAGGACCGCTCATGTTCGGCATAACCACATCGGCGAGCAGGAGGTCGATCGAGGTAGACATCGTCAGGCAAAGGGCCAGAGCGTCGTTCCCGTTGGAGGCGGCCAACACATTGTATCCCAGGCGCTCCAGCATGTCGCTGGCAAACTCACGAACTTGATCCTGATCCTCCAGCACCAGTATGGTCTCTGTCCCGCGTGGCAGTTCGCTACTGGAGATCGTCGGAAGGGCGATCTGTCGGGTGTCGTCCACGCGAGGCAGGTAGATCTCGAAGGTGGTGCCCAGGCCCGGTTCGCTGGACACCTGGATGTGGCCGCCGCTCTGCTGGACGATGCCGTATACGGTGGCAAGACCCATGCCCGCCCTGGTCACAGCGTCCTTGGTAGTGAAGAAGGGCTCAAAGATGCGCTCCCGCACCTCGGGGGTCATGCCACACCCACTGTCGCTGAGGGTCATCATCACATAGTGCCCCGGCTCGACCCCCGGGTGTCTGGCGGCGTAGGCCCCGTCCAGTTCGACGTTGGCTGTCTCCAGCGAAAGAACCCCACCCGACGGCATGGCCTCGCGGGCGTTGGTGGCCAGATTGAGCACCACCACCTCCATCTGGCCAGGGTTCGCCTTTACCATTTCGAGATCCTCCGCCAGCCTCATCTTGAGGACCACATCCTCTCCGAGCAGGCTGTGGAGCATCTCGCCAACGTCTCTGAGCACATCGTTAAGGTCGAGCAGGCGCGTCTGCACCTCGGCCGGGCAGCCGAAGGCCAGCAACTGACTCGTCAGGCTGGCTGCTCGCTCGCCCGCCTTCAGAATCGCCTCTGCATCTCTCACCAGAGGGCTATCTGGCCCGAGCGCGCCTATCAGGAACTGAGCATAGCCGTTGATCACCGTGAGGAGGTTGTTAAAGTGATGGGCACAACCCGAAGCCAACTGCCCGACAGCCTGCATCTTCTGCCCGCGTCGAAGCCGCTCCTCCAATCGCGCCTGCTCGGTGACGTCGCGGGCAACGCACTGAAGCCCAAGCACGCGTTCCTGGCCATCGAAACGCGCCCGTATCGTTCCCCGCAGCCAACGCACACTGCCATTGGGCGCCACGGCGCGGACCTCCAGGTCAGTCGCGGGTTTCTCTGGAGCCAGGGAAAGAACTCGCTTTTTCAACTCTTCGCGATCCTCGTCAAAGATGACCGGCGCGAAGGGTTGGCCAATCAACTCCCTGCGTTGCCTGCCAAAGTAGCGACAAAAGACATCATTCACGAAGGTGAGCGTACCATCGGGCAAGAAGCGACAGATCAGCTCGGTCTGATCCTCGACCACGGCCCGATAGCGTGCCTCGCTCAAGCGCAGGGCATCCTCCGCCTCCCTCTGCGCCGTGATATCGCGCCCCGACCAGAGAAGGCCAACACATTGCCCCGTGCCGTCGATGACAGGAGTCCTGGAAACCTGGAACCACCTCTTCCCCGACGCCCCAGCGACCTGCTCATCCTGAATCAAAGACGTGCCCGTGCTCATCACCTGGGCATCTTGTTGGCGCCACGTCTCGGCCTCGGACCGGGAGAACAGATCGAAATCGGTCTTGTCAACCACTTCCTCCTGTTTCAGCCCCAGAAATCGACAGAATGAGGGGTTCACAGCTTGGTAGACCAGGTCTTTGTTCTTCAGGACGAGCAGGTCGGGCGCGGCGGCAAGAGCTGCCTGCCACAGGTCCATCTGCTCTCGCGATGCCTGCTGGGCGAACTGGCGCTCATCGGCCTCGACGCGCTCATCCTCCTGGGTGGGCCCAAGCGGAGCGGCGCGCTTCTCGACCTGCTTCTCCAGGGGGGCGCGAGGCTTCGCCAGCCCGTCCTCCTGTTCCATCTCCCTGGAGATGAGCTTATTGACCGTCTCGATCGACTTCAGAAGGATATCAAGATACCTTGTCCTGTCCCCCCCCTCCCGGCGCGCAGATTCTGCCGCCTCGATGCGAGCAACTCGCTGGCGCAAAGCCTCCAGCTCGCTCATGAGTTGCTCATTCGTCTTGCCTTGGTCTTGCATGATACCCCCTGCACCAGAGTAGCACCGGCGCTCACGCACAAATCTGCGACAAAGGGGTCTGATTATGATGCAAGAGCTTGCGGTCTCTGGACTGAACCCATCGGCTCTATTATAGCTCGATTAGTCCCTTTCTCGCAAGAAGGGCAGAGCTGTTCCAGGGATAGTCACGACCGCACTGGAACAGCCTTGCCCTGTGGCCCAAAGTGTCGCTGGCACACCGAACCGAACCGCCAGTTGGTAAGTGACGAACGGAGCGGCGCTCAGGACACTTTGCCAGCGACGCCATCGCGCTGGCCAGTCAAGGCTCCCACTCCCTGACACAGCAAGCGCAAGCGCGTGGCCGGACAAGCCGCCTGCACACTTGCTTCTGCGGCAGCCTGTGGCTCTGAACGCATGGGAACAACCACCACACTACTATATCGGTGCGTTGGCCATCAATCTTGAGCCAGTTGCCAGACGATTGCGAAGGCGATTGTGCCGTCGCCTGCGAACGGGGAAGCGCTCATCCTTGGCGCGCCAGAGGCAACCTGCTAGAATGATTCAAAGAAGAGCCCCGCCGCTACTGCCTGGCCTCGCACGCCGCGAAGGACCATGACTGGAGTCACGCGCCGCTGGGTTTGGAAGAGGCGTCTTTTCACATACCGACGTATGGCAAGGGGACAGCTATGCCGATCTACGAATTCATCTGTGATGACTGTGGCTATCGCTTCTCAAAGCTCTTTCGAACCATGCTCAGCGCCGGCCAAGGCCCCGCGCCCCCCTGCGAAGGTTGCGGGACCGCAAACACTCGGCGTGCCGTTTCCCAGTTTGCTGTTCAGGGCGCCGGCAGCCCCGATCCTGCCGAGAGGGCGGCCCAGAGAGCTGCCGACAGCAAGCTCTCCACCATCACCTCCAGGGAACAGATCGACAAGTGGCGCCGCGAGGCGAAGTATTAGAGACGCTCGAATGCCCTTCAGCGATGGCACCGTGCGCCCCAGATGGATCGGGCTCACCGGGGCGACCGCCGGCCCGATCCCTCTCGCAGTGACTCCCCAGTATTAGAACGCGGGAAGATAGCGATCCAGTTCCCAGCGAGTTACCTCGAGACGATAGTCTTCCAGTTCCTCCCTCTTGGCAGCAACGAACCGTTCATAGATGTGTGGGCCAAGGGCATCTCGCACAACCTGGTCCTTCTGCAACTCTTCCAAGGCCTCTTCAAGTGACCCAGGCAAGGTGTCCAGTCCTTCCCTCGCCCGTTGCGACTCGTACAGATCCTCTTCAGTGGGATCAGGCAGCGGCAGATCGTTCACGATGCCATCCAGCCCACACTTGAGCATGACCGCGAACGCCAGATAGGGATTGCAGCTCGGGTCGGGGCAGCGCAGCTCCAAACGTGTACCCTCCAGGTTATTCGCACGGGGCACGCGAATCAGAGCCGACCGATTGATGCGCGCCCAGCTTACGTACACGGGGGCCTCATACCCAGGGACCAGTCGCTTGTAGGAGTTGATCAGGGGCGCTAGGATGGCGGCCATACCCCGGGCGTGCCTCAGTTGTCCCGCAAGAAAGCTGTTGGCCACCTGAGACAGACCATAGGGATCGCTCGGATCGGCAAACGCGTTGCGGCCCGAACCGACGGCGGTCAAGCTCTGATGAGTGTGCATGCCCGAGCCGTTGCTGCCCCTGACGGGCTTGGGCATGAAGGTGGCGTACAGACCGTGCTGGCGGGCGATAGCCTTGAAGATGTATTTGAGGGTGACCACGTTGTCCGCCGCCGCCAGAGCGTGGTCATACCGAAAATCGATCTCGTGCTGCCCTGCTGCAACCTCGTGATGGCCGGCTTCTACCTTGATGCCAAACGACTCTGCAGCGGTCATCATGTCGTCGCGCACCAGGGTGCCCCTGTCAGCAGTGGCATCAAAGTAGCCCGCCTGATCGTGAGTAGCTCCATGAATTGGCGCCCCGCGCTCATCCGTCTCAAAGAGAAAGAACTCCATCTCTGGCCCCACGAGGTACTCGTAGCCCATGTCTCGCGCCTCTTCGATCACCCTCGCCAGTGCCGCGCGAGGCGCGCCGATGAAACGCTCGCCATCGGGAGTGTACACGTCGCAGATGAGTCGGGCCGCCTTGTGGGACGCGCTCTGCCATGGAATGATGGCAAATGTGTCCAGGTCGGGTCTGAGGAACATGTCACTCTCGCTGATGCGCACGAATCCCTCGATGGTGGACCCGTCAAACCAGACACCCTCATGCAGCGCATTCTCCAGTTGGCCTGCCGGCACGGTTATGCTCTTGACCATGCCCACGATGTCGGTGAACTGGAGGTGGACGAAGCGGATGCCGTTGTCTTTGACCTCTTTGAGGATCGACTCTTTCGAATTCTCTGACATACTGATCACACCCTTCGACTGGTATTCTGCCTGATGTGCCGCCCTGGCCGACTAGCCATTTCCAACCGCCATCGATCTCACGGGGCCACATCACCCCTCGACTCGCTCTTTCCAATGCTCTTGAAGGCTGGCCACCTGGAGACGTCCCTCTCTCAGGGCGCCAATCGCGAGGGTGGCCGCTTTCGCTGCCGAAAGCGTTGTCAGCACCGGCACCCCGTGGGCGATGGCCACCTGACGAAGCACGTGCTCGTCGCTGAAGGAGCGTCTTCCCAGCGGCGTGTTTAGAACCAGGTCGATCTCGCCGTTGATGATCAAGTCCACGCCGTTGGGACGCCCCTCGCTCACCTTGCGCACCTCGGTGACCTCCAGACCAGCCCTGGACAAGAATGTGGCGGTGCCCCTGGTGCCGACCAGCCTGAACCCCAGATCGCGCAAGTCCTCGGCGATCTTCAGCAGGTTGGGCTTGTCGCGGTCGTTGACGCTGAGGAACACCGTACCACTCGTGGGCAGCGCATTTCCGGCCGCCATCTGCGCTTTGGCAAAGGCCATGCCAAAGCTCTCATCCATGCCCATCACCTCGCCGGTGCTGCGCATCTCAGGCAGGAGCATGGCCGGCTCCTTGGGAAACTTGACGAAGGGCAACACCACTTCCTTGCAAAAGTGTCCTCGCAGACGCGGCTCGTCGGGCACGTCCAGCTCGCCCAGGGTGCGGCCCACGACCAGTTCGCAGGCTACACGCACCCAGGAGACGCCAGTGGCCTTGCTCACGTAGGGCACGGTGCGCGACGCCCTAGGATTGGCCTCGAGCACGTAGACCACTCCATCCTTGATCGCATACTGGACATTTAGGCACCCCACGGTGTGGAGGGTGCGCGCCAGGCGTCGCGTGTAGTCGCGAAGTGTCTCCAGGACCTGCTCCTCGATCATCACTGTGGGGATCACGCAGGCACTGTCCCCAGAATGCACCCCGGCGAGCTCGATCTGCTCCATGAGGGCGGCGATGCGCACATCTTGCCCATCGCTCACGCAATCCACATCCACCTCAAAAGCATCTTCCAGGAACCGGTCGATGAGGATGGGTGTGTCCTCAGCCACTTTCACGGCAGAGCCTATGTACCGGGCCAGTTGCTCGCCGCTGTAGACGATGGCCATGGCCCGACCGCCCAGGACGTAGGAGGGACGGACGATGACGGGGTAGCCGATCCTTGCCGCCACCTTGAAGGCCTCTTCGACGGAACGCGCCGTGCCGTGCTCGGGCATGGGCAGGCCGATCTCCTCCATACGAGCACCAAAGCGCTTTCGATCCTCGGCCAGGTCTATGGAGTCCGGCGAGGTGCCCAGGATAGGCACGCCGGCGTCGGCCAGCTTGCGCACCAGCTTCAGAGGAGTCTGCCCGCCGAACTGTACGATGACCCCTTCGGGCTGCTCGACATCGCATACGTTGAGGATGTGCTCCAGGGTGAGCGGCTCAAAGTAGAGTCTGTCGCTCACGTCATAGTCGGTGGATACGGTTTCAGGATTGCAGTTGACCATGATGGTCTCGTAGCCCAACTCCTGGAACGAGAAAGAGGCCTGGGTGCAGCAGTAGTCGAACTCAATCCCCTGCCCGATGCGATTGGGGCCACTTCCCAAGACCACGATCTTTTCGCGGTCGCTGGAATCGGCCTCGCACACCGACTCATAGTTGCTGTATAGGTAGGGCGTACGGGCGGGGAATTCGGCTGCACAGGTATCCACCCGCGAATAGACCGCCCTTATCCCCAACCCCTTGCGATATGCACGAACCTGCAGTTCCTCCACGGCGGGCACCGCCAGCCTGGCTATGAGTCGGTCGCTCATTCCCGAGCGCTTGGCCTCGCGCATCAGATCCGCGTCGATCTCCTCCAGAGAGCGTCCAGCGAGCCTGTCTCGCAGTTGGCAGAGCTCGTGAATCTCGTTGACGAACCAGGGGTCGATGTATGAGAGCTCAAAGATCTCCTCGGCTGACATCCCCATGTCCAAGGCTACGGGCACATAGAAGATGCGTTCAGGGTTGGGCTGAATGAGTCGGTGTCGCACCTCCGACAGGGTTGCCTTCGCCGCCTCGAGATCAAAGATGCCATCGCGCCCATCCTCGCGAGCGCAGAGCCCTTTTTGCAGTGCTTCCCCAAAGGTGCGGCCGATGGCCATGACCTCGCCCACCGACTTCATCTGGGTTCCCAGGGTGGTGTCGGCCTCGGGGAACTTTTCCATGTTCCATCGGGGGATCTTGACCACCACATAGTCGATGGAAGGCTCAAAGGAGGAAGGCGTCTCTCTGGTGATGTCGTTGCGCAGCTCGTGCAACCGATAGCCCGCGGCCAGCTTGGCCGCGACCTTGGCGATGGGGAACCCGGTGGCCTTGCTGGCCAGCGCGGAGCTTCGCGAGACGCGGGGGTTCATCTCGATGATCAGGATCCGCCCCGTGGCCGGGTGTATGGCATACTGGACGTTGGCCCCGCCGGCCTCCAAATCGACCCGCTCCATCATTCGTCGGGACATGTCGCGCAGGGTCTGGTATTCCTTGTCGGTCAGGGTTAGAGCCGGAGCGATGGCGATGCTCTCACCGGTGTGCACGCCCATGGGATCCAGATTCTCGATGGAACACACCACGATAAAGTTGTTGTCGGCGTCGCGCATCACCTCAAGCTCGATCTCTTTCCAGCCGATCACCGACTCCTCGACCAGCACCCCGTGCACGGGGCTTTGCTCCAAACCGCGCTCCACGATCCGATCGTAGTCGTTCCTATTGTAGGCGATGCCGCTTCCTGTGCCTCCCAGGGTAAACGAGGGTCGGATGATCGCTGGCAAACCGATGTCCTGCATGATCTCCCGGGCCTCGGCCAGCGAGCCAACGTAGTAGCTCTTGGGCACCTCCAGACCTATCTCGGTCATGGCGGCCTTGAAGCGCTGGCGGTCCTCGGCGATATCGATGGCCTCCTCGTTGGCCCCGATGAGCTCCACGCCATACCGGGCCAACACTCCCTGGCGATAGAGGTCCATGGAGAGGTTAAGCCCAGTCTGGCCTCCCATGGTGCCGAGTATGGCGTCGGGCCGCTCGCGGTCTATGATGAGCTCCAGGATCGGCACCGTCAGGGGCTCTATGTAGGTAGCGTCTGCCATATTCGGGTCGGTCATGATCGTCGCCGGGTTCGAGTTGACCAACACCACCTGAAAGCCCTCTTCGCGAAGGGCCTTGCAGGCCTGGGTGCCCGA
>DATKWG010000182.1:0-3730 GCA_035529675.1 Anaerolineae bacterium
GCGACGTGGTGATCTGGTACGGCCTTTCGGAGGGCATCCGCGACAACATCCTCAAGGCGGTAGACGGCAGCATCTACGCCTACGACTTTGACCAGCAGCACGCCGACCAGTTCGTGGCCGAGGTGGTGCGCGATTTCTTCCACACCTATGGCGACGTTCGTTTGCCTGGAGGTGCCCCGGCCCGCCTGGCGATGTACTTTCCCCAGACCAAAGACCTGCGTGAGCTGCGCCCGGTGGTGGAGCAGACGCTGATGGAGTTGGGCTACTCTACCGACGTCGTTCTGCGCAACACGTCCGAGTCCAGCGAGGCCGAGATTGACGCCTTCAACCGGCTCAACGATCCCCACTCGCCCCACCGGGTGGTCCTGCTGGTCAACAAGGGCACCGAGGGCTGGGACTGTCCCAGCCTGTTCGCCTGTGCGCTGGCCCGCCGGCTGAAGCACAGCCAGAACTTTGTGCTGCAGGCCAGCACGCGCTGCCTGCGGCAGGTGCCTGGCAACCCGCACAAGGCGCGCATCTACCTCTCGATGGACAACCGGGGGGCGCTCGACCAGCAGTTGCAGGAGACCTACGGGGAGACTATCGCCGACCTGAACCGCACCAGCCAGGACACCCGCATTGCCCGGCTGGTCGTGCGCAAGCTGAATGTGCCGCCGCTGGTGGTCAAGCGGATCATCAAGCACGTGGTTCCCGTGGCAGACGCCGGCGCATCGCCGCTGCACGTAGCGAAGCCGGACATCGAAGCGGAGGCGGTGCTGGTGAGGAAGGTGTATACCCCGGAGGAACAGCCGGGGAAACACGCCGTGTTGAGGCAGGTGGCCGAGGAGCAAGCCACTTACGCGGTGCCCGGCCTGGACCTCTACAGTGCGGCGACGGAACTGGCCGCCGTCTACCGGCTGGACGTCTGGACGATGTATGCCGAGCTCAGGCGGCTCTACGGCGTGGGAGGGACGGTGCCCGAGGCCCATGTGCCCGCGCTGGCCGCCCAGGTGGAGGAGCAGACGCGCCGCTATCGGATCGAGCAAGAGGAAGTTGAGGTAGCCCTGGCCTTGATCAAGCCGGATGGGTTCAAGATCGAGCAGGGGGACGACGGCAGCGTGGTCTACACCGCCGAGATCGTCTACCAGAAGGGCAAAGAGCACTTGCTGCTGAGTTGGAAGGAAATGGCCGCGCACAACGGCGGCGATTTTGGCTTCCACTACGATCCCTACAACTTTGATTCGCAGCCGGAAAAGAGCTTCTTCGCCCAGATGCTGGACGCGGTCAACCTCGAGCCGCAGCAAGTGGAGGACATTTACTTCACCGGCGGCCTGCAGGACCCGCGCAAGACCGACTTTTACGTGGAGTACAGGGGCGTGGACGGCGGGTGGCACCGCTACAGCCCCGATTTCGTTGTCCGGCGCAAGGATGGGCGCTGCTACATCGTCGAGATCAAGGACGCCAGGTTCCGCGACGATGCCGTGGACGGGGAGAACGGTCGCAAGGCAGTGGCTGTACAGAAATGGGTGGGGCTGAACCCCGACCAGCTCAAGTACGAGATGATCTTCACCTCGTCCGATGGCGTGGCGTTCAACCAGCTCGCGCCGGCCAAGCAGTTCATAGACCCTAAGGGTTTTGGAAACCCTTAGGGTCTGGGTGAGGAACGAAACCCATGACCGACAAACAAACCGTTCAAATCGGCGAGGCCAAGGGTCGCCCCATGCTCCATTGGGTGGGCAAGCGCCCCCTCGACTATGTCACTGCCTTTCCGGCCCAGTTGGTGGAGACCTTCAACCTCACTGGCGAGGAGCTCCCCTCCCCTGATTTCGGGGGAGGGGCAGGGGGTGGGGGCCTCCTCTTTCACGGTGACAACAAGGATGTACTGGCCTGGTTGCTGGCCCACGGCTACCGGGGTAAGGTGAACCTGATCTACATTGACCCGCCCTTCGATAGCGGTGCGGACTATGTGCGCAAGGTACAACTGCGGGGGACGCGCACAGCTACGCTGGAAGGTGAAAGCTACACGCTTGGTGAACAGATACAATACACGGACATTTGGGCCAATGACACGTACCTGCAGTTCATGTATGAACGAATGCTCTTGCTCAAGGAGCTGTTGTCGGACGGTGGTTGCATCGTAGTACATTGTGATTATCGAAAGACCCATCATCTGAGACTGCTATTGGACGAGATCTTCGGTGCAGAGAACTTGCAGAACGAGATCATCTGGCAGAAAACCCGCGTTTCGAAGGCCCAGAGTTCTACCTTTGGGAATACCCATGACACTCTTTGGATATTCTCATCTGGCCAGGTAGAGCTGTTTAACCCGCAGTTTGAGAGATACGATGGGGATTACGTAGCGAGCCACTACAACCTGGTTGACGAAGAAGGTCGGAAGTATGGCCTATGGGACTTCACTCAGGGTGGTTCGGGGCCAGCCAGGCGTTTCGGTGATAGGGAGATTCCGCCCCCGCCTGGCAAGCATTGGATATGGAGCCAAGAGAGAATCGATAAGGCGATGGCCCAGGGGAGAATCGAATTCACTAGCTCCGGTATGCCTAGGCTACGTCGGTACTTGGACGAAGCAAGAGGTAAGCAAACAGGGGACCTGTGGACAGATATATTCGATGTGAACTCGCAAGCTCTCGAGCGCCTGGACTATCCAACGCAGAAACCAGAAGCACTACTTGAGCGTATCATATTGGCTTCTTCCAACCCGGGCGCTCTCGTCCTCGATTGCTTTGTCGGCTCCGGCACCGCTGCTGCCGTAGCACAAAAGCTGGGCCGTCGCTGGATCGCCGCCGACGTCAACAAGGGTGCGATCCAGACCACCTCCAAGCGGCTGCAAACCATCATCCGCGAGCAGCTCGAAGCCACTGCCGCCCCACGGCAAGCGCCCCTTGGTCTCGACGAGGATGAGGAAGAGACGCTGCCCCCGGCGGCGTTTTCCTTCAGCGTCTATCGTGTCAACGACTACGACCTGCAGGTCCAGCACAACGAGGCGGTCAACCTGGCGGTGGAGATGATGGGCATCGAGCGTACCAAGACGGACACCTTCTTCGACGGCACGCTGGGCAAGCGGCTGGCCAAGATCGTCCCGTTCAATCACCCCCTTACCCCGCTCGACCTGCAACTAGTGCAGGACGAACTTGGGGCCCGCCCTGACGAGGAGCGAGACGTGGTCGTGGTCTGCTTGGGCAAAGAGATCGCCGCCGACGGCTGGCTGGAGGAATACAACAAGCACCGGCCCATCAACAGGATCGAGGTTGTCGAACTGCGCACCGACCAAAAGTATGGCAAGTTCTTCGTCCATCAACCTGCTCGGGCGCAGGTGAAGGTCGAGCGCCGGGACGGCCAGATCGTGGTGGAGGTCGAGGACTTTATCTCACCGACCATCGTCGAGCGGCTGGAGATGGACACGCCGCTCTTCAAGGCCCACATCCCCGACTGGCGGGCGATGGTGGACGTGGTGTTGATTGACACCGCCTACGACGGCGAGGTGTTCAACGTCGCCCTGTCAGACGTGCCGGAGAAGAAGGACGACCTGGTCGAGGGGCGCTACGAGATGCCGGCGCCGGAGGGCGAGACCACCGTCGCGGTCAAGATCATTGATATGCTGGGCGAAGAGGTGTTGGTCACAGAAACTGTCTAGCGGGCATTGCAGGGGAATCGTATGCCTCAAGACTACCGCTCCGAACTGGACGAATTGCTTCAGAGTGAACCGGCACGCGACGAAGTCGGACTGCCGGTG
>DATKWG010000183.1:0-3258 GCA_035529675.1 Anaerolineae bacterium
ACCAAGAGAGCATCGAGCATCAGACTGACCTTGGGCAAAGGAGTCGAACCCCATGAGCCAACGGCTGGCAAATCTGCGTCAGATCATGTCCAGAGAGGGACTGGACCTCCTGCTGGTTGGGCAACCCGAGAACCGACGCTACCTGAGCGGGTTCACCGGATCCGATGGGGTGCTCCTCATCAGCGAGGATCGCGCGATGCTTGCGGCCGACTTTCGCTACTATGAGCAGGTCGAGAGGCAGGCACCCGACTTTGAGCTGGTCAAGGTGGGAACAGACACGGTCGCGTCTCTGGCCGCCCAGGTGAGAGAACTGAGCCCGAAGCGTCTGGGCTTTGAGAGCCACGCCGTGACAGTTGAGACCTACCAGGAGTGGACGAGCGCGATACCTGACGCCGAGTGGGTGCCCACCAGCAATCTGGTGGAGGAGCTGCGAGTCATCAAGGATGCCCGCGAGCTTGCTGCGCTGGAAGAAGCTGTGCACATCGCTGACCAGGCCATGGCCCACATCCAGGAGTGGATGCGTGCAGGCGTCACCGAGCGCGAGGTGGCCTGGGAGCTGGAAGCCTACATGCGCACCCACGGCGCCGAGAAGCTCTCTTTTGACACCATCGTTGCTTCTGGGCCCAACGGGGCCATGGCTCACGCGGTTCCCTCAGACCGGCCCATCCAGATCGGTGACCCGGTCGTGATCGACATGGGCGCCATCTATGAGGGCTATTGCTCAGACATCACCAGATCGTTTTGCCTGGGCACGGCCAGCCGTCGATACCGGGAGGTGTGGGAACTGGTCCTGCAGGCCCAGCTTGGCGCAGAAGAGGCCTTCGCACCGGGCATGACCGGCGCGGAGGCCGACGCCGTGGCGCGGGAGATCATCTGCGCCGCTGGATACGGGGAGAAGTTCGGCCACGGGCTGGGGCATGGTGTGGGCCTGGCCGTGCACGAGCCACCCAGAGCCTCCCGGATTTCCACCGACATCCTCTCGGCTGGAATGGTGCTCACGGTCGAGCCGGGCATCTATTTGCCTGGGTGGGGAGGCGTGCGCATAGAGGACATGGTGGTGTTGACCGCAGATGGCTGTCGCGTGCTCACTCAGTCACCCAAGGTGCCCGTGGTAGAGGTGTAGCTCGCGGGGCTGGGCGGGTTCGCCTTCCCGCCACCTCGAGCGACGGCCTCGCCGACCGCCTCCGTCCAAGGGCACGTGCGGTGGCTTCTACTCCACCAGGTTCCAGATCTCGCTAGTGCCCCCTCTTTCCGTCAGCGCCTCCCACTTCCCCAGGAATGCGGGGGTATCCGGCCTGGCGAACCATTCTTTCCAGAAGCTCTCCATCTCTGCCAGGCTCTCAAATTCGTGATCGGCAACCAGAGTGTCTTGGCGTCCCAGTCCCACCGTGGGAGTGTACAGACGAACAGTACTCCCAGTAGTCTCGATGAAGGAGTTGCCCAAGGCCACCAGTTCCTGCATACATCCTCGCTTCACGTTCCACGTTCTGCGCTCCACGATCATGATCCCTCTCCTTTCGGGGTGGGGCCGAGAGAGCCGAGCCCTGGCCGATGTGAGCGCGAAGGGCGGGGATGAGAGCGGCCATGGGGATGGGCTGGCCTCTCCTGGCCAGCGGATACATCGCTATCCAACTGTCACAACACAGCCTCTGCCCTCCGAGTTGCGCCTTTCGGTCACATTCGGGTCAACTCGTGATACGCTGTCGCCACCACGTGCCAAGGAGCGACAAATGGCGGACAATGGCGGACAATGGCGAACGGTGGCTGGCAATTCGGCAAGCGGCACGCGAACCAGATGCCCCGAGTGGTCGGCCCGACGCTCGATGGCGTGAGGCACTTTGGAGGGAAGTCAGCGGGCAGTTGGGTGAGCGCTCTGATCAGCCACCGCAAAAAGATGCGCGCTTGAGTCCTCAGTCCGTTCATGTTACAATCAGCTCGGTGGCCCCTTTGGCGGGTGCGCCGAGCTTCTGGGCGACATACTCGGACTTGGCAGCTTGAGCCAGCGAACGAGTGAGGTGAACGAATGGCCAGGAATACTCAAAGGACTCGACGCAAGCGGGCCTTGTCGCTTGTGGCCGTGGGCCTGGGTCTGGGCGTGCTTGTGGGGCTTCTTCTGGCTTGGCAGGTCTGGCCGGTCATCTGGTACGACACGGACCCCTGCGATCTGCGGGTGGCCCACCAGACCAGTTGGATAGTGATGACCGCCGACTCGTTGGCCATCACTCGCGACCTGGACACGGCCAGGGAGCGGCTCTACGAGCTACTCGACGACGATACCACGGCAGAGCAGGTGGCCGATCTGGTGGCGAGCGTCGCTGCGGATCTAGAGACGGCCGGCGACTCGGCGGGGGCCCTGCGCTTGCGGAGCCTCTCGCAGACTCTGGAGATGCCTTCGCCCGGCGAGTCCGAGTTTGAGCCGCCCAAGAAGCGCATAGGTGCCCCCAACAAGCTGACCGGCTACCTGGTGATCGTCGGCGCCTCCGTTGTGGCCGCAGCCCTGCTGGTGCGATCTCTTGCCGCCCGGGCCAGGGGCCGTGTGGGGCTGGCGACTATGGGTCGCAGCCGGCGAGCGGCGAGCGATCTATCGACACGCGCGGCGACGGTACCATCCGCCGCCCAGGAGCCGACCCGGGTCGACGAAGAAGCCCAGGGGAGGGCGATCCCAGCCGAGACCCGCGCCCGCTCCGACACAGGACAGGGGCTTGCGACCGCAGGCCCGCCAGAGGCAACCAGGCAGTTCGCTTGGTCGGAGAGGCAGGCACAGGCCGACGCTGAGGCTGCCCACCAGGAAGAGCAGCCTCGGCAGGACAGACCCACTGATTTTGTGCCCATGCCCATGGTTGCCTCTGCCGGCCCAGAGATTCGGCCAGAGACGGTGGACAATACGTTGGGCGAGTTCCAGGCCCAGTATCATCTGGGCGATGACCAGTTTGATGCCTCCTTCACCATCAACTCGTCAAAAGGAGAGTTCCTCGGCGAATGTGGCGTGGGCATCAGCGATGCCTTGAGCACCGAGGGAGCGCAGCGGGTTAGCGCCTTCGAGGTCTGGCTCTTTGACCGGGCCGAGATCCGAACCGTCTCCAAGTTCCTGGTGAGCGAGTACGCCAACCAGGACGAGGCCATCCACGACCGGCTCGTCGAAAAGGGAGACCTGTTCGTGGCGCGCCCCGGGCTCACCTTTCTGGTGGAGACTCTGTCCATAGGGCTTTCGGTCACCGTGACTGACGTGGCCTATGGGGGGGATATTCAGAGGCCACA
>DATKWG010000184.1:0-18626 GCA_035529675.1 Anaerolineae bacterium
TATCCAGGATTCTCTTGCACAGGAGCACGCAAGCCTCGCAGATGTACACCGAATCAGGCCCAGATATGAGCCGTCTCACCGCGTGCTCCGGCCGCCCACAGAAGGAGCAACGCGCCCCTTGGCCGGTCGTGCTCACGACCCCTCCTCTTCTTCGTCTTTGCTCACCTGTTCGTCTGAGCTCACCTGGCGTGGCTTGATTATCTCATCTATGATCCCATACTCGAGCGCCCGTCCCGCGTTCATGAAAAAGTCCCTATCAGTGTCTCGCTCGATGTGCTCAAGCGGTTGGCCGGTGTGCTTGACCAGGATGTCATTGAGGATTCCCCGCAGCCGCAGGATCTCCTCCGCCTGGATCTGCACGTCGCTCGCTTGCCCTCGGACCCCGCCGGCTGGCTGGTGCATATGTATGGTAGCGTTGGGCAGGGCATAGCGCCGGCCCGGAGTGCCAGCCGCCAGCAGCACGGTGCCCATGCTGTGAGTGCTACCCACGGCTATGGTCTCGATGGGGCAGCGCACGCATTGCATCGAGTCATAGATGGCCAGGCCAGCATAGACCACGCCACCAGGGCAATGTATGTAGAGACGTATGTCGCGCTCCGGATCCTCTCGCTCCAGGAAGAGAATCTGGGCCACGATCAGGTTGGCCACGTTGTCGTCTATCGGCGTGCCCAGAAAGATGATGCGCTCCTTCAGAAGCAATGAATAGATGTCGTACGCCCGTTCCCCGCGCCCGGTCGATTCGATCACCATTGGGATCACCAGTCTCGTCTCCATCACTCCTCCTCTGAACTGGCCTGGACATCTGTTACCTCGCGAGCCGGGCCCTCTTGCTCCGTCGTTTTCGTTTCGCCATCGTCGTGGGCAGGCCCGCTATCACTCTGCCCTTTCTCAGCCTCGCCGTCCTCGTCCCCGGCGCTCTCCACGGCGGCGGGCCCGTCCTCCCCTTGAGTCTCTTCGACCAGGGTGGCCCGGCCGGTGAGCATGTCTGTCAAGTGCAATACTGCCTTCCGAGTGAGCATGTCGTTGTAGATGGAGAGCACGACGCGCCGATCTTGCAGCCTCTCCCTGACCTCAGGCACGCTGTCGCCATAGGCGGCCGCAAATCTCGACATCCCCCCGGCCAGCTCGTCCTCGTCCACATTGAGTTCCTCGGCGCGGGCAAACTCGGCCAGCACCAGGCCACGAACCAGGGTTCGCTCCGCCTGAGGCCGCAGCTCCTCACCAAGTTGCTGTTCGGTACTGCCGATCATCTGCAGGTACCTTTCAAAGTCAAATCCGGCCTGCCGGACGCGCGCCTTCCGACTGTCCAGGGCAATGTCAACCTCGCGCTCTACGGCCGCCTTTGGGTAGTCAACCTTTGATTGGGCCACGAGCGCCTCGATGGCAGCGTTGGCCTCGCGCCCCTGAGCCTCGCGCTCAAGCCGTTGCTTGAGTTGCACGGCGATATCCTCACGCATCTCGGCCATCGTCTCATAGTCGCCGGCCGCCTTGGCCAGATCCTCGTTGACCTCAGGGAGATCAGCCTCGCGTACCGTCTTCACCGTGATCGAAAAGCTGACATTCTTGCCCGCAAGAGACTCATTCTCAAAGCCATCTGGATAGGCCAGGGAGAATTTCCGCGTCTCGCCCTGGCTCATGCCCAGCAGAGCCTCGGCAAAGCCAGGGGGCTCAAGGACTTCCTGCATGTCGAGGATAGCATCCTCGTCATCGATGACGATCTCTCCATCTGAGGTGCCCTTGAGCGAAGCAACGATCTGGTCGTCAAGTTGCACCGGGCGGTTCACCGTCTGATACTGGGCTTGACCCCTGCGAACACGCTCGACGTGCTGGTCGATCTGTTCCTCCGTAACCGACACTTCTGGCTCGGGGTCGATGCGCAAAGACTTGTAGTCGCCCAGAGCCACCACAGGAATAAGGGGAATGTTCACCTTTAGCACCACGGGGTCCGCAGATTCGAGCTCCAATTGCCCTTGCTCCAATGGCTCGATACTGGCCTGCTCTACAGCCTCGCGATAGAGACTGGGGCCCATGTCGTTGAGCGCTTCAGAGAGAATGGCCTCGCGGCCAAAGACACGCTCAACCAGTCCATAGGGAGCCCTGCCGGGACGGTACCCAGGCAAGGGGCGTCGGCGAGAGATCTCGCGTGCCGCCTTCTGCAGTGCTCTCTGAACGTGTTGGGGATCTGGCTCAATGGTCAACAGGACTTCTCTGGTCCCCACTGTCTCGGTTGTGACCTTCAACGTTCAACCCTCCCTCCTCGCACCCAACGCCATTATACCACAAGGCACTGACAGGGCTAAAAGCCAAGACGCGGAATCCCTCATACGCCAAAACGCTGGCTCACGGACCAGCGCCGAGAACCAGCTAGTTGATATGGAGCCGAGCTTTAGACCCCACCTCGCGACTCTCCGGTGGCAGCCCAAAACGGGGCAAAGCCCGGAGAGCACCCGCCCTCTCCTGGCAGAGTGGGGAAGGAGAGATTTGAACTCTCACGGATCGCTCCACGTGATCCTAAATCACGCTCGTCTGCCAATTCCGACACTTCCCCAGCTTGGCCAAGAACCCAGACCCCCGCCCGAAGGGACCGTGCCCCATGCCTTGCGCTCGCTCACCGAGCGAACGACTTCTGGGAGCCATGTCCGGTCCAAACGAACCCCGGGTCCCAACCCGATGAGCCGCCCAGGACTCGAACCTGAAACCAACTGATTAAGAGTCAGTTGCTCTGCCAATTGAGCTAGCGGCCCCAAATCACTTGCTGACATCCAACAGGCTTCTGGTGCTTTCCCCCGAGTCTGTTGGCCGACATGCGCCTTCCAGTATACAGGTTTCGCACGGGGCGTCAAGCTTCAGGCTAGGAGGGCATAGAAAGACGCGCCGAAGGCTCCCGTGACTGTCACCCTGAGCGCAAGTGCCCCGAACTTCAGGGGTACACGTGCCCCGAACTTCAGGGGTACAAGTGAAGGGTCTCAACTGCACAAAACATGGATCCTTCGCCTTCGCTGCGCTACGGCTCAACTGTGCCTGCGTCACAGGTGCAGTCAGAGTGACAAACTCGTTTTTCGATACTCTCGGCCTTGCAGACAAGCGTGCGAGTTGCGCCGCCCCTGCAATTCGCGTACAATCTCGGTGACTCGTGGCTGGAGTAGGGCGATGCCCGTCGCGGCCAGGTCGAGGAGGATGGACGATCTGAAAGGACGCCACGACGGGGAAAGAGTGCGGCTCGGACGAGAGATGTCATCCAGGGAACTCTCCAGTGGCGAGGAACACGCCGGCTATGGCGATCACCTGGCCGATGATGCGTCGGCACTCCTCGAGCAAGCCGGGATGGCTGGGCTTCGGCGCGGGGTTGAGTGGTTGCTGGCCCAAGGGGAAGAGGCGCCAGGGCTCATATCCGATGGATTTTGACCGGTCGATCGACCTGGCGCGTCTCGAAGTGCCGTCCATGTCTCTCTGCCTGTCCTGCGAGGGGCCAGTGGAGGATCGCCGGGTTGCGGCAGTTGCGCGGCCCCGTCGGCCGCATCTTCGATAGCACATTGGAGCTCGGTCCTTGAAACGCGGAGTTGACTGGCACGGCCTGTCTATGTTCGGCATCAGTCTCTTGGTCGTTGCCCTCGATCAGTACACCAAGTACCTGGTGCGCAGCCACTTGCCCGTCAATCACTCGTGGAATCCCATCGCCTGGCTGGCTCCCATCGTCACCCTCACCCATACGCGGAACACTGGTGCGGCCTTTGGCCTGTTCCCCAACATGGGCATCTTTTTCGTCATAGTGGCTCTGGTCGTGGTCGGGGCCATCATCGTCTACTATCGTCAGCTCGTGGCGGGGTCTTGGATGCTACGGCTTGCCTTTGGCCTCCAATTGGGGGGGGCGGTCGGGAATCTCATCGACCGGGTTCGTCAGGGCTACGTCACTGACTTTTTGGACTTTCGAGTGTGGCCGGTCTTTAACATGGCTGACAGCGCCCTCGTCGTGGGCACCGCGCTTCTGGCGGTCTATGCTCTCTTTGTGGACCCCCACAGGAAGCGGCCAGAGCATCTTCGGGGTGAAGCGCGAGGAGGAGTAGACGGCGAGGGCTGATCGAGATCGCGGGTCCGCAGTGCCGGCCTAGAGCGAGTGGGAGTATCGGCGGCGCCCATGCAGGAGCTCATTTTCCGAGTACAAGACTCTGTAGGACGCCTGGACCGCTACCTGGCGGACCAGTGTTCAGAGCTGTCGCGGGCAAAGGTGCAGCAGCTCATCAAAGAGGGACGCGTTCAGGTCAACGGGGCACCCGCCAAGGCCAGCTACTATCCTGCCCCGGGAGATCTGGTTCGGGTGCAGATCCCTCAGGCTGGTCCGAATCGCCCGGCTCCCGAAGACATTCCCCTCCGAATCGTCTTTGAGGACGAGCACTTGCTGGTGATCGACAAACCACCCGGCATGGTGGTGCATCCGAGTCCAGGGCATTCGTCGGGCACGCTGGTGAACGCACTCCTTGCCCATCGGCCTGCCCTGGCCCAGGCCGACCTTGACCCACAACGGCCGGGCATCGTGCATCGGCTCGACCGCGATACGTCTGGACTTGTGGTGGTTGCCACCAATCGTGAGGTTCAACTTGCCTTGCAGGCGCAGTTTCAGGCGCGGCAGGTTCGCAAAGTCTACCTGGTGCTCGTGCATGGGCGTCTGACCCCAGAGCGAGGAGCGATCGAGGCGCCCATCGGACGGCATCCCCGGAATCGCAAGCGGATGGCCATCGTGGTCGAGGGGGGGCGGTACGCCCGCACGGAGTATCTCGTGCGCGAGTATCTGGGGGAATCCACTCTTGTAGAGGCCATGCCGCAAACGGGACGCACCCATCAAGTGCGCGTGCACTTTTCCTCAATCGGTCATCCCGTTGTTGGGGACAAAGTCTATGGCCTCCGCCGGCGGCCAGTCGCCCTTCCGCGTCAGTTCCTTCATGCCTCGCGCCTGGCCTTCAAGCATCCCATCGAAGGCCAAGACCTGGAGTTCACTTCCGAACTGCCTCCCGACCTTGCCCGGTCACTCGACTGGATGCGTCTCCAATCTTAGGCAAGCCAGGCCCGAGTAACCAGCGCTTGTCATCACTCGGCAAGCCCATGAAGCCCGCAGGTTCCAAGGCTGCTGCGGTGACTAATCCTTGCCGCTCAATCCCCATTCGAGAGTGACACGCGGATGTTTTTCACCGCGTCAAAGAACTCGGGGAGGAACTCGCCCTTGAGGCGCTGCCAGCGCAAAACCGACACACTGGCCACATAGGCTATCAAGGCCCAGCCGAGCACCGTCGCGGCTCTGAGAGCAATCGAAGCGAGCACCGCATAGGGCATGGCATAGAAGGGCCAGGCCAGTTGATGGGAGTGCAGAAACCACAGGCCCAAGGTTGCCAACAGGATCGCCACCCCAAGCCAGACTGCCAGGTACCGACTGGCCACCAGATAGACAGTGACACCTGCCGACGTGGTCAGATCCACCTCGGCGTCGTGTTCTCCCGTCCACGACTGCGCCCGCTCGGGGTCGCGGCGAGCCAGAGGCCCATCCAGAAGGTCGGTCGTCCAAGAGACGATGACCGCCAGAACCACTTGTGGCAGGGCGTCGCGGCCACGCCAGAAGCCCAGAATGGCGATGCAGAGGCCAAGCACCGCCCGCGCTTGGGTCAGTGCGTCAGCAATGGGCTTGGTACGCTTGATCATGCCAGTTCTCCTCAGGTGAAACGGAGAGGTCGACAGGTATGCGCCTTTGACACGCCCAAACGCGCCTGGATTTCGAGGCCCCCGCGCCAGCACCCAGGCAGGAACGATGGGGCATAGAGGTGATGGCACGAGGAGTGTTGCCAGTGACCGATCGTTTACCATAAACGAACCCTGTTGTCAAGCCAGCCCGCCGAGAACATCGAAAAACGCCGGCAATTCGCGCTCCCGCTGCAACAGTTGTGCTGCTGTATAGACCTTGTGCCAGTCGTTTGCGTTTTGTAGGGGCGGGTTTGCCCGTCCTGGCTGGGCCAGGGGAACCCGCCCCTACTCCCAGACCTTTTTTCGATACCCTGCCCTCCACCGGAGCATCGAGAAACGATGACGAATCGCCTATGGCCTCAGGCCGCGCCGCAGCACGAGACGCTGGGGGCTGTGGCCACGTGGCGTTTATTGCGGCCGACTCGGTTGTTGTAGGGGCGCACGGACGCAGATCCCGGCACAGCCGGGGCCGTGCGCCTCTACCCCTTCAACCCATCCGTGCCTGCACTCCTTGTTCCTGGAGGCTTTTTCGATACTCTCTCTGGACGAGCGGTGCAATGTATGGTAGAATTGGCTTGCGAGGCGGCGACCACTTCCGACCACTTCATCGATGATGGTCGTCGTCGGTCTGTCCGCATCGGTCGCCCCGTTCCGCGGAACCCGAAGGGCCTTTGGCCTAGGAAGGAGGTGAAGGGAGCGGAATACTCATGCACCGAGATGTTCCACGTACGCCGCAGGGCTAGCCCCCCATACCCTCTGTTCCCCCACACCCGCAGACCAGAAGGAGCGTGAAGCAACATGGTCAAGAGAAATAAAGTCTGGACGGTGACGGCCACTTTGATCTTGGCCGCCATGTTGATGACCTCGTGCGCGGGATCGGCTCGCAAAGAAGAGTTCACCATTGGGCTCGTTCTGGTCGGTCCCTATAACGATCACGGTTGGAGCGAGGCCCACTACCAGGCCGGCAAGTATGTCGAGGAGAAGCTGCCAGGCACCACGATGATCTATCTGGACAAGCTCAACCCCGCCGATCGCAAGGGCACAACCCTCGAGCAGGTCGTGGAGGACATGGTCTCGCAGGGCGCCGACATGATCTTTACTACTTCCGATGACTTTGCCGACGATACCGATACGGTTGCCGCCAAGTATCCCGACACTCCCTTCATACACATCTCCGGTGATCACGCGCTCACCGGCAAGGCACCCAAGAACGTAGCCAACTACATGGGACGCATGGAATACATGAAGGCTGTTGCGGGATGTGCGGCCGCCTTCAGGACCGAAAGCAAGACCATAGGCTATCTTGGCCCTCTCATCAATGACGAAACGCGCCGTCTGGCTGCATCGGCCTACCTCGGCTGTCGAGAGTGCTACGAAAGATACCGGGGCGGCGATCCCCACGAGCTGCGTTTCATCGTCACCTGGATTGGCTTCTGGTTCAACATCCCAGGCGTCACTCTCGACCCGACGGAAGTGGCCAACAACCTGTTTGATGCCGGCGTTGACGTTCTCCTCTCCGGCATCGATACCACCGAGGCCATCGTGGTGGCCGGACAGCGCCACGACAGGGGCGAGAAAGTCTGGGCCATTCCCTACGACTTTGAGGATGCCTGCGAGGTCAAGCCTGAGATCTGTCTGGGCACGCCCTACTTCAACTGGGGACCCGCCTATGTTCGCTACGTCGAGGCAGCTCGCGCCGGCAAGTTCGAGCAGTCCTGGGAATGGGAAGGCCCCTACTGGAAGGACATCAACGACCCTGACAAATCGGCGGTGGGCTATAGATTTGGTGCAGCTCTCAGCGAGGAAGACGAGAAGAACCTGCAGGACTATATCAAGAGATTGGCCTCGGGCAAGAGCAAGCTGTTCGTGGGCCCGCTAAAGCTCCAGGACGGGACACAGTATCTGGCGGACGGTGAAGAAGCGACCGACGACCAGATATGGCACCTGCCCCAACTCTTGGAAGGCATGGAGGGGGCCAGCTCCTGACCGCCCCCCTGAGAGGTCGTTGCATTAGGCACACCGGGCTGGGCATGCACACCGCCCGCAGTGTTCTTGCAGCCTCGGTCCGCCACCACCCAGCAGGGGCGATTCGCCAGTCGCCCCTCTGGACGGCGGTTCCGCTAGGGCCTCCTGGCAGGGGGGACACTACAATATGGCCAAGATTGAACAAACTATCCCGAGCTTTCAAATCGCAAGCAGGAAAGACGGAATGGGGATATAGGCAAATCCAAATGGTTCGGATGTGACCTGTCAGGCGCTATTCGCTTCCCACGCAAGTGAAAGGGAGCGCGGTGATGAAAGCGCGGCTGTTCACGGTGTTCGTTTCTGTGAGCATAACTCTGCTGGCTTTTCTCCTACCGGTGGGCGGCATGCCCGCGACGGCCCAAGGGACTGGCGTGACCACCCGTATCTCCCTCGCCTCCGACGGCACGCAAGGGAATGACACGAGTGGTTTCTTTCATGCGGCAGATGGTGTGCCCATCACTCCCGATGGGAGATTTGTGGCGTTTGCCTCTAAGGCTAGTAACTTGGTTGCCGGCGATACCAATGGTAGGATTGATGTCTTCGTCCATGACCTACTGACCGAAGTTACCGAAAGGGTGAGCATCTCCAGTGCGGGGATGCAGGGAAATTCGGATTCGTACCAGCCGTCCATTTCTGCTGATGGACACTACGTGGCGTTTGCTTCTATTTCCACCAATCTGGTGATCACGGACGCAAGTATGAATGCTGATGTCTTCATTCATGATCGGCAGACTCACCAGACTATGTTGGTGAGCATCGCCTGGGATGGCACTCAGCCGAACGGAGATTCCAACTCGCCCACCATCTCAGCCGACGGGCGTTACGTGGCATTCTTCTCCATATCCTCTAATCTCGTGAGGCCTTCCAAGCCGTATCCTCAGGATGTTTTCGTCCGCGATCTTTGGACGGGAAGAACAGAAATGGTGAGTGTTTCCACCGAAGGACAGTACGGAAACTCTTCGTCTGGTCTCCCAGCCATCTCCGCTGATGGCAGGTATATAGCGTTCGAGTCTGGGGCCACCAATCTTGTGTCTAATGACACCAACGGCGTTGGAGATGTTTTCGTTCGTGACCGGGTGACAGGAGTGACGGAGCGCGTAAGTATTGCCTCTGATGGGATGCAGGGCAATGAGTCTAGTGAACATCCTTCCATATCTGCCGACGGGCGAGTCGTGGCGTTCAGGTCGCGCGCGAGCAATTTGGTGGGCGGAGACACTAACAATACCTGGGATGTTTTTGTCCATGATCGGCAGACTCACCAAACCATCCGAGTCTCTGTCGCTTCAGACGGGATGCAGGGAAATGGTTTGAGCACTTGGCCATCTATCTCCCCGGATGGGCGCTACGTGGGTTTCGGTTCATTGGCGAGCAACCTGGTATCGGGCGACGCAAATAACCATTGCGGTAATGGAACCGACAATTGCCAAGATGTTTTCGTTCACGCCACGGTAGCCGGTCAGACGATTCGTGTTTCTATTGCCTCAGATGGGACGGAAGGAAACAGCTCGAGCTTTCTACCATCTCTCTCAACTGGTGCACGCTATGCGGCTTTCGTCTCATATGCTAACAACCTCGTACCGGGAGATACTAACGGCGCTTCCGACGTCTTTGTCCACGACCGGGGAGGTGGGACCCCGTCGCTGCAATTGCCTTTCGACCCCTCAGAGCAAACCGGCCCCTGCGCCTTCTCGCCCAACTCACTTAGTTGTATCTCCAGCCTCTTTGACCACGAGTACCCTCTCCTGCCGCCATCACTAGGAGGAACAGAACCGACTGCGCCCGGAATCGGCGATACGATAATGATCTTCAACGGAAACGAACACAACACCGGAGGCACATTTCCCAATGCTTCGGATTACGGATACAGTGGGCATGACGCCACTGACTTCCGACTCAGTTTTGGCTCGACCGTGATTGCGGCCGCACCCGGCACAGTGACGGTGATACGAAACCTCCCCGGAGGCCTTGTTGTCGAGATCGACCATGGTAACGGCTATAAGTCGGCCCATTGGCACCTGAGCACCGTGGCAGACGGAATCTACACTGGAACCGAGATCACGCAAGCCGACGTCGAAAGCAAGCGTGTTATCGGCTACAGCGGCACGGCAGGGACCGGCCCCCATCTCCATTTCGCTGTCTATCTCAACGGAAGACAGGTGGACCCTTTCGGCTGGAAGAGGAAGGGAAGTTTCGAGGACCCTTGGGTTGCGGATTATGGCGGACCGGAAAGCAATTGCCTGTGGAACTTTGCTTGCAGTGTGCCGACTTGGGCCACATCTACAAGCGGTGCCAGTCTGACTTCGCCAGATGGGAGTACAACTGTCTCGGTACCTGCGAGTGCCGTAACCGATACGACTTTACTCGAACTTACCCTTACTCCCGACCCTGTCGCGGAGCCCAGTGCCATACCTGCCGGGTATTCTTTTGACCTCTCCGCTCAAGACATATATGGAAACGCTGTAGAAACCTTTTTGCAGCCTTTGACCATCGTGATCAATTATGCGGAGAGCATCGTGGACTATGTCCTTGAGAATACCCTAACCCTACACTACTGGGACGATGCCACTCAAAGTTGGCAGGCGCTCGCGACTAGCGTAGATTTGGAGAACAACAGCGCTACAGCGACTACTGATCATCTCAGTCTGTTTACCCTTCTTGGAGAGCCTACGAATCCTGCTCCAACCATTACCTCCGTCATCCCTAGCAGTGGCTACAGCCACCTAGATACAGAGATAGCCATCGCCGGAACGGGTTTCCTGCCAACACCCTCCATCCGCCTTGGCGTCGGCCAGTTGGCTGTCACCTTCATTGATTCGACTACTCTCACCGCAGTTGTCCCATCTGGTCTTGACTCTGGGGTCTATACTGTCAGGGTCACTAATCCAGATGCTCAAGAAGGCTCTCTTGAATCCGCCTTCACCGTGCGGGAGGAGCACAGCACATACCTGCCCCTCATCATGCAGAGCGCCCGCCAGCCGTAGCGTTGCCAGTGCAACCGAGCACCGCGAACCGTATGAGAGTTGAACTCGAGGATATCAAAAAGTACTTTGGTCCCGTGCGCGCCAATGACGGCATCTCCCTGACGGTCGAGGGCGGCACCATCCACGGTCTTTTGGGAGAGAATGGCGCGGGCAAAACAACCCTCATGAAGATCCTGTCTGGCTATCAGTCATGCGACGCCGGGAGGATTCTCTTGGACGGCGAGGAAAAGCGCTTCGCGTCCCCTGCCGAGGCCATCGCTGTCGGGATCGGCATGTTGCATCAAGACCCCCTGGACGTTCCTTCCTTGAGCGTGCTGGACAACTTTTCGCTCGGGCGCAAGTTGCGGCGTTCTCAGCGCCGACGAGACAGCCGTCAGCAGTTGCTCAGGACGTGTGCACATTTTGGGTTCAACCTCGACCCAGACGTTCGAACCAGTGGCCTCACCGTGGGCGAGCGGCAACAGCTCGAACTGGTGCGTCTGCTCTCCCTGGGTGTGCAAGTCGTCATCCTCGACGAGCCCACTACGGGCATCTCGGCCCCACAGAAAGCCTTGCTCTTCGACACCCTCCGCAGCTTGGCCCGCGACGGCCTGTCGATCATCTTCGTATCCCACAAACTCGACGAGGTCGGAGAGCTCTGCTCCGAGGTGATGGTCTTGCGCCAGGGCAAGGTGGCCGGCAGGGCCTCGCCCCCCTTTTCTACCGGTCGCCTGGTGCAGATGATGTTCGACCAACCCACCACCATATCCTTCCGTGCCAAGGCACCCCTTGGCGACGTCGCCCTGGAGCTGGACAAAGTATCCATACACACGCACCGCCTCAAGGTCGAGAACATCTCGTTGACCGTTCGTCACGGTGAGATGATAGGCCTCGCCGGCCTGGAGGGCAGCGGGCAGCGTGCCTTGCTCGAGGCTTGCGCTGGCCTCCAGCGCATCACCTCGGGACGCCTCTTGATCGACGGTCGGGACATGACTCGGTGCCCCTATCGCCGCTTCTTGGGCAGGGGCATAGCCTTTCTGCCTGCCGGGCGCCTGGAAGAGGGACTGGTGCCGGGCCTGACCCTCCGCGAACATTTTGCCCTGGTGGGCGACGGCCAGGGCACCCTGATTCGCTGGAAAGAGGTCAACGCTCGCACCGACAGGATGATTCGCGAGTTCAATGTCATCGGTTCCCCAGAGACCATGGCAGAGGAGCTCTCGGGGGGAAACCAGCAGCGCGCCATGCTATCGCTCTTGCCCCAGAATCTGCGGCTTCTCCTTCTGGAGCATCCCACGCGTGGCCTCGATCTCGAGTCGGCCGATTGGATATGGAGCAGACTCCTCGATCGCCGCAGACAGGGGACGACAATCTTGTTCACCTCGACCGATCTCGACGAGCTGGTGCACTATAGCGACCGCATCGTCGTCTTTTCCGGAGGCGTCATGTCGGAACCGGTCGGCGCGTCCGAGATCATCGGCGAGGGACTCGGCTACCTCATTGGAGGCGGGCAACTGTGAAGCGACGCTCTCTTCCCGTCAGGGTCGCGCTTTTCCTGGCACCGGTTGCCCTCACCCTCCTGTTCTCCACAATCGTCCTCCTTACGGCTGGGGCCGACCCATTGCAAGCCTACGCCCACATCTTGGGCGGAGCCTTTGAGAGCCCCCGAAAGCTGGCCGACGTCGCGGTTGCCATGGTGCCCCTTCTGCTCTGCTCGGCTGGTATGCTGGTCACCTTTGCTGCTGGGCTGTGGAACATCGGTGTTGAGGGACAGATGATCGCAGGGGCCCTGATGGCCACCTGGCTCATCGACACTGTCTCTGGTCCGTCGCATGTCATGATCCCCCTCTCCCTCCTCGCTGGACTCACTGGAGGCGCCCTGTGGGGGTTGCTGGTGGGCGCGTTGCGCACCTATGGCCACGTGCACGAGATCTTTGCAGGACTGGGGTTGAACTTTGTGGCCACCGCTCTCACCAACTACCTGATCTTTGGTCCCTGGAAACCACCCGACGGCGCTACCATGAGCGGCACAGATCCATTTCCCGTGGAGGCCTGGATCCCCTCCTTGGGCAACACGCGTGCGACTGCGCCCACCATAATCCTGGCTGCGGTGGCCGTTGCGGTCATCTATGTCCTGCTGCGAGACACCTACTGGGGCCTGAAACTCAAGGCTATTGGACTCAACCCACAATCCGCACACCGCTTGGGCGTTAACAACTCGTTGCACATGATGCTGGCCTTCGCCGTGTGTGGCGCATTCGCCGGACTGGCGGGAGCGATCCAGGCCACGGCAGTGTATCATCGGTTGATCCCGGGGATATCAGGGGGATATGGCTATCTTTCCATGTTGGTCGTCCTGCTCTCGGGCCTCAGGGCGGAGTGGGTTCCGGTGGTGGTGGCCTTTTTCTCGGTCGTCCAGGTGGGCGGCCCGCGCCTCGAGCTGCGACTGCAGCTCGATTCATCTCTGGGAGGCGTGTTGCAGGCTGGCCTGGTCCTCTTCTTCCTGGTGACACGCGGGCTCCGCCGACGACTGCAACCAAAGGAGGAGTGAGCTCATGCCCGGCTCGCAGGTCGTTCAGACCATCTCCTCGGTGGTGGCAAGCTCTGTGCCACTGGTCTTTGCCGCGCTGGGCGAGACGCTCACGGAGAAGGCCGGGGTGGTCAACCTCTCCCTGGACGGCACAATCCTTCTTTCGGCGATGACCGGCTTTGCCGTAGCCTTCACCAGCGGCAGCCTCTTGCTGGGCTTTGTTGCGGCCATGGTCGTTGGTGCGGCCATTGGGTGGGTCGTCGCCTACGGCAGCATCGCCCTCAAGCAAGATCAGATCGCCCTTGGATTCGTCATGACCCTGCTATGCGCAGATCTGAGTTCATTCCTCGGGGCCCCCTACGTGCGCAAGCCGGGGCCGAGCGTGCCCCACATGCCTGTCCCTGGACTGTCCACTATCCCTGTGGTGGGGCCCATCCTGTTCGATCAGAACCTGCTCGTCTACCTCAGCTACGCATCTGTGGTCGCTGCTTGGGTATGGCTATCCAGAACTCAACCGGGCCTCAATCTGCGTGGCGTCGGTGAGCGTCCGGAGGCAGCCTTCGCCCGAGGGATCAACGTCACCAAGACCCAATATCTCTACACGATGCTTGGGGGAGCTCTGGTCGGACTGTCTGGTGCAGCCTATTCGTTGAGCGTCAGGCTTGGGTGGAGTCACAGACACACCGCGGGCATGGGATGGATCGCCCTGGCCATCGTCATCTTTGGCGGATGGAGCCCGTTTCGGGTCGCGCTCGGCGCCTATCTCTTCGGGGCACTCAAGTCGCTCGGGAGCATCCTGCAGCCCGCATTCCCACGCGTGCCCACTCACGTTTTCCAGGCGGCGCCCTTTGCCCTGATGATCCTGGCCTTGTTGCTGGTCAGCGGCGGCTTTGTCGAGCGGCTCTCGCTGCACCTCCCTCTCAAGGCCCGGCACGTGTTCAATGCATTGCTTCGCGGCAATCCGCCAGCGGCGCTGGGCAAGCCCTTTCAACCCAAGTGATGCCTCTGGCAAACATGATTCCGATCGTTCGACCAGAGGCCCCCAGGGTGGCCCCCTGTTGCTGACACAGAGCTTAGGGGCACGGCTACAGGGAGCAACCAACCTAGCCAGACAGCGAACAGATGGATCGCGCTGGCCCACTTCTGCACTCTCTCATTGGCGAAGGCACCTCGGGAGAGAGCGATTCACCCTGTCATCGCCGTTTTTCGACGCTCTCAAGCCGGAGGCTTGACATCTTGGCGCTAGAGTGGTATATTGGGGCCAGATTAGACTAATCTAACCCAAAACTCATAGCTTGGCTAACTCGGTCAATGAGCACGAGCAGGCTCCTTGAGACCGCGCTTGCTGCCAGGACGCCGAATGCTCCGAGAGGTAGGTATCCTCGCTGTGACAAGAAATGACACGGCTTTTCTATCCGATCTGGCATCTGGGGAGCTAGGAACTGTGGTAGAGTTGTCGGGGGGCCATGGGTTCGTCGGACGCATGGCCGCATTGGGCTTTACGCCGGGCGTCAGCGTGCAGGTGGTTCGCAACCATGGCCACGGCCCCATCATCGTCTCCTTGTTGGACACCCAGATTGCCCTTGGGCGCGGCCAGGCGCGCAGAGTGCGCGTGCGCCGGAAAGGCTGACCGACGTACCAGTTCAGTCGCCATGCAAGGTACCAGGGACAAGAGATGAGTGATGACCGGGTCGCGACCATAGCTCTGGCGGGCCAGCCCAATGTGGGCAAGAGCACCGTGTTCAACCTGTTGACGGGCCTAAGCCAACGTGTGGGCAACTGGCCCGGGAAGACGGTTGAGAGGCGCACCGGCACTTTCGAGCACGATGGCGTGCCCGTTCACCTAACAGACCTGCCCGGAACCTACAGTCTGACCGCCGCTTCTCCCGAGGAAGTGATCGCCAGGGACTATATCATACACCACAAACCGGACGTGGTGCTCGTGCTGGTCAATGCCGCCTCTCTGGAGCGCAACCTCTATCTGGTGGCCGAGCTGCTGGCCCTTCCTTCCCCCATCGTCATCGGACTCAACATGATAGATGTAGCCAGGCAGGAGGGCTTTGAAATAGAGTCCCAGGTCTTGGCTGCCGCCATTGGCGTACCCGTCACTCCCATGACCGCTACGCGGAATGAGGGCGTGCGTGAGTTCATCGACGCGGCTTTGGAGGTCTTGCGGCATGGGCCCGAGCGCGAGCCCAATCGACCGGAGATCGCCGATGATCATCGCGAGGCCCTGAGCAACCTCCGTGCAATCATCGAAGGATTCGTGCCCGAACCCTACCCCGCGGACTGGGTCGGACTCAAGCTATTCGAGGCAGACGAGCGGGTTGCGGCGCTGATGAAGCAGGCACTGCCACCTGAGCGATGGGCCGAAGTGGAGGCCATCTGGCGACAGCATGAGGATGCTATCATCGCTGTGGCCACTGGCCGCTATGAGTGGATTCATCGCATGACCAGCGCCGCCCTGAAGCGACCAAGGCCCGGCCGGATCACTCTCACCCAGCGCTTGGATCGCGCGGCCACCCATCCCTTCTGGGGCCTGCTGGTGCTCGCCGCAGTGCTGGCGGTCATCTTTGGGCTCACCTACGTCGTGGGCGGTCCTCTGCAGGAACTCATGGCAGATCGTGTCGTTGGCGGAGTGGCGAGGGTCATGTCCCAACTCCTGGCGCACGGGCCTGCCTGGTTGTCTGGCCTGGTCGTCGATGGCATCATCGGTGGCGTGGGTACAGTGCTCACCTTCTTGCCCATTCTATTGATCTTTTTCGTCACCATGGGTGTGGTTGAGGACGTGGGCTACATGGCCAGGGCCGCCTACGTAATGGACCGATTCATGCACGCCATGGGACTCCACGGCAAGAGCTTTGTGCCCCTGTTTCTGGGCTTTGGCTGCAACGTCCCCGCCATCATGGGAGCTCGGGTCATCGAGTCGGAGCGTGGGCGGTTGCTGACTATCATGTTGGCTCCCCTAGTGCCATGCGCGGCGCGTCTTGGCGTGCTGGCGATTCTAGCCCCCGCGTTTTTCCCCCAAAGGGCCGGCCTGGTTTCGTGGTGCCTGACGGGTTTGCCGGTGCTCGTGCTCGCGGTCTTGGGCATCATCGTGAACCGCTTTGCTCTGAAGGGAGAGAGTAGCGCCTTTATCATGGAGTTGCCCCTCTATCACGTGCCTAACTGGCGGACTATCGGCATCTCTACTTGGAATCGCGTTTTGAGTTTCTTGCGAAGAGCAGCGACTATCATCCTGGTCGTCTCAGTCATCGTGTGGGTGCTGGCGACGTTGCCACGCGGCGACATAGAGACCAGCTACCTCTCCTCCCTTGGGCGCATCCTCTCTCCCATTGGGTCTCTGATGGGCCTGGGCTGGAGGCCGCTGGTTGCCCTATTGGCCAGTTTCGTGGCCAAAGAGAACGCGTTGGCAACGCTGGGCGTGCTGTACGGCGCTGGTGAGGATGCGGGCACATTGACGCAAGCCCTCTCAGCCAACTTTACCCCCGCTTCCGGTCTTGCCTTCCTCGTCGCCCAGATGCTATTTATCCCGTGCGTGGCCACCGTGGCGGTGGTCAAGCAGGAGACCAACTCTTGGAAGTGGACTTTGATCAACGTTGTCTTCCTCGCGGTTCTCGCCGTCGTGGGTGGCACCATCGCCTACCATCTGGCCTTGGTCGCTCTATGATTGGGATTTGGAAATGACTGCCCGCAGCTTTCAGGGGTTGCTCAAGCGCCTGGCAAGCGGAACCGCCCAAACAAACGTTCAACTAGCCGCAGAATTGGACGTGGACCGAGAACTCCTGGAGCAGATGCTCCTGGATCTGGAGCGGGCAGGCTATCTTCGAGCAGTGCAGGGGTGCGCGGAAGGCCAATGCCGCTCGTGCGATCTACAGGCTCTGTGCACGCTGGGCCAGCAACAGCGGGTCTGGATCGTCACCGAGAAGAGCTCTCGCGCTGCCAGGGCTCGCTAGGAACCGGTCAGGATACCATCGCCTCTGGGCCTCGTTCGTTCCGAGGGCGATAGCACACCAAATGGCAGTTTAGTTCTGTTTTTTGCTTCTGGTAGGGGCGCATCGTCGCAGATCCCGGCACAGCCGGGGCACATGCGCCCCTACGCTCTAAGACATCTTCAACACCCCCGATCGCTCCCTCTGTTGCCGATGCCACCGACCGATGCTATACTGGCATCGTTAGATGCCAGTATGCCACCTGCCCTGGACCCTGGTTTTCCTGGCTAGTGGCTTGCCCGTGTCTTGACCTGCCCAGGTGGAGGATTCACCGGAGTGCTCAGCCCCGACACAGTGCTTGCCGGCAGATACAGAATACTCTCGATCGTGGGCGAAGGCCGCTTCGGCAAGGTCTATCTTGGCCACGACCTTCGCAGCGATCGACACGTGGCCATAAAGGAGCTGCTTCCACACTCCACCCTTCTCTCCACCGAGGAGTGGCACGACTATCGGGCGCGCTTCAGGAAAGAAGCGCAGGCCGTGAGCCGAGTCATCCATGCCAATGTGGTCAGTGCCTACGGCCTGGAGACTGACGACAACGAGACCATGTATCTGGTCCTCGAGTACGTGGACGGCAAGAGTCTCAGGCAGCTCCTGGAGACAGAATCGCCGTTGTCGATTGAACGCGCTCTCGACATCGCCATCGACATCTGCCAGGCAATTGAGGGCATCTCCCTGCGCGACATCGTTCACCGGGACATCAAGCCAGACAATATCCTGCTAACCAGCCAGGGCGCGGCCAAGCTGACTGGTTTCGGCGTGGCTCAGTTGGGGCACGAGATCCATCGGACGCAGCCGCCCCTGGGCCATCCTGGAACCCCGGCCTACAAGTCACCCGAGCAGGCCACCTCGACGGGATGCCTCGAACAACGCTCTGACCTCTACTCCCTCGGGCTGGTCATGTACGAGATGCTCACTGGGCGTCGCTATCTGGGCGACGGCCGCCCGCCGCGTCACTACGACGGCGACGTACCTCACGCCCTCGACGCCGCAGTGATGAAGGCCCTGGCCCAGAGACCTGCTGCTCGATACCAGACGGCTGGTGAGATGCGCCGTGACCTGGTGCGGGTGCGCGATCAGAGCACTTGGGGGCAGCTTTGGGTGGTGCTGAGCCGAGTCTGTTCCCGTCACAACGCCAGCATAGCCGCCACTGCGCTGGTGGTCGGCCTGACCTTGAGCATCTTTCGTCTCTCGGCCGCAGTCTCAAGGCCGGTAGAGGCAGACCGCCGAGCTGTGTACGCTGCCCAGGTTCCGCTTGAAGCGACGGCAACCTATCCCTGGACGGCCACGCCGAGCATGACCCCGCGCCCGCCCGCAGAAGGGGAAGCACTTCCCAGCATCACCCCCGCTGTTGCTGGCCTGCGCGACGTGTATGAACCGGACGACTGGTTGCCA
>DATKWG010000185.1:0-3584 GCA_035529675.1 Anaerolineae bacterium
GGCTGATACCCAACGGCGCTCGGCATGCGACCCATCAGCGCGGAGACCTCGGACCCGGACATCACAAAGCGGAAGATGTTGTCTACGAACAGCAACACGTCCTTGCCCTGATCGCGGAAGTCCTCGCAGATCGTCAACCCCGTCAAACCTACGCGGAGTCGAACTCCAGGAGGCTCGTTCATCTGACCGAAGATCAGGGCCACCTTGTCCAGGACGCCGGAATCCTGCAACTCGTACCACAGGTCGTTCCCCTCGCGGGAGCGCTCACCAATGCCGCAGAACACGGATACGCCTCCGTGTTCCATGGCGATGGTATGGATGAGCTCCATGATGACGACCGTCTTGCCGACACCGGCACCTCCGAAAACCCCCGTCTTTCCACCTTTGGTGAAGGGTGCCACCAGGTCTATCACCTTGAGACCAGTCTCGAATACCTCGGTGCTGGTGCTCTGCTCCTCGAAGGACGGCGGCGCCTGGTGAATGGGCCGTCTCTCCTCAGTCTCGACGGGTCCACGGCGGTCGATCGGTTCGCCCAACACGTTGAGGAGGCGCCCCAGCGTGGCCTCCCCCACCGGGACCATTATCGGCGCTCCGGTGCCGACGGCTTCCATACCCCGCTGGAGGCCGTCCGTCGAATCCATCGCCAGGCAGCGCACCCAATCGCCCCCCAGGTGCTGCTGAACTTCCAGAACCAGCTTCCCTTCACCATTCCGCGGTATCTCTACCGCGTCGTATATCCCAGGGAGCTGTTCCGGAGGAAACTGGATATCGACCACCGGGCCAATAACCCGAACGATTCTCCCGTGAACTGTCTCTGCCATGGATCCCTAATCCTCCCCGCAAGACGGCTCGTCTCGGCGTTACTCTATCTCGCCGCCGCACGCGCCTTGGCCAAAGCCTCGGCGCCGCCAGCGATGTCCAATAGCTCTGTAGTTATAGCTTCCTGTCGAGCTCGGTTATAGCTCAGGGTCAAGTCCTCGGCCAACCCCTCGGCGTTCTCTGTGGCGGCACGCATAGCCACCATGCGCGCGGAGTGCTCGCTGGCCTGAGCATCCAGAATCGCCTGATAGATCTGCAACACCGTGAAACCTTCAAGCACCTCGCCGATGACGGTCTCTGGGTCTGGTTCGATAGTGTAGGACAAGGTGCGCGTCGCCTCCGCAGCGGCCGGTCTAATGGGCAGCAACTGCCGCGTCACCGGGCGCTGCACCATGGTGTTGACGAACTGTGTGTAGACCATGTTTACCTGGTCAAATGTGCCATTGAGAAAATCTTCGATGACCAGATACGCTATGGGCGTGATCTCAGTCAAAGGTGGCTGATCGGGAATCCCGGAGAAATGCGCAGCGATGTCTCCACCGTACCGGTGCATGAAGTCGAATCCTTTGTGTCCGATGCTGATTATTCGCACGTGGCTTGGTTGCCGGTGCAGAAAGGCCACGGCCTCTCTTATGACATTCGTGGGCAACCCCCCGCACAGGCCCCGGTCCGGCGTGATGAGCAGCAGCCCCGTGTTGTTTATCACCCGCTTCTCCAGCAACGGGTGCAGCACTTTCCCTGCCGCTGGTTGGCTGGCCAGATAGGTAAGAATCTCCCAGGCCCTGTCGGCGTAGGGACGAGAGGCTAGCACCATTTCTTGGGCCCGCCTCATCTTGGAAGCAGAAACCGCTTCCATGGCCCGCGTGACCTGACCGATGTTGGTGACGCTGCGAATCCGTCTCCTTATCTCGCGCGCTGTGGCCAACTCTACTCCTCGCTACTGCTCACCCGAATTCCGCTGCCAAGCGGTTGCTGACATCAAACACAAGAGCCGGACGCTTCCAGCCCAGAAGCTACTACTTAGTGGTCTCCCGATACTCGACTATGGAATCACTGAGCTTGCTCTGAGTCTCCTCGTCCAGTTTCTCCGTCTCCATGATTCGACGGCCAACCTCGGGGTGTACGGTGTCCATGAAGCGCAGCAGCCCGTCCGCCCATTCCCGTATCTTGTCAACAGGCACATCATCTGCGTGGTTATGTGTCACAGCGTAGATGAGCATAACCTGGAGATCAAGCGGCACCGGCTCGTACTGCGGCTGCTTCAGAATTTCTGTGAGCCGCTGCCCGCGCTCCAACTGGTCCCTCGTCGCCTTGTCCAGGTCCGAGCCAAACTGCGCAAAGGCAGCAAGTTCTCTGAACTGGGCAAGCTCCAGCCTCAGTCTGCCCGCGACGTCTCTCATGGCCCTGGTTTGAGCCTTGCCACCGACGCGAGAGACAGAGATTCCCACGTTGAGCGCGGGGCGAATGCCGGCGTAGAAGAGGTCGCTCTCCAGGTACAGCTGTCCATCGGTGATGGAGATGACATTGGTGGGAACGTAGGTGGTGATGTCACCCAACTGCGTTTCGATGACGGGTAGAGCCGTCAGGCTGCCGCCGCCGAAATCGGGGTGAAGCTTGGCCGATCTCTCCAACAATCGTGAGTGCAGGTAGAACAAATCGCCAGGATAAGCTTCTCGCCCCGGAGGCCGGCGAAGCAGCAACGACACCTGCCGGTATGCCCAGGCGTGTTTGGTCAGATCGTCGTACACGATCAAGGCATCCTTGCCCTGCTCCATGAACTCCTCACCCATGGCGCAGCCAGCGTACGGCGCGATGTACTGCAATGCGGCAGACTCTGAAGCTGAGGCCACGACAACAACGGTATGATCCATGGCCCCGAACCGCTCCAAGGTCGCCACCACCTGAGCCACGTTGGAACGCTTCTGCCCTATGGCGACATAGATGCAGGTCAGGTCCTTGTCTCCCTGATTGATGATCGTGTCTATGGCCAGCGCACTCTTGCCCGTCTGACGGTCACCAATGATCAATTCGCGCTGTCCGCGGCCAATGGGGAACATGGAATCGATGGCTTTGATGCCGGTTTGCACGGGCCTGTTCACGGACTCGCGAACGGTGACGTTGGGCGCGATTCGCTCGATGGGACGCAGCACATCGGTCTCGATGGGACCCTTGCCGTCGATGGGCATGCCCAGTGCGTTGACCACACGTCCAACCAGAGCCTCACCAACGGGGACCGAGGAAATGCGACCTGTTTGACGGACCTCGGCGCCCTCTTCAATCTCGGTGTAGTCTCCCAGGATGATCACGCCGACCTGGTCCGGCTCCAGGTTCAGCGCCATTCCCATCACCCCGCTCTTGGTGAACTCCACCAACTCGCTAGCCATGACTGTCGCCAGTCCCGTAGCCCTGGCGATGCCATCACCGACCTCGACCACGGTACCCACGTCCACGGCCTTCAGGGGGGCCTCAAACCCCTCGATTTGCCGCCTGAGCATGGCGGTAACATCGCCTACTGGTGAGGCCATTGGCACCTCCTAGGTTTCGCGTAATAACAGACTGTTTGCACAGATGCCCCTCAGAAGAGGCCGGAACAAGCCCCGGCCCAACACCAATGACTTATCCAACCCGATCTGGCTACAGGTGCTACCGGCTTTGGGCCAGAGACTGAGCGAGGGCGTCGAGCTTGCTCTTCACGCTCCCGTCTATCACTTCATCGCCAACACGGACCCTGACGCCACCGAGTAGTGAAGGTTCCACCTCGAAGC
>DATKWG010000186.1:0-18090 GCA_035529675.1 Anaerolineae bacterium
GGGCGAGAGCAGCCCGATAAAGCTGATGGAGATCATGGGCCGCAATGCGGGTTGGCTGACCGCAGCAACAGCACTGGCCAGGGAGATCCCCGAGGATCCCCCGCAACTGATCTACGTGCCCGAGCGAGGCGTCTCCCTGGAGAAGCTCGTCGATGATGTGCGCTACTGGTACCGTCGGCTGGGCTACTGCGTGATCGCGGTCAGCGAAGGCTTGAGGAACGAACAGGGACAGCCAATCGGGGAGGCCAGCGGCAGAGGGGAGGTGGACGCGTTCGGCCATCCACGAAAGGGAGGTGCGGTCGAGTTCCTTGAGGGGCTAGTCGGAGAATCCCTTGGCGCCAAGACGCGACACGACAAACCCGGATACCTTCAGCGCTCCTTCACCGCGTTGGTGTCCCCCGTCGATCGGGAAGAAGCCTATGAGGTCGGGCGCGCAGCCGTGCGCGCTGCAGTCGCGGGCGAAACCGACAAGATGGTCACATTGGTCCGCCAAGCCGGGCCAGACTATGTCGTTGACATGGACCTCGCCCCTCTTGCGGAGGTGGCGAATGCCGAGCACCTGCTGCCGCCAGAGTACTTGAACGAGGAGGGCAACGGCGTGACCGAAGCACTTCTCGACTATGTGCGTCCTCTAATTGGGGGTCCCCTTCCACCGTATGGGCGCCTGGCAAAGCACGCCGTGGAAAAGCATGTTCGGCCCTGGCCGGGGTGAGGCCCGGGTTGTGGCCTGGCGATCAACCTATACCCGGCAGGTCTCAGCACCGCCCGCGATCTGGTAAAGGCGCGCCCTGTCTGCTGTCGTAGGCGACTCTGGTTGAGGTGCGCGGCACGCAGGGCCTTCCTTCTGCCATCTGCTCGACGAAGCAGCTACTATTGTGGGACGTAGAGAGGCATACTGGCAAGGGTCGTATTGCCGACGATAGTAACTGGTTCCCAGGCTGTAGCTATCGCACTTTGCAGGCCATCTGTCGCACATACACGTACGAGTGCCCGCGCATTCTCGGGTAGGGCGGAGGTGTCCCAGGAGTAGGCTCCTTGCCAAGGAAGATCCGTCGCGAGGGTTTGCCAACTCTGCCCCATGTCTAGGGAAACTTGCAGCGTGACCTTGACGGTCCGACCCGAGTCGTGGGCCACATGCCAGGCGATATCCTGCTTGCCTGTCCACAGCTCGCCTCCTGCCGGAGCCAGGAGAACAGCCACTGGTGCGCGAGGATTGCGCACGGAAAAGGGCCCGTCACTCAGGTCATCCGACGTTTGCTGCCCGTCACTGACCGTGGCCCGTAGCCACACCAAGTCACAGTTGGGTATGCTTGTAGTGTCCCACACGTAGCTGCCCACGTCAGGGATTGAGCGGGCGAGGGTGTGCCAGGTGGCCCCCACGTCCAGGCTGTAGGCCAGGCTTACGGTCAGTGCGTCGCCATCCGGGTCCACAGCTCGCCACTTCACCTCCTGGGTTCCCCACCAGATCTCGCCGCCGCGCGGGGATACGACCGAGATAACAGGAGCATTCCTGCCAAGGTTGTACACCACAAAGGTCTCGCTTGTCTCCATGCTTCTGACCTGGCCGTTATCAGCAGCGAGACGAAGGCAATAGACCCCGTTTCCCAGGCGAGTGGTATCCCAGGTGTACACCCCGGTGTCGGGAAGACCTGCGGCCAGGGTCGTCCAACTGCGGCCGCCATCGTTGCTCAGCTCGATATCAAGTCGCAGGCTTTGGCCCATTGGGTCGCTCGCCCGCCACTGCACACGTTGCACGCCGGACCATCGCTCCCCGCCGCCGGGAGACTCGATCTTGAGTTCTGGCTTATCTTCGGCTGGGCTGGCCAGCACCAATGGAGACGAGAGGGTCTGTATGCGATACACGCCGTCGCTAACCTGCAGACGCAACCGGTTCTGGGATCCGGCCTTGAGCAGTCTGGTGTCCAAAACGTACTCTCCGGTGCCAGGCAGGCCACTGGCCAGATCATGCCAGGTGAGGCCGCCGTCGCCAGTGAAGGAGAGCGAGATCGAGAGAGGGTCGCCGTCCACGTCTTCGGCCATCCAGGCCACGGCGTTTCCACGGAGAAGCTTGCCAGACCCGTCGGGCGAAGTGAATAGGGCATGGGGCGGAAAAGTGTGACGATTGGTAAGGCTAAAGACACCCTGGCTGGTGTCCTGGGCAGTAGCAATCCCGTCGGTGACCAATATCCGCACTAACGCTTGCCGACCGGGAAAAGTCTGGCTTGTGTCCCAGAGGTAAGTGCCGGCCCGAGCATCCAGAGAGGCAAACTTGTCCCACTCTTGGCCACCATCCAGGCTTAGATACAATGTTGCTGTGATGACATCTCCATCCCGATCCCATGCTTGCCACAGAATCTCCCTGATCCCCATCCACGATTCGCCCCCTTTGGGGGAGGCCAGTACCACGCGGGGCGGGTGGTTGCTTCGATTGGAGATGGCAACGGGATCGGAGAGCGTGGCCGAGGCGGATGACTGGCCGTCGGTCACGGTGATGCGCAGCTCGCACAGGCCCTCGGGATAGCTCTGGGTATCCCAGAGATAGAAGCCGTCGTCGGGCGCGTTCTCGAGGATCGGCTCCCAATCATAGGAGCCTGAGCGACGCACCATGAGGGTGATCCGCAGGGGAGTCCCGTCTGGGCTGGAGGCCCACCATCTGACCAGTTGTATCCCTGATATGTCGCTGCCGGCAAGCGGCGACAGCAGCCTGACCTCCGGCCGGCGATGCGAGCCTACGGACAACACGTTGTCGCTTTCATCGCTGGCCTGGTGCAAACCGTCTCGAGCGGTGACGCGTACGCGGTATTGAGTTCCCATGGGCAGATAGGAGACCTGCCACACGTGGTATCCTGTGTTCGGAGCCCCCTCCGCCAATGGGAGCCACACCTGCCCGGCATTGTCACTATAGTATAGGTCGATCGACAGCTCATCATCGTCCTCATCTGTTGCCCGCCAAAAGATTATCGTCTCCTTGTCAAAGTGTTCTCCGCCTTTTGGGGCCAGCAAATGCACTTCTGGAGGACTGTTAGACGCCAGATGGATGCTGTGGACCGCGTCAGTGCCCGCCGCGTCCAGCGAATCAATGGCAGTGATGCGCAGCTCATAGTCCCGGGCTGGGGCCAGTTGCCCGGTCTCCCAGATATGATGACCGCCGTTGGAAAGACTGCGTGCCAGGTTGATCCAGGGGCCATCCCGCCGTCGATAGTCGAGATCTATGACCAGCCAGTCGTTGTCTGGATCCCAAGCCTGCCAGGCGATATCGACTTGATTGCCGCAGACAGCGCCCGATCGTGGTGCCAGCAGGGCGACATGGGGGGCCTCGTTCACGTTGTTCAGCACGAAAGGCTCACTCGTGCTTTGACTGGAGTGCACGCCATCTGAGACCGTGAGGCGAAGTAGCGCGCTTCTGCTGTCAGGATACCGCTCCGTGTCCCAGAGGAATGTCTTGCTGGAGGGGATGTTGGCGGCCAACCCGATCCAACGGGCTCCTGCATCCGGACTGTACTCCACGGTAACTGACACAGGCTTGCCCGAAGGGTGCTCGGCGAGCCAGGCGATTTCCCTGGTCCCCTGCCACCGCCCGGTGGTGACGGAGGGCTGGAATCTGATGGACGGGGTGACGTTGCGAATAGGCACCTCCTGGGTCACATGAGAGGTGTGTCCTTCGCGCGATATGACAGAGGCGACCAGCTCGTATGCGCCGTCGAGGGTTGCGGTGGTATCCCAGACTGCACACCAACCATCGTCGTCTCGAGTGCCCCTCGCGATGAAGCGAAGCTGGCCAGCGGCGTCTCGATAGTAGAAACGGGTTTCTGCCGAGAAGTTCGATTGCGAGTCCTCCAGGCGCAGAAGAACGGCTCCCCGGAGCACTTGATCGGGAGCGGGCTCCTCAAACTGGTGGGAAGAGCTTGCATTGGCTATCGACAACTTGTCACTGCGCACGAGTGACTTGCCTCCATCGATATGATGGCCGACGATCAGCAGGTCGTAGAGGCCATCGGCGAAGGCTGTGGTGTCCCAGACGTACACCCACCGTTCGTCCGTCTCGGCCATTGGCCCGAGATAGGTCAACGTGTCGTCCAGGCTCTCGAGGTAGACCTGCGCATGCTGAAGGTACTGATGGCCCTCTCGAACCAGTAGCTTCACCGTCTGCGTCCCGCGCACTCTGCTACCCGACGCTGGTGTCGAGATAACCATGTGGGGCCTGTGACGCCCGACAACTGCAAAGGCGCCAGGGGAACGCGCAGCAGTGGAAAAGCCCTGGTCATCGAAAGCGACGGCCCGGACAAACCAATGGTCCCCGTGCAGAGTCTCATCGAGCGGGACGCGTATGCTCCAGCCGTCCAAGCCGTCGGTGTCACTGCCAAGCCAGAGCAAATCGGGCACTTCCAGCTCGTACTCTTGCCCACGGTACTGGGTTTGAGATAAGGGCCTGCTTCGTTCGGCGAAGAAATCGACTCGCTGCACGGAACCATCGCGATCGGTTGCTATTGCAGATGCCTCCAACACGTTTCTGATGATGGCATCCTTCCCAGGGGATGTTACTTCTATGTTCGGGGGCATGGTGTTGTCGATGGTGAAGTAAGTGGTCAAATGGCCATGGCCGCGCCTGCCCAGCCGGTCGGTGACAACGGCCAAGGCAGTATAGCGGCCGTCGGAGAGGGTACGACTATCGTACACCAGTTGCCGCCACCGCGTGCCTGGCCACGACTGACCCAGGGGGAGATCGTACGACCCTGCGTAGACTGGTCGGGGCGACATGGCCCAGACATCCTCAAGAGGCCCTTGGTTGCTCTCACATCCAACGGGTGTAAAGAAAAGATCGAGATGCGCCAGCCGGGCTTCGCCACTGCCTGCCAGAGCGGCCATCCAGGCCTTTCCCCGACTTGCATCGACGGCGGGAGGCTCCAGCCACACCCAGGGTGCCTGACGATGCACCGTGAACCAGTTGCCGACAGCTTTGGTCATTCTGCCGAGCAAGTCGATGCCCAGGGCCACCACCCGGTAGCGCGCGGTGCTACTCAGTTCGGCAATGTGGAGTGGGACGCTCCAGCCATCCCGCCCGTCGCGATCAAGGCCGAGGCTCATCAGGATATCCTCGGACTCTTGAAGCTGATCACCGATCTGCAGGTAGAACTCGACGCGTAGCAGGTCACTGGTGAGCAGGTTGGACTCGGCCTGAATCAGTATGTCTCTGCCAAGCACCTCGCCGCCTCTAGGGTAGGGGACTCTGAGCTGGGGACTGGGGTGAGCAGGACCAATGTAGTAGACATCCCCAACGCCCTCTGCGTTTGCCGCAGCACAGACGATGTGGGGCCGCCCGCGCGGGTCCACCGCTATGTCAAGCTGTGAGACGTTGGCGAGCTTGGCCAGCCGTGTGGTGGAATGTCGCCAGTCGGCAGAGTTCGCATACCAAAGGGCGTCGTCCTGGGCCCAAACAAGATGAGCAACTTTGCCAGGACCCGCTGCAATTGCAAAGGCGTCTGACTCCAGTAGGTCGGGTACCGCTATTCGGGATACTGTCCAGTCTTGGTTAGTGGCATAATGCAAGCCTCTTTGAGTCGTCCAGCAAAGATGTGCGCGCCCCGATGGACCTACTGCCAGGCGTGGTCCACTACCCCCCACAGCAACTTGGACGGGCCGCACCTGGCCAGTGAGCGAGGCATAGTAGATCGCTGCTGTCTGCCCGGGCAACTCGGAAGCCGACCAGGCCAGGTGGGGTAAGGCTTCGCCCTCGAGGGCCAGCCAGAGCTCGCCCACGGTGATGCCGGCCTCGAGAGTGGTTGTGACCGTTGCGTCCGAGGAGCCATTGCGGTAGCTGATAACATTGCCCTCGGCCCAGACGCTGTGCAAGCAACCTTCACCATCCACCACAAACGACGATGGAAAGGGAACGGGCAGTTCCCCGGTCTGGCACTTTGTGAGCGCCGGGTGCAGGCTGCGCAACACGACGGTTTGGGTGAACGCCGTCGGCTCTGACCAGGCAAGGTGAACACGTTCACCAACATTCAGCGAGAGAGCCACCCTTTCGGGCTGCGGGGAGGGGATAGTCACGATGGAAGAGGTCTCCCAGTAGGGGGTTTGTGACAGGTGAATCTCTATGGCTCCGCTATCTGGATCACGGTGCTGCCAGGCCACGAACACGCCGCCGTCGGGATTCACTCCGATAGCGGGGCTACCATCGTCGCCTGCCCCCTGGGTAATGCACACGGGTTCAGCAGATCGGCGTGGCTCACCTCCGGCTGCCAGGGCGATAGGCACACATAGTGCTGCCAGTATGAATACGGCCACCAGGCAAAAGTGACGCCTCATGTGATTTGCCCCCGAACAGGATTGCAGCCGGGATCGTGACCCCTCGCGATGCACCTGCAATCGCCACGGCAGTACAAGATGCCCGCTTTGGCGGCAGCCGCCATGCCGCCGGAACGGGCAGCCAGCTTACGGTCTGGGTGGCAGCGATGCACCACAGGGTCTCCCCGGAGTTATCGGTCGCTAAGGGAAGTCGGTGTCCGTGGGCGGAGTGGCGATTTCCTTGGGAGCATCAGTATCTGGCCAACGCTAAGCGCGTTGGGGTTGTCGATCTGGTTAACCTCGATAAGGTCGTCTATCGACACACCCAGCTCGGAAGCAATAGCCGCGAGTGTGTCACCTTTCTGCACTTCATAGGTTCCCCATGTTGGAATGGGCGTTGGTGAGGGCGTGGGTACAAGAGTGGCCGTTGGCACGGCTGTGGGAGGGTGATGGAGAATCTCTTCTGCTCGGACGGTGACGGCCTGGCGCAAACCGGCGTTCGGGCCGGCCTGCAGAGCGCAGGTCCTGTAGGCCTCGCGCGCCGCGTCGATGTTGGCATCGAGCTCAAAGGCAAGCCCCAAGAGTGCATAGGGAGCTCCCCAAGTTGGCTGCAGAGCAACGGCCTGCCTGTAGCACGAGATGGCGCGTGAGGTCATACGCTCCCGGGCGAACACGATGCCGAGGCCGCAGTAGGGCGCCGCGCAATAGGGATCGAGGGCGATGGCCTCGCTGAAAGCCTCGGCCGCGGCTCGCCACTCTCGTCGAGCCATGAGCGAGTTGCCGCTTCCCACCCAGGCATAGGCATCCGGCTCGATGCTCTTGGCCAGCTCGTATTCCTGAATTGCCAGATCCGGGCGGTCGGCGAATAGCAGGGCTGTCCCCATGTAGTTGTGTAGCGAGCGCCGCAATTCGGCGGGGATGCCGGCCACAGTCAATGCATTCTGAAATTGCGCAGCCGCCAGAGTTGGCTGCCCCAAGGCCAGGCAGGCAAAGCCTACCGACACGGGTGCTATGACGTCCGTCGAGAGCGGTGAGACCTGGCTCCCCTCTGAGGTGCCTGCGCCCGGCACCACGAGGGAAGCCCGAGTAGACATCAGCAACATGACCTTCAAAGGGGCCAGTTCGATGGGCGTCACATTGGCCCCCAGGACGGTCAGGTGGTGCTCGCCGGTGACGAGATCGTCCACCTCCTCGGTCTTCCACACCACAATACTGGCTCCGAGTCTCTGACCCACGCGTTCAGCCTGTTCCTCAGACGCTATGGGGTAGGCACGACGCACGATCACGTAGGATCCCAGATGCTTTCGCTCGAGGATGTCGTCGATAGCGTCTTCGACGGCGCGAGCCTCTGCTCTGGCCGTGGCGCCATGGCCTGCCGGTGCCAGGGCGATACCCACCCTTCCCGCCTCCGTGGGCGACATCGCCGCATCAGCAAGAGCGCGCCGCATATCTGGCCACCAGAGGTTGCTCACGTAGCCGATGGAGCCAAGATTGGCCAAAAGAGCAGCCCCGGCGATGAGGCGCAACGGGAGATTGCCACGACGCAACACCGCCACAGCGCCAGTGGCAGCGCTCAATGCCATCACCGCGTAGGTGAACCCCAGTCTCGAGTATTCCGCATAGAGCAAGGCCAGCCCGTGGGTCAAGAACCCCGCCAGGTGAAAGAGAGGACCCAGCAAGGCGATCAGCAGGAGGGCAAAGTCCAGCAATCGGTTTCTTGATCGCAATCCCATCTCCTCGATCGGCGTGGTGCTCAGTCATACAGGAATAGGCTCCCAGAGTATATGCTCAGGTCCTTTGGTTTGTCCAGTTGGCGAGTTCTGCCCCAAGTTGGGCCGAATCGACAACAATATGGTGGCGTGATAGTGTGGAGAAACAGACCAAATGGCAGTCGCACCCCGAATCAATCGCGCATACACCTCAGGAGCCAGCTTGGTGCTGCTATTTGCTTCTGGAAGCGGCGCATCGTCGCAGATCCCGGCACAGCCGGGGCACATGCGCCCCCACGCCCAGAGGGTTTTTGGCACCATGGTGGCTTGATGATTGCCGCTGGCGAGCCAAACCGGGCGATCACTGGCTGGCGGGGACATACCTCTAGTCACGAGGTTGCGTTTGGCATCGTCAGGAGCTATACTCACCTTGTGAGGGAAGTGATCCGACGTTCTTCTCAGAGAATGCTCCTCTGTGCTGCCATGGGGTTGCTTAGTGTTGCCACGCTCGGCGGCTGCACTTCGGCCTGGGTCACTCCGACCACGGTTGAAACGACCCGTGCGCCAGCTCTCACCCCAACGTCCTCCGCGTTTCTCCATGTCCTGGCGTCTCAAGCAGAGAAACCAACGGCGGTGCGGGCTGTCCTCGAGCCCCCCCCCACACCTCAGCTTCAGAACGTGACCATTGAGGATGTTCCCGTCCAGTCCTGGACTGATCCCAACGATGTTGCTGGCCTGATCTGGGATGGCAACTACCTTTGGGCTGCCACCGGTGGGGGCGTCGTGCGATGGGACCCCGTCTCCGAAAATCACCGCGTGTACACAGTCCAAGATGGACTGCAAAGTCGGGCGATCATAGCCATCGCCCAAGACGGTGATGGGCACATTTGGGTTGCGTACGCTGATAGAGCCTCCTGGAGCGAGTATGACGGAGAGACGTGGCAGAGCCACGAATCTCCACGGACGGCCGTAACCTCCCGCTACGAGGCCATGCTCAGAGCGCAGCGTCTCAGCCCCCGGTTATGGAGCACCGGCGCAGGCAGCGAATGGGTTTGGCTGTCCATGGCTGGGGGGCACATAATGAGTTACGATGGTAGCACGTGGCGGTCCTACGGCCAGTCCGAAGGCGTTGCGCCCGACTCCTCGCTGGTGACCGTGTCTGACACGGGCCAGGTGTGGGCGGTCGGCAAGGGCGTAAGCACTATGATGGAAGGGAATGACAAGTGGGAGCGTCATCCTTTCTCTAGTGCAGTGCCAGATGGTAGCGACATAGCGGCCATTGCCGTGGACAAGCAAGGGGGTCTTTGGCTGGCCTCGGTTGGCCCTCGCCTCCTGGATGGAAGCGTCACCCATCTCGATCCTGATTCCAGCAGTTGGACCGGTCATCGCCATGCGCTGAACCCCGCCATTCCCAAGCAGGTGTATTCGGTGGAAGTGGACGCAGAGGGCATGGTTTGGATTTGCGGCGACGGAGGCATCGCCTCTCGACATCCGGGCGGGTCCTGGCAAAAGGTGCCCGTCGGGAACCTCATAGTCCAGTGCTTTGTACGGGATAGTGGTGGCCGCTTCTGGATGGGCACCGAGCATGGCATCTGGTCTGTTGCCTCCGATGGCGGCGAGGTGAGCGGACCCTTGTTGGTGCCCTCGCCCCTGCTTGGCAATGAGGTGACTCAACTGGTGGTGGATGATCGGGGAAAGGTGTGGATAGGCACTCCCAGAGGGGTGTCCTCGATCGATCGTCGCGGCGAGGCAAGGCTCCTGAGAAGAGAGGAGGCGCTCTGCCTGGCGGTGAACCCGACAGGCCAGATATGGGTAGGTGGCCCCAATGGCCTGAGTGTCGTGGAGAGCGATGGCGTCAGTCGGCAAGTGCTTGATCAGAGTGTTGTGGCAGTAGCCTTCGACGCCTCGAACGTCCCCTGGGTCTGCACGGGCGAGGGAGATCTCATGAGGTTGACTGGCGCGGGCTGGCAAAGCATGGGGAATGCCTGGGAGATGGCGGGGTCGGTACCCCGAGACATAGTCGTCGGCAACGATGGTACAGCGTGGCTGGCCATGTCATCCGGACTGGGCGTACGGTCCACCAGCGGCGAGTTCGCCCTCAGGGTAGTGGAGGACGGTCTACCCAACGTCGATGTTCGTGCTCTGGCGCACGGTCCTGACGATGCGCTCTGGATTGCTACCGCCCACGGCCTTGCCCGCAGACTGCCTTCGGGGAAGTGGACCCGATTCACGACGGCGAGCACCGAGGGTGGGCTGCGCTCCACGGACATCTGGGACCTGTTCGCGGATGAAGAGGGCACCCTCTGGATAGCCACGTCGTCGGGAATATCCGTACGTACTGGCGAAGCCGATTGGTCCTACTTCGACTTGGCTGACGCGCGGAGCGTGTATCCAGAGCCAGGAGGGGCAGTTTGGGTAGGAAGCCTGAGTGGGCTTTGTCGCATACAACAAGAGGCCCTGACTGCGGTTCCCTAGAAGCTCAGCCGAAACCCCCGTTTTTGGCAGGTCTGAAGGTGCTGCCAAGCTTGAAAGCCAGGCAAAAGCGGTCCACGAGAGCCCTGATTGTGCCCATAATGCGAGAGAAATGAAGAGCAACGAGCTGCTTCGCTCCACCTGGGCCTCGCAAGCACGGCCGCGGCCAAGCTCCGGCCAGCACGCCCCGCCGATGGAAACCCTCTTCCTGGGTACCACCGGATATGGGAACAGAGAGGGCAAAGCGTTCACAGACCAAGCTCTCGAAGCGGAACGCTTGGTTCGATCCCGCCCACTAGAACTCCGTCCCACTACGAAGTATCAATACCGAAAACCGCAAGAGTCATGCCCCGTCCCCCGGTACACTTGCATTATAGCGGAAAACGCGGGCAAGTTCACCCGGCACTTGTGCTGAGACATTCGTCCGACATGAGTCCCCTTACCCCACCGCAGAAGAGCCCAGTTTCTGCCAAGAAGTAGCGCTAGGGCCCCGTTTCCTGCGAGAAATGCTCAAAGATGCCAGACTTGGCCGCCTCTTGGCGCCTGGGCGGAGCTGGGGCCTGCCTACTGCGCTTCCGAGACGATGGCTGGCCGCGACGGCCATGTCGTCCATGCCTTGCCGCTGGATCAGGTATGCCGTTACTGTGGGCGGTGCTCCAGCCCGGTATACGCACACGTGCGCTGTCGAGGCTTTCTGGGCCGCTGATGGGCTGGGCGTGCTACCCAGGAGCTGACCCTTGACCCGAATCATGCCGGGTTCGGCCCCGTTAGGCCTTCCTAGACGCAGTAGAAGTGCGTTTGCCGGCCATCGACGAGACGGCAGCCGTCTCGAGTGAACACCACAACCTCCTCCAACCCCAACTGGACCTCCTGGCCGTCCCACTCCGCCACGGGCCCGCCGACCGACAGCTCCACGGTAAACGCATAGTTGTATCCCATGCGAACGTCACCCCGATCCGGACACCGCTCTTGCTCCCACGGCAGTCCAATCAGCGGACCGGGTTCGTGCAAGCACAGGCCCAACGAGTGGGAGTACACTCGCGGGTTGGGCACCCTCTCCTTCCGCGCGCGTGTGAGGATGTTGCGAAGCAGTTCATTCCCAGAGAGGCCTTCCTTGAACTCGGCCATGAAGATGTCTTGTAGCCGGTTGCCCTCGGCCATGAGCTGCTGCAGGCCGACTGGCGCGTTGCGCTCACCGGGTCGAAGCATATAGGCTGCCTGCTTGTGATCTGTGCAAAGGCGCAGATAGTAAATGCCGACGTCGCAGTAAACCACATCTCCCGCCCGGATGACCTGGTCGTCCTCGCCATACCGCTCTTTCATCGCCAGGCTCCGCATGCAGTGGAACGAGGGCGAAAAGGAGAGCGGCAACCCTAGGTCGGTGCTGAGTTGCCAGTAGTGCCATTCCAGGTCCCTTACGGTGGTCACGCCGGGGACGATGGCCTTGCGGCTGTAGCATTCGGCAATGATCCCGTGGGCGATGTGAACTACATCTTCGAAGACTTCAACCTCCTCGTCGGTAAGAGTGGCCAGCCAGCGTGTCGTCGCTGCTTCGGCCGACTCTAGCCGCTCGACGTATTTCTCCGGCAGCTTGTTGACTAGCTGCTGGTAGAGGTTGTGGGTCAAGCCCCCGGCCGCCCATTGGATCGAACCGGTGTTGACGCCGATCCGTTTCGGATTCCGCGCCTCAATGATCTCCACCAGCAGCGGCCACTGTTTCTCCTCCAACTGCCCTATATAGGGTCGGTCGTACAGGTCGTGCGTGTTGGTCCCCGAGATGTTGATACGTTCGATTCCCTTTTCTTCGCCGTGGTCATAAAAGACCAACATCTGTAGGATCGGGCACCAGCTATCCATCGGGATCATAGTCCGAAACACCGGATCCAGATCGTCCTCCTGGCACAGTATCACCCACATATCCAACCCCGCCTCTCGCATCGCCAGCGGCAGGACAGTATCCAACCGTGTCTTCAGATTGCGATAGATGACCTCGGCCTGCTGCCGTACCGGCAGGATCTGTGGGAATCCGCTCCCCTTGCATCGAAGGTTCTTCGCCCAATTCATAGCGTGCCTCCTATTCGCGCTATTGCTTCTCTGACAGACTGCCAGAGACCCCAACACCTCGGGAGTCTCTAGCAGATGTCAGTTTCCACACACCTCCTGAAACCCGATCTCGAGATGGCCAATCGCAACAACCGGTAGTAGACTGCATCGGCTCATCCCCCTGGATGCCCAGCCTGACGTATACACGCTCTTGTACGTCTTCCCTTTGCACATGCGGGAGGGAGACTAGTACTACTCCGTTAGTTTAGACGAGGGCGGAATAACTCGATCTGGTTGGTGTAAATGAGCCACCTCATCAAGTCTCGCAGCAAGACCTCTAGCACCCTCCGATGTGCCGCTGGGAACGTCGGGCGAGTCCTGGAGGGGGAAAAGACCTCGCCCAGAGCCACGGGGGGCGAGTGCGCGTTGTTGCATCAAGAAGCTGTAGGTCAACATGACCAGGGCTGGGTGCCGGTCGAAGATGCGGTGCAGCCGCTGCAAGCCGTCCCAGCGCCTGCCCTGGCGGCTTCGCCGCATCTTCGAAAAGTCGCGCAGGCCAAACTCACCTTTGGCGTCCTCGTAGAACTGCTCGATGACCCACCGACTGTGCGCCAGGGCCACAAGGCGTTCAACAGGAGTATCAGCGGGCAGATTGGAGTAGTACCACTTGACATCGCCGTCGTGGCCTGGGAGGGAACGCTCCGCAAGGAGCCATCCCTCGGGTCCTGTGGTAAGGCGCGAATGACCGCTTCTACTTGCGGCTCCGCCGCACCTGCGGCTTGGGCTGGATTCCCCGTGGCCCGATGGGCGCGGATCGCGACAGACTGTTTGCAGAGGGTTTTCCTGGTTCCCTCGCGCCAAGCCACGGTTTGCCATGCCTCCTGTGGCGCAGCCTGACTTAGCGCCTCTGCCGTGGGCAGCGGCGCGGGCCGGGGCAGCCTGGGCCTACCCATCCCCCGATACTGCGGCGGGGGTGCCTCCGAAGCAGCCTGCACTTCATCTGGCAAGCGCAGGCCGAAGGTGCGTTCCGCGTAGCGCCACACACATACGAGACCTGGCGTTCCTCCAAGCCAGTCAGATCGAAGATGCGGCGCAGCCGCAAGTTGGGATTGCTTCCATAGCCAGCATCGGCCACCATGGTTTTGAAGGGCACCTGCCAGGCTCGCGCTCGATCGATCAATTCCAGCGCAAGTTCCAGCTTGGTTCGAAAGGGGAGATCCTCGGGAATGTGGGCTCGCGAACGCCGCTCGCGGTCTACGACCCAAGCTTTGGGCAGATACAATCGGGCACTCACAGGCCAGTGCAGCGGACTGGTCTCGGTGGGCTCATCGGCCAAGTATTCGGCAGTCACGATCACCTGGCAGTTGCCGATCTTGTCGCAGATGTGGCGAAGCCACCCCAGGGCGCCACAGTACTGTCGAGCCACCTCCGGCGAGTGGCTTCCCTTCTTGGGCAGGTCGGCGTCATCTCGAAGATGCGGCGAAGCCGCCAGGATGAGGATGCCATCTATGGGAGTCACTTTGACCAGCTCTCGTACCCGCATCTCGTTCAGGGCCTCAGCTTCTCGAAGATGCGGCAAAGCCGCCCACTTGGCGTCTGTTAGCAGATGTTGCAGCCGCTCCGTGGAAGTGCCCGTCGAAGATGCGGCAAAGCCGCCTACAGCCTCAGCTATGGTCTCACAGCCGAAGGTTGCGCTGTAAGTCGGTGAGAAGCCCGGTAACGCAGCGCTCCATGCTCTGCACGGTCTGCTTGCGTCGAAACAACTGCAAGAAAGGCGTCAAGAAGGTCTCCAACTCTGGCAGAGGTTCTGGCGATGCTTTAGGGAGATGTATGTTTTCCATGCCCATAGTATGCCACAGAAGCTAACAAAGTAGTACTGGAATGTTGCAGAATGTGGCTGGGTGTAGGGGCGCATCGCGATGCGCCCCTACCAAACAGAACCAACTGAGATAAACGCTATACGACAGTAACGTGGGTGCGGCGGCAAACGCGCATCCCCCGAATTCTGCAACAGTTTCCTGAAAGTAGTACTAGCTGCCGAGTGAGTTGGCCAGGAGAAAGGAGCATTGGCGGGTTGCCCAGTGTACTTCCCCTACGGTTCGCTGATGTCATTCAAGGTCAGCCAGCCGCGACGAAGTGCGACCATGACCGCCTGGGTTCGCGATCCCACATTTAGCTTGGCAAAGATGCGGGCCATGTGCGACTCAACCGTGCGTGGGCTAACGACTAACTCCTGTGCGATGTGACGGTTGCTCAACCCGCGCGCTGCAAGGCGAAGCACATCCATCTCGCGCTCAGTTGGCGTCTCAGGGGATGGTTCTGCCCTGGATGCGCCGTCGGGTCTGATTCGTCGCAGCACTATCGATGCGATGTCGGGATGCAGCACGGATTCGCCATTGCGTACCCTGCGCACTGCATCGATCAGCTCGCTACCCCTGGCGTTCTTGAGAAGATAGCCCTCGGCGCCAGCTTCGAGGCTGGCGAAAACGTACTGGTCGTCGTCGTAGGCTGTTAGCACGAGGACAGCCGTCTCTGGCGATACCCGCTTGATCCCCTTGGTTGCCTCGATGCCGTTTACCCGGGGCATGCTGATGTCAACCACGGCCACGTCGGGGCGTTCTCGCTTGGCCAGAACGATGGCTTCGTCGCCATCCCCCGCCTCTGCCACGACTTTCAGGTCAGGCTCTCGCTCCAAGATACGACGAGTTCCCTCCCGCACCACGATGTGATCGTCGGCAAGCAGGATGCGGATAAGTCCCATTAGCTCTCTCGCTTCGGGTCAGACGGGAAGCATCATCGCATGCGATATGCGCGGGAAAACAAGTAGAACGGGCCCCGTCCATCGCCGCCCACTACGATCGACGGGGCCCGTTCACCAAGGAGGAGAAGAAGCGCTGTCCCTCGCGCCGGTTGAGGGTACAGCCAGAGCCGCTGCTAACAGCAACCCCGGTGGAGAAGGTCGTCGAGTCGGAAACCATCTCCAGCGAATCCCTCACATTATACTCCTCGGTGCGGTTCTTGACATCCGTCAAAACACCCAATCACGCTAGGTATTAATACCCAATCAGTGCCCTCTGGAACCCGACGGTCGATCGCAGGTCAAGCGGTCGTTGGGCGCAGGATCGGAGTAATAGGGATTGCTATCGTTACCAACGTGCCTTCGCCAGACTTGGACGAAATGGTGACCTTGCCACCGAACAGGCGTGTGCGCTCGTGGATGCCCATCAACCCCAAGCGGCCCGATCTTCGGAGGTCTGTTGGATCCACGCCGGCGTCAAAGCCCACCCCATCGTCCTTGATCGCCAACTCGACTGCGTCCTGGGTGTAGGTCAGCCTCACGTCGGCGTGGGTGGCGCGGGCGTGCTTCCGCACGTTGCTGAGGCTCTCCTGAGCCAGGCGGTAGAGCCCCAGCTCTAGCTCTGGCAACAGTTTCCGCGGCTCACCATCGATGCTGACGGTGACCCTGGGCGGTCCTCCCTGCTCAGTGCGGTTGCCGAGCAATTCCAGAGTGCGGGCCAAGCCCAGTTCCTCGAGGAGGGGCGGACGCAGGTCCCTGGTGAAACGCCGCACGCCCTGCAACACATCATCCACCATGTCTCGTAGGTCTTCGAGTTGCGCGGCGATCTCTGGCTGATCGGTGAATTCCTCCGCCATTTCGATCTGCTGGCCAAGCACGATGAGTCTTTGTGCAGTGTCATCGTGTAGCTCGCGGGCAATGCGCTTGCGTTCTTGCTCCTGGCTGTCGAGGATCGAGGCCACATAGTTCTGGATATCCCCGCGATACTTGCGCAGCTGATCGACCATGACGTTGAAGGCTAGCCCCAACTCTCGCACTTCCGAAGGGCCAGAGTGGATCGACACCTGGCTTTCCAGTTCGCCTGAGGCAACCCGCTCCACCTGGGCTACTAGGCCCTGTAGCGGGGCGATTATTCGACGGCTGTTCAGCGCCAGGAATGTCAGGGGAAGAGTGACCACCAGCAGCAGCAACAGGATTATCAGACGCACGTAGGGCTGGAGGGGCGCAACGATGTCGTCCCACAGTTCAGAGGTAAGCAATCCCCATCCGTCCCAGGTCTCGTCAGCAAGGTAGTAGCTGGTGAGTCGTGTCAGGGGCATAGGCGCATAGCCTACTACCGTAGTGCGCTCATGAATGCTGACCGTCTGCGCGCCGGTCTCTCCTCGAAGCAGCGCGCTCACAGCGGGGTGTTGACGGTAGTCTGCCCCCACGAGGTCTCGCTGCGGGTGGTAGAGGACGGTGCCGAATTCATCTACCAGATAGGCGAAACCGCTCTCGCCCACGCGCACATAGGCTACCGGCGATCCGAGGCGATCGCCCTGCAACTCCCAGACACCCAAGACGCAGCCGGAGAACTGTCCCCTCAGGTCATAGATTGGTACTGCCACAGCGATGATTGCTTGTCCGTGCGAATCTTGGTGTACTTTTGAGCGCACCGGACGGCGCAGCCTTCTTGCGCGGTCAAAGTAGGCGCGCTGTCCAACGTTCTCGGTGAGCTCGCCCCCCTCCGTAGCTATGACCGTGCCTTGAGCATTGGCAATGCTCACCTGGTCGAATCGCTGGCGGAGAGGGTCGTTGCTACTCAGGAGCGACTGACTTTCTATGGTGTCGCCGTTGCGCACCGGAGCCAGAGAGGCGACCTGGGTCAGCAAGCGGATCGAGTCTTCCCAATATCCAGCAACCTGTCGCGCGGCGAGTTGCACCAATTCTGAGTCTCGTTCCTGAATCAGAGTCTGGGTCAGACGCGTGAACGCAAACACGCCCACCAGTGCCACTGCGATGAGTAGCGCTGTGACGGGTACCAGGGTGGTCAACATAAGTTGTGCTCGGAGACTGCCTGCTACCGACCGAGGCAGACTGCGTTTGGCGCTTTTCACTGGGGCAGTTCATCACATGGACGCTAGTCGAGCGAACGATTCACTCGCGCTTTGAGCGGATATTACCTGTTATTATAGCACCAATGGGCAGGCGGCGCAAGAAAGGCTAGTGCTTGGGGTGGACGAGCGGGCATCTGTGTGCTATAATAGCAGTAAGTTGCTTAGCAAAGGAGCAAGCATGGCAGTCGAGGTTGACTGGTACGAAGCTCCCAAGTGCATGGCCATGTCGTCGGCCGATGATGTGTTCGTCACTGAAGGTTGCGAATGCCCCAGTTGTGGTGAGGCCCGCTTGCACCGCGTGGTTTTCCTCGAGGACGAGCAGGTGCAGTGCTCCACTTGCCAGACCCTGTTTGATCTCAGGCCGTACGAGCACAGCTACCGCTAGGGCAAAGCGTTCGGCGCCGAGGAAGGCAGACCACCTGGCGCTCCGTTGCGTCCATTGAGGCACAGCGGGTGGGCAGCAGGTGGAGGGACCAGAGCAACATGGCGCAGCGGCCCAGGAGACGCATTGCAGTCGTCACGGACAGTGCCGCTTGTGTCCCCCGAGCACTGGCGCGGGAGCTTGAAATTCACGTTGTTCCGCTGGAAGTGACTCTGGAGAAAAAGACCTACCTCGACGGCGTAGACATCACACCGACGCAATTCTATCGTCGTCTGCGAGAGAGCAGGACGCCGCCTACGACCT
>DATKWG010000187.1:0-14037 GCA_035529675.1 Anaerolineae bacterium
TTCGTCAAAGCCTCGGGCGTTGGGATGGTAGCGCGGATCGAAGGAACCCAGATGCCACTTGCCTATCAGGCCTGTCACATAGCCGGCCGACTTGAGCAGGTCGGCCATGGTCACTTCCTTCAGGGCCAGCCTGTCCAGTCCACGCCCCTCCAGCGTGTCTATTGCCCCGGTGCGATGAGGGTAGCGCCCGGTGAGGAACGCCGCGCGAGCGGGCGCGCAAACACACGAGGCCGAGTAATGTTGCGAAAGGCAGACGCCCTCCGAAACCAGTCGGTCCAGGGTCGGGGTCTGCGATGAGCCATCGCTGAACACGCCGAAATCGCCGTATCCCATGTCATCAACCAGGATGGCCACGACGTTCGGTCGCTGTGGCATCTTTCCTTCTTTGCCTGGCGGGCTACCAACATCCCGGGATAGCCGCCCCCCATCGAGCGAGACTGTTGCAGAATTCGGACAACGTGCCTTTGCCGCCGCAACGGCGCTGCTGTGACATAGGCTATAGTCCAGTTATTTGCTTCTGTGGGGGGGCGGGGTCATGATACCGGGCAGTCATCCCGCCCCTACACCACCAGCCCTTCTTGCAGCAGCCTCGAGCGGTGACGCGGGATGTGAGAGGCATCATCTCTTATGCCTTGCCGGCAAGCGTCTCTTCGAGACGCTGGGCAACCACGATCTCCTCGCCATCGCGAAGGGTGTGGGGGTGAACGCGAATCTCCGAGCACTCGGGGCCAGGAAGGCTATGGGGGCCGGGCGTTATCAATTGAATGGCTATCCGCGGCCGTCCGTTGCGCAGTCGTTGCACCAGCTCCTGGTAGGTGATGCCCACTGTCTTCTCATCCCAGGTGAGCGCCACGTGGGGCACCAGTTGGCCGATTCCGTAGGGCATCTGCCGCCGAGCGTGCACTTGCTCAAGGCACGACAGCGCCTGGATAACGTGAGCCACCCTGCGTTCCCAGACGGCCTCCACGACGGCATGGTCCTGGGCCAGGTAGATCTCGACCGCCTTCATCAGGCCCACGATCTCCTCCTTGCCCACCTTCATGGGACGGCCGACGCCCATGTTGGGATTGTCGTTGAGTCGGCACGCTTCTATGAGCTCCTTTCTGCCCAGGATGAGCCCAGAGCTCTGAGGTCCGCGGATACCCTTGCCCCCACTGAAGGCCACCAGGTCGGCGCCCTCATGGACGAAGCGGGACAGATTCTCGGCTGGGGGGAGTTCGGCGGCCGCGTCCACTATCACTGGCACACCGGCCTCATGGGCTATGTCCAGCACTTGCTCAAAGGGCAATGCCTCTCCGCGACAGAACCAGGCAAAAGTGCAATAGACTGCTGCCGTTTCGCCGTCCATAGCCCCCTTGAGTTCCTCGGCGTCAGCCGCGATCTCCACCAGCCTAGCGCCCGCCAGGCGCACCGCCTGATCAAAGGGGTTGCGATGGGCACGCTGGACGATCAGTCTGTCTCGCATGCCGTCGGTATCGGGGAGCTGCCGGATCCTCTCCAGGTCGGTGCCGGTCATGCAGGCTGCTGCCATCAAGGTGATGCCTGCGGCAGCTCCGGCGCAGACGTGCGCGGCCTCAACCCCGATCAGTTCAGCGATGCGTTTGCCTGCGGCCAGGTGAAGCTCGGCCATATCCACGAACGCGCGACTCGCCGCCGCCATGGCATCGATTACCTCCGCTGGCATCAGCGAGCCGCCGAAAGCGGTCAGTGTGCCAGCAGCGTTGATGATTGGGTTCACTCGCAACTGAGCATAGATGTCCATATCGACTCCCTCCGGCGCACGAGGCTGCACCACGGGCGACATCAGCACGCGCCAAAGCCATGCCCTTTGTCCGTCAGGCTCAGTCTACTGCATCACGCTCAGCCTGGCAATGGTCACAGGGGATCTCTGGGCCTTGCAGGGGTACGGCCACCGCCGGTGTTTCCCGCCGTCTGCTCCTATGGGGACATTGCGCGAGAGGATACGCAAGGGAAAGCGCTGTCTGTCGAGGCCACGACCCGCCGCCAGCGTCGTCGGAGGCGGATTCCGTGGACAGATCCGCTGAGGAGATGGCCTTCCCCAGCTCTTGAGTCGGGTATCGTCAGAGGTCAGGCCCGCAAGGTTGACCAGCGTGGGTACCGCCTCAGCGACGGGTAGATTTACCCATTCTGGCATGGTCAGGGCTACTTGTCCCTCGCTTCTCGTCCTCCCGCACACCTCGCAGCCGCCAGGGGCGTCTTTCTGCCTAGCCGCCGCCGTTCAGCAAGAAGCTAAGCGCCACGCACACGAGGCCAGCGAGGATCATGCGCACTCCGGCAAGAAGGACGTTCGCTCGGGCCACCTTGCCCAGGAAAACGCCCAACCCAAAGAGAGCGATGAGGGCGATGGCCAGAGCGGCCACATGGCTCGCGCCCGACGCAGACCATACGCCGGCAAACAGGAAGGGCAGTAGCACCAGTATGCCGGCGATCAATGGGGAAAGCCCGTCGATGACCGAGACCACGATGGCCGCGAAACGAGAGGCACGAGCCTGCTCGGTATCGCCCATGTCGCGCAGCATGGCGTGTTCAAGGTCTTGCAGCCCGCGTTTGCGCTCCGCCGACTCGGTCACATACGCTCCCCAGAAACCAGAAATGCCCATGGCCATGCAGGTGGCCAGCCCGGTTGAGGCGATGATGCGAGGCTCCCTGACGCCTCCAACGTACGATCCCATCACCACGCCGATCATGGTCAGGATGCCATCGAAAGCATTCATCGCAAAGTTGCGGCGGCCCATCTTATCGATGCTGGCGATGCGTCGATACTTGGCGAACTTGCCGAGCCGCGTGAATCTGGAGGTCAACGGTCTCCTTTCCTCGCTCACTGGCATCTCTCCGATCTGCTCAGACCATTTCTGGCCTTGAAGCGGCCCAACTGCGTGGGAACGCCCGAATCATGGGCCGACCCAGGCCAGAGAGCCATGGATTGGACATGGGGTTCCAACAGCAGTCAACCTCTGAGAGGGGTTGCCATTGGGTGCTTCAGAGCAAGCCCTAGTGCCAGGAACGATTGGAAAGGGGTGGTGGCGTCGGACCAACCTGTGCCAGCGCGGTCAGCGTCGGCGAAGCAACGTTGGTCATCGGGGGTACTTGCGGGGTCAGATGACTCGGTTTCGAACATCCTGAGAGATGCACCTCCTGTGTGCTATTCTGGATACATTATACCACGTTCGGCGCTGTCGGCCAAGCGAGCGTAGGAGAGTATCGAAAAAGCGGCTCCGAATCTGACGGGAGGCGAATCGGCGGCGTGCTGCGTAGATACTCCGGCTAGCACGGTATAAACGAAAGCAGAGGACGGATATAGACTGTAGTATAGGGGCGATTCGCGAATCGCCCCTACTGGGTGACGGCCACCTTATCGGCGTTTTTCGATGCCCCCTGAAGGATCTGGCTGACCGGTGGGCCAATGTCGTTCTGGGGATAGTTTTCACGATTCTTAGCATCTGGCACCTAGCTGAGCATCTGGCACAGCCATCGGTTCAACAGGCATTGATTATCGGCTCAACGGTTGTGGTCACAGCCCTGGTAGTCTGATACGCATGGACGTGGCCCAAGCCGGAAGCTGCGTCATGACGAGCAAGAGTGTAGTGGATGAGAGAGTCGCGGGATAGGCATAGGGGATGCCGCTGCTTCGCCCAACTGTCGGAATCCCATTCGCCCTGTCGCCGGCGCTACGCGCGCCCGGTGAGCCGCACCTCGGCTCCCGACTCGGCTGACTCGTATATCGCGTCCAACACCGCCTGCACCTCAAGCACCTGCTCGGGCACCACAAGGCACTGGGCCTCCCCCCGCACACAGGCCACAAAGTGCTCGATCTCCTTGGTATGGGCCTTGACCTTGGGAAGGTGCGTGGGGGTTATGTCAATTAGCCTCTCGTGCATCTCCTTGTGTATGCGCAGTGGCGGCATGAAAGCGCCTCCATGAGAACCTAGAATACGGGTCTCCTGGAAGTTGTCGGCGATATTGGCAGCCCAGCACGCCCTGAGCATCAGGGTCGCCCCGTTTTCGAAGCGGACCATGGCCACGCCCATGTCTTCTACGTCGAACTTGCTCGCGTCCCAGTGATCCCAGACGCTGACCACGTCCTGTCGCTTGCCGAATGTGGCATAGGTTGCCCCCACCACCGACACGGGCCGGGGATTCCCCATCAGCCACATGGTGTGATCGAGAGTGTGCACGCCGATGTCGATGAGCGCGCCGCCCCCCTGTAGCTTCTTCTGGGTGAACACACCCCAGGCGGGGATTCCGCGCTTCCTCATGTAGGTTGCCTCACCGTAGTAGATGTCACCCAGGTCTCCCGCGTCGATGAACCGTTTCAGGGTCTGCGCTTCGCTGGTGAAGCGCCATTGCAGACCGACCTGAAGCACCTTGCCCACCCTGCGCGCCGTCTCCACCATCTCCCTGCCCTCCCCCAGATTGAGGGCCAGGGGCTTTTCACAGAGGACGTGGAGGCCGGCGTTCAGCGCAGCCAGAGTCGCCTCCTTGTGCGCACAGTTGGGCGTGCACACCGAAACCGCATCCAACGGTTCCTTCTCCAGCATCTCAGGGCAACTATCGTAGGCCCTCGGGATATCGAACTCTTGGGCCATCTCGGCCGCCTTGCCCGGCACGATGTCGCTTACTGCGACCAGCTCCACTCCCTCCTGGGCCCGATAACCCGGTGCGTGTGCGTATCGAGCAATGCTGCCTGCACCAATGATGCCGACTTTGACGATCCGGGACATATGATCCCCCTTGTGCAATGAATTAGATGGTTGAGCCAACAGTTGCGTCCCGTCCCGGGGACACCAAGGAGTGAACTCGCGCCCGGCAAACGAGCCATAGCCGCCGGTGCCCGGATCTGCCCAGCCTTGTCCAGCGATCACATGGCGAGCGCGCAACCATCCTTGTACGGATCGGAACCGCCCAGCAACGCGCCGCTCTCAGGATCCAACATGATGACCTGCGCGCCCCCATAGCCGACCCCTTCCGTAACGGTCAGCGCATGTCCCCGCTCTCTCAAGGCATCGCAGATAGCAGATGGGAAGAGGCCCTGTATGCGGAATTGATTCCCACCCTCGTGGCAAAAGCGGGGTGCATCCAGAGCCTGCTGGACGTTCATGCCGTGGTCGAGGATATTGCACAGCACTTGCACGTGTCCCTGGGGCTGCATGAAGCCGCCCATCACCCCAAAACAGATGGCCAGCGCGTCGCCTCTGGTCACCATACACGGGATGATCGTGTGGTAAGGGCGTTTGCCTGGCGCGATGCAGTTGGGATGCTCTGGATCCAGCTCGAACAGGCTCCCTCGGTTCTGCAGCATGATGCCTGTGCCTGCCGCGACGATGCCCGACCCAAAACCCGAGTACAGGCTATTGATGAAGGACACCGCGTTGCCCTCAGCATCCGCCGTGCACAGATAGACAGTATCCCCACCCGATGGCAAGCGACCCGGCCGCGGCTCAGATATGGCCCGGCCCATGCTGATCTCAGCTCTCCTCTGGTCCGCGTATGCAGGGGAAAGCAGATCCTCCACCGGAACGTCAACCAGTTCCGGATCCGCCACGTAGCGCCGGGCATCGGTCATGCCCAGCTTGACAGCCTCCATCTTGAGATGCAGGCCATCAGCAGAGTCAAAGCCCAGCGCGCCGATGTCGTATCCGCCCAGGATGCTCAGTGCGATGAGGGCAGCGATGCCCTGTCCATTGGGGGGGCATTCGTAGACGCGGTGACCGCGATAGTCGGTGTGGATCGGTTCCACCCAGGTGGAAGTGTGGTCGGCCAGGTCCTGCGTGGTGAGCAGCCCGTCGTGCCGGTCAGAAGTCTCGACGATCGCCCTGGCAATAGGACCTTTGTAGAAGGCATCGGGGCCACTTTCGGCCACCAGACGGAGGCTGCGGGCCAGATCGCGAGAAGTGAAGCGCTGGCCCGTCCGCGGCGGACGACCGTGGGGCAGATAGACCCGCCCAGCCTCGGGGAAGCGCTCCGATAGCGTCTCCATGCTGGCCCACGCCCGGGCGACGATCTCGGTGACGGGGAAGCCGCACTCTGCGTACTCGATTGCCGGCCCCAATACCTGGTCCAAACCCAGCCTGCCGAACCTGGACACCAGATCCGCCCAACCGGCCACGGCTCCGGGCACAGTCACCGACAGGATACCGCGCCCGGGGACCTGGGTGAACCCTCGGCGTTGGAACTCTTCGACAGTGGCCGCACAGGCAGAGCGACCGCTGGCGTTCAGAGCATAGACCTTTCGTTCCGACGCCAGATAGATGAGGGCGAAGGCATCTCCACCCATGCCGGTACTCATGGGCTCGACGACATTAAGCGTGGCTGCACAGGCCACTGCGGCGTCCGCCGCGTTGCCACCTGTCAGCAGCATACGCAGGCCAGCCAGGGCAGCCAGCGGTTGGCTGGTAGCTGCCATGCCCCCAAAACCCATCACCACCGACCGACGCGAGGGGAACCTAGTCGCCATCTACTCTGCTCCTTTTCGCTCGACCCCCAATCACAAACCTGCCCCTGCCCGCGCGGGGAGGAATCCGCCGCCGCCCGCCCAGGTCCGGGCGATGGGGAACCGCGCCAGGGGAGTCCGCGCATCCCTCTCCCGGGATCGACAGGTACGGGCCGGGAGAGTGAGGACACGGGACTCAACGAATGATGAAAGCTGCCCATGCCTGGCGCACCGCCGAGTGGCGGCCCCTCCCAGAGAAGCCTATCCAATGGCGGCCACAGCATCAAAGGCAGGTTTCAGCGCCCGGTATAGCGAGCGGTAGACGGAATAGTATTGGTCATACGCGGCCCGCTTCTCGGCGATCGGCTCGATCCGATCCACGATCAGCACTGTTGCAGAGCAAGCCTCGGGCACACTGCCGTACACTCCCGTCCCCACCCCAGCCAGCAGAGCCGCGCCATAGGCACTGCCCTCGGTGACGTTGACGGTGACCAACTCGGTCCCAAAGACATCGGCAAGTATCTGACACCATACAAGGCTGCGCGAACCGCCGCCGGTCGCGCGCACCTGCTCGATGGGCACCGCAAGATCGCGGAACAGCTCCATCGAGTCCCGAAGACTGAACGCCACCCCCTCCATGACCGCCCGCACCATGTGCCGTTTGTCATGGCGTAGGGTCAACCCAAAGAAGGTGCCTCGTGCGTTGGGATCGGGATAGGGTGTTCGCTCACCGGTCAGATAGGGCAAGAAGATCAGTCCCTCGCAGCCGGCGGGCGCGTTGGCCGCCTCTGCTATGAGGATCTCGTATGGATCGACTCCGCTCAGTGCAGCGACCTGCTTCTCCGAAGAGCCCAACGTGTCGCGAACCCAGCGCAGCGACCCTCCCGCTGACAGGGTGACACCCATCACGTGCCACTTCCCGGGAACGGCATGACAGAAGGTGTGCAGACGCCCCTCGGGGTCTCGGGTCGGGGTCGCGGTGTAGGCAAAGACCACGCCTGACGTGCCAATGGTAACCGAGACCAGACCGGGCTCCACGATGCCAGTGCCCACTGCGCTGGCCGCCTGGTCTCCGGCGCCACCGACAACGGGCAATCCAACGGGCAAGCCGGTCAAGTCGGCCACCTCGGGGATTGTCCTGCCGGTCACCTCAGGCGACTCGACACACTCTGGCATCCATTCGGCGGGGATGCCGAGCGCCTCCAGTACCTGCTCGCTCCAGGCGCGCTCAGCTACCCCAAGCAACACCGTACCGGAGGCATCCGACACCTCGGTGGCATATACGCCGGTGAGCCGATAGCGGATATAGTCCTTGGGCAGAAGCACCTTGGCCGCTCGGGCATAGATGTCGGGCTCGTTCTCTCGCGTCCAAATGATCTTGGGGGCGGTGAAACCGGGCAGGGCGGGGTTCAGGGTGAGCTCGAGGAACCGCTCTCGCCCCACACTATTCATGATCCACTCGCACTGCGCGGCGGTACGCTGGTCGTTCCACATGATGCAGGGCCGCAACACGTTTCCCTGGCCATCCAGCATGACCATACCATGCATCTGACCGGTCAAACCGATGCCAGCAATCTCCGTGGGGTCGATTTGCGAGTGCTTCAGGGCCTGGCCGATAGACCTAACGGTGGCCTGCCACCAGTCCTCTGGGTCTTGTTCTGCCCAAAGAGGGTGGGGCGTATACATGGGGTATTCCACCGTGACACTCTGCACAACGCCCCCCCGGTCATCTATGAGCAGCGTCTTGGCCCCGGTCGTGCCCACGTCGATTCCTATCAGATAGGTCATGTGCAACCTCCCAACGCAAGCTCAGTCCGACCTCGGAGTGCCATGATAGTGGCTTGACCCTCCCGGCGAAAGGCGAGGCCCGCCACGGCTCCTCCTGCTTGCGAAATCGCCCTCGGGCTAATCAACTTCCGCGAGTTACATAGAAGCCCGATGAACGCCAGACCAGCCCCGCCCGCCAGGACAGAGGTGTCTTCTGGAAAGCCTGCCAAGATGCGCACGCGATGGGCGGGTCAGCTCTACTCCTCCCCTTACTCCCCTCCCCGCGGGCGGGGAGGGGACGGGCGTGGGGTGATGGGCCACAGACAGAGACGCCGCGCAACCCAGAAAGAAAGGGCGTCAGCACGTGACAGGCCGATGGCCGCGATAAACGAAACGGGGCATCCAACCAGTGTCAAGGATGCCCGATCCCATTCGCACCAACATCTCAACGCGTGGCAACCGCGCTGCCCCCGCTGCTAGCGTTCGTTGACGATCCGCCCATCGGCCATGCGATACGTATACTCCACTGTCTCCTCAACGGTCGGGTCATGCGACGCTATGATGACGGTGACACCCTCCTCTTTCGCTACGGTCTGAAAGAGCTGCACAATGGCTCGCCCCGTGGTGCTGTCCAGCTCACCGGTCGGCTCGTCTGCGAGGATAAGTCCTGGTCGGTTGACCAGCGCACGAGCGATGGCTACCCGCTGCTGCTGTCCACCCGACATCTCTTGAGGGCGATGCTTGGCCCAACGCGTGAGCCCCACCAACTCCAGGCACTCCATCACCCGCTGCCTTCTCTCGCGGCGACCCACGCCCATCAAGCGCATCGGCAGCTCCACGTTCTCAAAGGCCGACATGGTGGGCATAAGCGCAAAAGACTGGAACACGAACCCGACGTCCCTTCTGCGAAGCTGGGTCAGTTGGCGGTCGGAAAGTCGAGAGATGTCATCGCCGAACAGATAAACATGTCCCGACGTGGGATGATCCAGCCCTCCAACGACGTTCAGCAGAGTGGTCTTGCCCGACCCCGACCGCCCCACGACGCCGATGAACTCGCCCTGCGAAACGCAAAGGTTCACTCCGCGCAGGGCGTGTACCTCGACCCGTTCCACCCGGTAGATCCGGGTGACATCGACGCTTCTCACAACACCATCGCCATTATGTCGTGCCACGATCCTCGCCTGTCCTGTAGCAGGATTGATAGGAATTACCTCTTCTCTCTCTTTAGCAGGCCGCGCAACCCGCGACCCGCATCATGAAACCGAAGTCTCCAGTCTCTGGAGCGCCGCTGCGGTCCCCAGGTCTCGGCCACCTGCGAGATGCGAGCAGCCTGCGCGGAGGTGTCCTCCAGCCCGACAGCGGGCCTGATCAGAATCCCCTCATCAGTCAGATCCACTTCAGCACGATCCGAGATGCCCAGTTGATCCAGAAACTCTCTGGGAATCTGCAGCCGGCCTGCCTGGTCGAGCACCACGTATTCGTGATAGGTGGCGTGCTCCTCGGCGACGTCCGCGGTGGCCTGGTCGCCCGCACCGTCCGCTTCCTGGTCGCCAGCGGCCCACTGCGCCGCTCGGACGCGGCGCACGCGCTCGCTGCTGGTCTTCCCGTCGCGGATGGCCACCACACGATCCACCTGACCCTCAATCCTGCCGTCGTGCGTCACCAGGATGATGGTCAAGTCGAACTCTCGGTTCAGATGACGCAGCGTATCCACGATGGCCTGTGCAGTAGCTGTGTCCACCTCACCAGTTGGCTCGTCCGCCAATAGGAGCACCGGCTTGTTGGCTAGAGAAACCCCGATGGCGGTGCGCTGCTGTTCTCCACCAGAAAGCTGACGCATGACGTGGTGACGGCGCTCCCACAGTCCCACGCCCTCGAGCAGCTCCCTGGCCCAGCTTTGGCGCTCACCGAAAGCCATGCCGGCCACGATCATGGGTAGCTCCACGTTCTCGTGCACCGACAGATAGGGAATCAGGTTGCGCGAGGGCTGCTGCCAAACAAAGCCGACCTTCTGACGGCGATAGCGGGTCAAGGCAAAACTGGATAGCTTGATCAGGTCCTGACTATCAACGATGGCCTTGCCTGCAGATGGTCTATCGAGGCCACCCAGGATGTTCATGAGGGTAGATTTGCCGCTTCCGCTCGGACCTATCAAGCCGACGAATTCGCCACGATCGACCATGAGGTCTAGTCCCTGGAGAGCCACCACCTCAAGGTCCTGGACTTTGTAGATCTTTACCAAGCTATCGCAAAGGACCATGGGGCCATTGGATGCCATGCTACACTGCCTCTCCCAGCTTCACTGCCTCGAACACCTTGAGCCGTGTCAAGAGCCATATCATTCCTGCGATGGCCAGCACGAGCATGGCCCCAAAGACGATGTAGATCTTGCCGATGTCATCCCAGGCAATCAACACGACAAAGGGCGGAATGGCGATGTTCTTGTCGGTGCCAACTTGCAGGAAGGGGATAAACAGATCGCTCACCCACACCCCCAGCCCAGTGCCCGCCGTGACGCCAGTGGCGATGAGCAGCAACTGCTCAAAGCCCAAGAACCCGATCATCTGCCCCACAGACAGGCCGATGGCTCGCAAGACTCCGAACTCTATGAACCGACGGCGGAAGGAGATGAAGGAATGTAACAAGAAGCCCAGCACAGTCAGAACAGCGGCGGCCACAAATCCCACAGACAGAATGCCAAAAACGCCTGCGCGTTCTGGCCGTCCTTGCTCCTCCTCGATCGCCTCGCGGCTGCCCGATATGGTGACCACCTTGATATCCAAGTCGGATAGCCCGCCACTCAGCTCCTCAGGGTCAACGCCCCCCTCTGTCCGAATCCAGACATCATACGGAAACACGCCACCTAGCCGTTCAAAGACATACTCCAGGTTGCCGACGAACAAGTACTTACAGTCATCGTCTGGATAGTAAGTAGGAAAGTATTCGATCAAGCCTGAAACGATGAACTCGACATCCTTGCGCTCTCCAAAAGTCGCAACGCTGAGTTCCACCGTGTCGCCTATGCCAAGCGAAAAGTCGCCAAGGAACCTGGGATTCACCAGCAGGGCCGATCGGTTCATGGCCAAGCGGTTCATCAGTTCGCCAAGCTCGCCGTAGCCAAAGTCGGGCCTGAAGAAGGCCACCTTAGGAAAGTCCAGGCGGTCGATGCCGTAGAAGCATCCCGTCGCGCTCGTCTTACCAAAGATCCCCCTTGCCGAATACGAGCCCACGCGAGCGGCGGCCTCGACTCCCGGCACCTTTAGATGCTCGGACACGGGGACAAAAACCCATCCAGAAAACAGGTCGGCGCTGGCTTCAGTTTCAGACGCCCCTCCGCCGCCTCCGAACCCTTCGCCCCCGGCTGTTCCCGAAGGGTTCTCGCCCGATTCTACGAGCCGATAGTCGGCTCCGTACTTGTAGTATGTGCGATCTGTCAAGCTCTGGTCCAACGTCCGGGCCATAGAAGCTGTGAAGGTGGCCAGGCTCAGGGTCAGGGTAAGCAGTAGAAGCGAGCCCGTATACTGCTTGGACACCCGAGCCAGTTGACGCAGGGCCAACACGATGGATACGGATCGCGATATCTGGCCTGCCACCCAAGCCAGGAACTCCATCAGCAGAGGGAAGAGGCGGATCATCAGCAGGGAGACGGCAAAGATGGTCAGAGCTGGAACCAGGAAGAGTAGAGGATCACTGAATGGGTCGCCGCCGGCACCCACGTTTCCGCCCAGGAAGTCGATGGTGCCCCGGTTGTTGAGTACATAGTAGCCGTACCCGCAGGGAATGAGCAGAAGAAAGTCGAGGAAGAAGCGCTGCCACAAGGGCTTCTCCAGTGCGCGCGCCCGGTCACGCTTATACGTCACTATGGTAAGACGCGCCGCTCGCATCGCAGGCCCAAGACTGGCGAGCAGACCGATGAGCACGCCCAGCAGACCCATGCGGATAGCCCGGGGGGTAAGTAGCACGGGCAGTTGCTCTCTCTGGCCGAAGGTCAGGAAAGAGATGGTGTTGCCCATGACCATGGCTAGCTGCTTGCCCAGGGCTATGCCCGCCACCAGACCGATGGCGCCCACCATCAGTCCCTCCAGAGCATAGATGCCGACGACCTGCACGTCGCCCGTGCCACGGCTCTTCAGGATGGCTATCTCTCCTCGCTGGCGCTCGACCACCAGTCCTGAGATCAACCCGATGAAGTAGAGAACCAAGCTCAGGATCGGGATGGAAAAGACGTACAGGATAATGGTCATGATGAATGTCGTCCACCGATACTTTTCCAGCTCCTCAACCGGCGAGACATCCAGCATCGCGTTTGGCAAGAGGTTGCTGATCTGCGTGTCTACATAGTAGATCCGCCCCAACAGCCCCGGAACGTCGTCTGTACGGACGTTGTCGCCGTCATACACAAAGTACCAGAGGGCGGCATAGACCTCGCCCTCCATCGCGGGACCGACGCGCGTCCGGAAGGTCTTTTCCGACACCACCAGGCTGCTGGCCAGTGCCTTGGGATCATAGAACCAGTATGGTTCTGTGGGGTCAGAGGCTGCCCACACACCGACGATGCGCGCCTGGATTTGCACGGGCTTGGATTCGACGGTCTTCTTGTCCTCCCCCTCTCCTGCTGGCGCCGTCTGAGCACGCTTGAACAGCACATACCTCTCGCCGACCTGAATGCCCGTCTCTTCGGCAAAGAGGTGATTGATCATCACATCGACGACCTCAGAGTCGGCCGAGGCCTCGCCAGGCGTGTCTCCTTCAAGGATGTCGATATGATCTTGCAGATCGGACACAAACGCGACGTTCACCCAGCCCAGGGGTTGGCGAAGCCCGATGTATGCTGCCTCGGACAGAGGAAACAGGCTAAAGTTGTCGGTTTTGACATACCGAACGTACTGCTCGAGGGGCAGGCCGACGATTCCGGCTACCGAGTTGGTGATGTATTCGTCCACAGGCTCGAACTTTTCGAGCTCGATCGGATTGTGCCAGGCGCCAATGTAGCGATACATGAAGGCAAACGGCGGACGGGTGCGCTCAGTGTCGCCCTGTCGCCCGGCGAGCTGCTCCTTCAAAACCCGAAAGTTCGCCGTGTCTGTGTAGAGAGGGACACTGCTGATCAACGCGACCGCACAAGTCAAACCGATGATCGCGCAGATCGTCAGTCCTTTGTTGTTCCACAAGCGCTTGGCAGCGATGAGGAAAACGGAAAGAGCATTCATGAAGTTGACTCCCCGCTACTGGCCGACGACTATCTGGCCTTCCTCCACGCCTTCTGTGATCTCTATTCGTTCTGAGCTCTCTATGCCAATGGTGACGTCCACGCGGCGCTGGCGCCCATCTTCCTCCACGGTCACGAACCTCCGACCAGCGAAGACGCTAATGGCAGCCGGAGGCAACCATAGGACGTCCTCCTTCCGTTCGAGGGTCACAAGCACCTTGACCAGGTCGCCCGGCTCAAGCTTCAGGTCTAAGGGATCAAAGGATATGTGGGTGAGCTTGTCGGCCTCCTCCAGGGCGGCCCCGCCGCCCCCGCCGAAGGGGTAGGGCAACTGCACGATCTGTGCTGGCAGCTCTTTGCCAGGGTAGGAAGAAAGGATGATCCCGGCGCTCATGCCTTCGGAGAGGTCCTGCAACTGGCTGCTCATTGGCTCGGCAGTGATCTCCAGCTCTGATTCGTTGGCCACCACGAAAACCGTCTTGTACGCGTCGATCGCCCTCCCATCGTAGGCCGACAACGAGGTCACCTTGCCCGGGATAGGGCTCTCTATGCGTGTATTGTCAACCATGCGACGCAGCCGCTCGACGGCGAGCTCGCTCCTCTCCATCTC
>DATKWG010000188.1:0-7963 GCA_035529675.1 Anaerolineae bacterium
AAGCTCGTAGCGGTGCTGGCCATCGCCCAGATCGATGTAGGCCACCAGACGGAACTCCTTGAGAAGCTCCAGGGTTCGGTAGACCGTCGATACGTCTACGGAAGAGCTGCGGGCCTGAACTCGGGCATAGATCTCGTCAACAGTCGCATGCCCGTCTATGTGGTGTAACGCGGCCAGTACCATCTCCCGTTGGGGCGTGATCCGAAACCCGCGATCGTGAAGCTCGTTCAAGAAAACCTCCTCACAACACATTGTGGACCTCTCCTTGCTACAAATGGGTGCAACTGCAATTATGGGAGAATTCTTGATGTTGGCAAGATCGGCAGCAGTGTCGAATGGCTGGCTGCCGATCCCCCGGACTGGCGTCGGGCGACCCACGATGCGGGCACTAGCCTGGCAGAGTAGGGCCAGCCACAGCCCTGAGCGCATCGAAAAGCCCGCTTGGAATGGGGGTGTTGAAAATGTCTGCTCCTGCTGACATGGTTGTCACCCTGAGCGCAAGCGAAGGGTCTCAACCGCACAAAACAGGGATTCGTCGCCTTCGCTACACTGCGGCTCAGAATGACAACGGTCGTTTCTCCACACCCTCCGATTTGACGCGTTAGCCTTGTTGTGGGATAATAGCCCAGAAAAAGGCAGCCTGACCAATGACCTGGTCGTAGGCGAGGGAGATCGAGGGTTATGGAAAGTGGCAAAGTGGTGGCCCGGCAGGAGAGCGCCCAGCTTGTTGGGGAGCAGGTGGTAGGTGTTGAAGAAGGAGGCGAGGCGGCTCCGGAGCCTGCCGGCGTCGAGGAGAAGCGTGCTGGGCCTTCGGGGATCGAGGCCCTGAAGCCTGGCATGCAAATCAAGGGCAGAGTGCGCAAGGTGGTTGACTTTGGCGTCTTCGTTGACATTGGCGTGGGTCGCGATGGCCTTGTCCACATATCAGCCCTGAGAAAGGCCGGAATGGACAAGAGGATCAGAGCTGGGCAAGTGCTCGATGTTGCCGTGCGTCGTGTGGACATGGAGAGCGATCGGATCAGTCTTGTGATTCCGAGCCCAAAGGGGGAGCCCAGAACGCCCTTGCAGGATCTCCGGGTTGATTCTGTGGTCAGTGGTCGGGTTGTGCGGTTGGTCGACTTTGGGGCTTTCGTAGATATCGGGGCACGGACCGACGGTCTGTTGCACGTCTCCCAGCTCCCTTCTGGATACGTCGATCACCCCTCGGAGGTGCTGCACGTCGGAGACAGGATTCGAGTTCGCATCCTGGGGGTTGATGCTCGCAAGCGCCGCATTTCGCTCAGCATGAGAGAAACGGAGGACGAGGCGATCCCGAAGGAGGTTGCCGAGGCGGCCGAGAGTCATGACCATATCGTCACCGCGTTCGCAGTGGCCTTCGAGGAGGCCCGCGCGGATCGACGTCGCCGGCAGCGGCGGACGCGCACATAAATAGCACGACATTTGTTGGCGTACATGGGCGCAAGGCAAGCTGACGGAGCTTGCCTTGTTTGCATCATGGCTGCAAACGTCTCCAGGCTTCTGAGATTCGCGCGGTGATAAGTCTGGTTGAGTCTGGGTCATGCCCGCCCTTGTCGTTCACAGGGCAGTGGGTGAAGAGTCGGTTTGGCAACGTGACTGGCTTTGTCGGAAGCGCGGGCAAGGCCGGGTCGCGCGGGTTGCGTTCCGGGATGGTTTACATTCTTCTGGCCTCGCGCTAGAATGCAGAGTGTCCGCTACCACTGCCAAGGGAGAATCCGAGATCATGATGACAAAGGAAGCCATGGGCGTATTCTGGCAGACTCTGAAGGACGTCTGGGAGGAGCTTCTGCCGCTATGCCTCGTGAATCTCGTGTGGCTTTTCGCCTCACTTACGGTGATACTCTTCCCTGTGACCTTGGCCGGGGGCCATTACGTGGCCAATCGCGTCGCGCGAGGCAAGACCTTCGGTACCAGTGACTATATCGACGGCATCAAGATGTACTGGTGGCGCAGCCTCTTGTGGTTCTTGGCCAATCTTGTGGTTGTGTTGCTCATATACACCAACGTGATGTTCTATCCGAGCCAATTTCAGGGTCTGTGGGTATCCATCGTAGGCGGTCTCTGGGTGGCGCTGCTGATCTTTTGGCTGACCCTGCAGATGTACTTCTGGCCGCTCCTCATCGAACAGGAAGAGCCCAGGATGTTGCTCGCCTGGCGCAACTCTGCCTATCTAGTTCTGATCAATCCTTTCTACGCCTTTTTCGTCGCTTCTTTTCATATCCTGTTTCTGGCCGTCAGCGTTGCGACTCAACTGCCCCTGGTTTTTGTCGGGATGGTAACTCTGGCCATACTGGAGAACAACGCGGTGTTGGCGATATTGGTAAGTGTTGGCAAGATCGAGGATCCTCGCCCGAAACTGACGGTCTAGTCAGAGCACCGGTTACCGTGCTGCTCTCTGATGGACATGGGGACGGGAGAGGTTCTGTACGCGGGTGGAGTGCAGGCCGGGTAACATGATGAGTCGCCCAGCTCCGATGCAGACGATGACTGTTGGTCAGCTCGCGGTTCAAGTATATGCTTCACGCGATGACATGGGGGCTGCCGCAGCGTACGATGTGGCCCGCCGGATGCAAGAGATCTATGCTCAGCAGAAGTGGGTGCGGGTCGTGTTTGCTGCAGCACCTTCCCAAAGCGAGTTCTTGGCCGCCCTACGCACGACGGAAGACCTGGACTGGAGCAGGGTGGAAGCCTTTCACATGGACGAGTATCTCGGACTGGAAGCAAAGGCTCCACAGCTCTTTGGCAGCTTTTTGTGGGCGCGCCTTTTCCGCCGGGTCAAGCCAGGTCGGGTCGAGTACATCGACGACAACGCTGCCGATGGCGAGGCGGAGTGTGAGCGCTATGGCGCTCTTCTGAATGAGCGCCCCGTAGACATCGTATGTGCGGGCATCGGTGAGAACGGTCACATGGCCTTCAACGATCCGCACGAGGCAGACTTTGAGGACCCGAGAACCGTCAAGATAGTGACCCTGGATGACCTTTGCCGCATGCAGCAGGTGCACGACGGTGCGTTCCCCACGATCGACGATGTACCCAAGGTGGCCCTATCCATGACCATGCCGGCTCTGATGTCGGCGCGGTGGCTCTACTGTGTTGTGCCAGGTCGGAACAAGACGGAGGCCGTGCGCAGGACTCTGACCGGTCCCATCTCCACCGCCTGCCCTGCGACTCTCATGCGCCGCCATCCCAATGCTGTGCTCTATCTCGACCTGGAGGCGGCAGGACAAGTCTAAATTCGGCTCGACGCGGCCCCGCGTGCCAAGGCGCCAAGCCAGTGGTCGAGCCCACCAATGAATCCATGAAGGAGGCCAGATGCCCAAGCTATCGGTGTGCCTCGAGATGTACTGGCGCGATCTGCCCTACGAGGAGCGCATCGCCCGAGTCGCTGCACTGGGCTTCGGCGCGTGCGAGTTCTGGGGGTGGAGGAGCAAGGACATCGCCAAGATCAAGACCGCGATGAACGAGCACGACCTTCGCATCGTGGCCCTCTGTCTGGAGCCCCCATCCAGCCTGATAAGACGAAACATCGCGGCTGAGCTGGTCAGGGGGATGGAGGAGACGGCCGCTGTGGCCAAGGAGCTGCGTTGCGAAACCATCATAGCCACCGTGGGCAATGTCTACGATGACGAGACATACGAGATCACCCGGCGGCGCGTGGTGCGCAATCTCGCGGCGGTTGGCAGGGTCGCTGGCGACAACGGCCTGACCCTGGTGATCGAGCCCCTGAACACCCTGGTGAACCATCACGGCTATTGGCTCACCCGTATGACCCAGGCAGTTGACCTTGTTCAGGAGGTCAACTCTCCCGCGGTCTAGATCCTCATGGACCTATACCACCAGCAGATCATGGAGGGCAACATCATCGACAACTTGACCACCTACATCGATCAGATCGGGCACTTTCACGCCGCGGGGGTCCCCGGACGCCACGAGCTGGTGGGGGGCGAGCTGGACTATCGCGGCATATTGAGGGCCATCGACGCGACGGGCTACGATGGGTATGTGGGCCTCGAGTATAGTCCCACGATGGACACCCAAGAGTCCCTGACGCAGGCGCTCGGCCTGGTCGAGGGCTAGGCAGAAACCGACGGAATAAGGAGGAACAGTGCGCGTAGCATTCATTGGTACAGGAGGGATCTCCCGACGTCACGCTGAGGGGTTGGCCAAGCGCGATGACATCACCTTCGTGGGCGCGTTCGACATAGTGGCCGAGCGCGCGCAGGGCTTCGTCGCCAAGTACGGCGGGTCGGGCTACAGCGACAGCGTGGCCGAGATGCTGGATGCCGTCAGGCCAGATGCTGCCTGGGTATGCTTGCCGCCCTTCGCTCATGGCCAGGCCGAGAGGGCGCTGCTCGAACGTCGCATCCCCTTTCTGGTGGAGAAGCCGATCAGCAACTCTATGGATACCGCGCGAGGCATTCTGGAGGAGGTCGAACGCACTAGCACTCTGGCCGTGGCGGGTTATATGAACCGCTATCGCCGAGGAGTGGGCCGCGTTAAGGAGCTGCTGGCAGACGATCCGCCAGTGCTGGTGCACGGGGGCTGGATCGGCGGCATGCCGGGGGTGCACTGGTGGCGGGTCAAAGCCGAGTCGGGGGGGCAGATCGTCGAGCAGACAACGCACATCTTCGATCTGGTGCGCTACATCGTCGGCGAGCCCGAGCTGGTCTATGCTCAGGGGGCCAGGGATTTCATCAGGGATGTGCCCGACTACGACGTGGAGGATGCCAGCACGGTCGCCATCCAGTTTGCCAGCGGCGCAGTGGGCAACCTGATGAGCTCTTGCGCCGGTCGCACTGGCGCTGGGGGAGTACACCTGACCCTGGCTGCCATGCGCCACTATGTTACCTTCACCGGCTGGGACCACTCGGTGGTCATCAGCAAGTCGCGCCTGGAAGAGGAACGCGTCGCTGGCGAGCCCGATATCTTTGAGATAGAGGACGCTGCCTTTGTGGAGGCCGTACAGACCGGCGACGCCAGAGGTATCCGTTCCCCCTATGCGGACGCGCTCAAGACGCTGGCCTTCTGTCTGGCGGCCAACCAGTCGCTGGAGACGGGCCTGCCGGTGGAAGTTGCGTCGATCTAGCGGCCTCGGTCCCAGGGCTTGAGAGCCTGCTGCAAATGCCTCCTGTCAGCATGTAGGGGCGAGGTAACCTCGCCCCTGCCAACTCGAGTTTGGATGAGTCGGCAGAGAAGAGGAGAGGTGGAAAGCGCATCTGACGCAAGGCCGCCAGAAGTGATCCTCCTGCTTGGTCGCATCGGCGAACTGTGGATCACCTACATCAAGGGTCAGTTGCTGCTGTCGGTGATCACCGGTGGCATCACCTGGGCGGCAGGTTCGGCGATCGGTCTACCGTGGTCCTTGTGGTTGGGGCTGTTGGCCGGTGTCCTGAACACGATACCTTCGATTGGCCCGTTGATTGCGGTTGTGCCGGCAGCCATCATCGCCTTCTGGCAGGGCTCCACGCTCCTCTCTGTCGATAACTGGCTCTTCGGGGTCATCGTGATCGGTGTCTACATTGGCATCCAGCAAATCACTATGCTGGTCATTGAGCCTAACGTCATCGGCAAGCGGCTAGACCTTCCCCCTCTTGTCGTCCTGGTCGCGGTCATCGTCGGGGCAGCGGTTGCGAATGTGGCTGGAGCGTATCTGGCGGTTCCCCTCATCGCGACCATGCGCGAGATAGCTCGGTTCACGCGCAACAAGGTGCAGGGATTGCCTCCCTTTCCTGAGGGATAGTCGTGATCCATTGTGGCCATTCGGCCGGTTAGTTGGTCTTGCTGGACCCGAGAGAAGGAGTGCGCCGCCATGAGCCAGACGAGCAACTACCTGGCCTTCGATCTGGGGGCTGAGAGCGGTCGAGCGGTCGTGGGGCGGTTCGACGGTGAAAGGCTAGAACTCTCGACCGTCAGACGCTTCCCCAACAGTCCGGTCAGAGTCTTTGACAGTCTCCACTGGGACGTACTCCGCCTGTTCGAGGAGATGAAGCAGAGCCTGAGCCTCTATCGCCGCCAGTTCGGTCCTGGCCTGGATGGTATCGGGCTGGACACGTGGGGCGTGGATTTTGCTCTCATCGGGCGCAACGGTGCTCTCCTGGGCAACCCTCATCATTACCGCGACCCGCGCACAGAGGGCATGCTTGAGGCAGCCTTTGAGAGAGTGCCCCGTGGGGAGATCTTTCAATACACGGGGATTCAATTCATGGAGATCAACACTCTTTTCCAGTTGCTCTCCATGAAGCTGCACCGTGATCCCATGCTCGAGCAGGCCGATGCCCTGCTCATGATGCCCGATCTGTTCAACTACTGGCTCACCGGGGTCAAGGTCTGCGAGTTCTCTGAAGCGACCACGAGCCAGTTGTACAATCCACGAGAGCGGGCTTGGGCGCACGTCCTGCTGGAGAGGCTGGGTCTGCCGACTCACATCCTCCAAGAGGTAGTTGAGCCTGGGAGCATACTTGGCGATCTCCGCCCCGAGGTGGCTGGGGATACGGGCCTGGAGAAGGCGTCAGTCATCGCGCCGGCCTGTCACGATACCGGCTCAGCGGTTGCCGCCGTGCCCGCGAAAAGCAAGCGGTTCGCCTATATCAGCTCGGGCACCTGGTCGCTGATGGGCATCGAGGTGACCGAGCCAGTCATCACCAAAGAGAGCCTGGAATTCAACTTTACCAACGAAGGGGGCGTGTGCGGTTCCTTCCGCTTCCTGAAGAACATCATGGGCCTCTGGCTGGTGCAGGAGTGTCGCCGAGCCTGGGCGCGAGAGGGGCGAGCTCTCTCCTACGACGAGATCACTGCGCTGGCTTCGCAGGCCCCTGCACATGGTCCCCTGATCGAGCCCGATAGCCACAGCTTCTTGCGGCCGGCGGACATGCCCGCCAGCATCCGAGCGTTCTGCGCTCGCACGGGGCAGCAGGAGCCAGACACCAAGGGCGAGATCGTTCGTTGCGCGTTGGAGAGCCTGGCGCTCAAGTACCGGTGGGTTCTGGACAAGGTCGAGATGATGACAGGAGAGTCTCTGGAGACCGTTCACATCGTGGGAGGTGGTTGCCAGAACCAGTTGCTTTGCCAACTGGCTGCCGATGCTACCCAGAGACCAGTCATGGCCGGGCCCGTCGAGGCCACGGCGGCAGGCAACGTGCTGATGCAGGCGCTCGCCCGGGGACGCCTCGGCTCTCTGGCTGAGGCACGCGAGCTGGTGCGACGTTCTTTCGAGGTCATCACCTACGAGCCAGGGTCAACCGCCGGGTGGGACCAAGCCTATGCGCGCTATCTCGGCATCAGGGAGCAAGAGCCGGAGGGGTTGTAGCCTTGGTCGCCTCGGACTGGGAGCCACAGGATGCAGGCACCTGTGACTGACAGCAGACCAGCGCTGTTCTGCAATGCCAGCCTGTATGTTAAGCAGGAACTCCACCACGAGGGCTGGGTCCTCGTTGAGGGAGGACTTGTCGCGGAAGTGGGTCAAGGAGCACCTCCGTCCGTGCCACAGGCACGGCTCATCGACGTCGGTGGCCTGATCCTGGCCCCTGGACTGATCGACCTCCACGTTCACGGCGCACTTGGCTACGATACCATGGATGCAACACGCCAGGCGCTGCGCCAAATGGCCCGCTTCTATGCCCAGCACGGCGTGACCGCTTTCCTGGCCACGACCACTAGCAACCCCCTGGAGTCGATCCTGGCCGCCCTGGAGAATGTGGCCGATGTGATGCGCTCGGGGACTGGAGGAGCCACCCTGTTGGGCGCTCACGTGGAAGGTCCCTACCTGAATGCGGAACGAGCCGGCGCCCAAGATCCCTCTCACATCCGCGACCCGGATGCAGACGAATGGCGCCAGATTCTGAGCACGGGCGTGGTCAAGCTGCTCACCCTGGCCCCGGAGCTTCCCAAGAGTGAGGAGCTCATCCGCTTGGCCGTGGCCCACGGGGTCGCGGTTTCGGTGGGGCAC
>DATKWG010000189.1:0-8696 GCA_035529675.1 Anaerolineae bacterium
CTCGCTCCCCTCACCATCGCCGATGTCAAGGTCATCCTGACCGCACCCAACGGCATTCGCCTGGTGGTGGTCAAGGTCATCACTAGCGAACCCGGCCTCTACGGGCTTGGATGCGCGACCTTCACCCAGAGACCGTTGGCCGTAGCGTCGGCCATCAAGAGCTATCTCAGACCATTCGTGGTCGGGCGTGATGCGGACCGCATCGAGGACGTCTACCAGGCGGCCTACGTCAGCTCCTACTGGAGAAGTGGCCCGGTCTTGAACAACGCTCTCAGCGGCGTTGACCAGGCTCTCTGGGACATCAAGGCCAAGCGAGCCAACATGCCCCTCTACCAGTTGCTGGGAGGCAAGTGCCGCGAAGCAGTGCCGGTGTACACCCACGCCTCTGGGCGCGACTTTGCCGAGGTGGAAGATGCGGTTCGGCGCTACATGGCCCAGGGATTCCGCTACATTCGGTGTCAGGTGCGCATTCCCGGGCTCACAACTTACGGCAGCAGGGGAGGCGAGGTCATATCGGCTTTGAATCCTTCGCAGACCCGCACGTGGGAGCCGGGGCCGTATCTTAGCACGGTGCCCAAGCTGTTCGAGCACCTGCGCGCCGCGCTGGGTTTCGACGTCGAGCTCTTGCACGACGTACACGAGCGCATACCGCCCATTCAGGGCGTCTGGCTGGCCAAGGAACTGGAACAGTATCGCCTTTTCTTCCTCGAAGACCTGTTCGCGCCGGAGGATATCGAATACTTTCGCATGGTGCGCCAGCAGACTTGTACGCCCATAGCCATGGGCGAGCTGTTCGTGAACCAGGCCGAATACGTCCCCCTCATCAGAGAGCGCCTCATCGACTTTATCCGGGTGCACATCTCAGACATCGGCGGGCTGAGCGTTGCCCGAAAGCTGGCCGCCTTCTGCGAGTTCATGGGGGTCCGCACTGCCTGGCACGGCCCCGGCGATGTATCGCCAGTTGGCCACGCGGTCAACATGCACCTGGACCTGGCGATCCCCAATTTCGGCATCCAGGAGCTATCCTTCTTCCCGCCAGAGACGCAGGCAGTCTTTCCCGGGTGCCCCGAGGTACACGATGGCTGCATGTGGCCCAACGACAGGCCTGGTCACGGGGTAGACATCGACGAGGCGCTGGCAGCCAGGTATCCATATCCCGACGACGAGGGGCGCGCTTCCTGGCCCGAGATCCGCCGGATCGACGGCACGGTGGTCAAGCCTTAGCAGGCCCAGGGGCAAGCGACTCTTTGACTTCAGGGACTCACAGGCTGTACGAGTCGATCCGAGCGACAGGGCATTGGCGAGATAGTGGAATCCGCGCTTGGCTGCCAGAGTCGGGCACCATGGGGCGGCCTCTGGCGGGCGACGCGGCCGAGCGAATGTCGCAGTGCCTTCCGGTCTAGCCACGGCGCCTCCCATCTGTCTCACGCGGGCTGGACAGAGCAAGATCGAACGAGGCTGACCAGGGCTAGAAGACAGGCACGCCCTCGATCCTTGTGTGCAGCATGTAGAGTGACGTGCGACAGGTGAGGTAGAGAGTCCTCCGATCGCGGCCACCAAAGGCCAGATTTGCCGGTCGCTGAGGCCCAATCACGATACCAATCAAGTCAGCGTCGGGCCGGTAGACCCACAGGCCGCCAGGTCCCGTGCAGTAGACGTTGCCTTCAACGTCAACCTTCATCCCGTCGGGTCCGCCTTCCATGTCTGATTCCATGTGAGCGAAGAGCCTCCCATTTAGCAGGCTGCCATCAGAGGCCACATCGAAGGCGCGGATCTGGCGCCGTGTGGTGTCGTCGATGTACAGAGTTCCTTCATCCGGCGAGAGGGCCAGTCCGTTGGGGCGCTCAAAATCGTCCACCAGCAGCTCCAGCGTGCCCTCGGGCGCGATGCGATAGACACCGTTGAAGGGAAGCTCCTTCTCTTCGGGTCTCACGGCATAGGGAGGATCAGTGAAATAGATGCTGCCGTCACTCGCCACGACAACATCATTGGGGCTGTTCAGACGCTTTCCCTGGTAGTGCGCGGCCAGAGGCGCCACGGTTCCATCGAGTTCCGTGCGGGTGACGCGGCGGGTCTCGTGCTCGCAGGCAATGAGCCGGCCCTGCCGGTCATAGGTGAGCCCGTTTGCACCACTGCTCGGTGTGCGCCAGGGCTCTGCTGTCCCGCCGGGCTCCCAACGGTATACGATGCTGGCGGGGATGTCGCTGAAGAGCAGGTAACCGTCGGGGTGCCATACGGGACCCTCAGTGAACAGAAAACCTGTTGCCAGCTCTTTCATTTGCACCGACTCAAAGATGTCGCCAATATCCATCTCTTCTACCGTCCTTTCGCAGTAACATTGAGAGGCGATCGCTCCCCTTGCGATACACGACAGGCCCTAAAACGAGCGCCAACACAACGACCATCGCAGAATCCCCGACGATAGTATATCAACCAAAGCTCCGAGGCCAGGTGAAAGGCGCTTGCCTTGAACCGAAGGCGTCCGCATAGTGCATCAGGCTTCCCATTCGCCAGGCCGAGGAAACCTGCGGGGAGTTCACATCTGGCGAGCCCATGCTGGAGCACAATCAAATGGACGGCGCGCGAGACATTCGCACGTCGTTCATTGCCTGGGCGAAATCGATGCCTTGCGCCCCGGGCGACCAGCTTCCACTGGCCTCAAGGCAGAGTAACGGAGTAGTATTAGAGATCGATCTCCTTGCTCATCAACTCGGTGAGCAGCCTGACGGCGGCTTGCACGTCGCCATAGTCCACCATCTCCGAGGGCGTGTGGACGTAGCGGCAGGGGATCGACAGGCACCCCGTGGGAACGCCTGCGCGCGACCGCTGTATGGCGCGCGCATCGGTGCCACCCCTTTCAAGGACCTCGAGCTGATAGTCGATCCCCAGGGACTCGGCGGCCTCGATCATCCAGCGCTTGATGCTGGGCGGAGTTATCATCTCAGAGTCCATCACCTTGATGGCCGGCCCACCCCCCAACTCTACCGCCATGGGATGTGCTTCGGGCGTGTCGCCGGTGTCAGTCACGTCGATGGCCAGGCCCACTTCTGGCTCGACCCCAAAGGCCGCGACCACAGCGCCCCGGGTGCCCACCTCCTCCTGCGCGCTAAAGCAGAAGTAGACATCATTCGGCGATGCGTCCATCTGCATGAGCGCGTGGATGGCGACCGCGCAACCGATCCGGTCGTCCATGGCTTTGGATACCAGGCGCTTGCCTGTCCCTTTATGTCGAAGATGCAGCTCTGCTGCCGGCTCCGCCGCCAGGTCGGTGAAGGGGCGCACAAAACTAGCCACATCACCGACACCCACCGGCACGTCGTCCGGCGACGTAGCCCCAACGTCGAGGAACAGCTGATCCCACGTCGGCAAGGTGGAGACGCGGAGCCACTTCTCACGGCCCAAGACCCCGATGGTGCCATTGGCAAAGCGAACCCGATCGCCCACCATCGTCAGGGGGCGCACGCCGCCGACTGGGGCGACGCGCAAGAAGCCCTTCTTGTCCACGTGGGTGACTACTACGCCTATCTCGTCCATGTGCGCCGCGACCATGACCCGCTTGCCGCCGCCCGTGCCCCTTCTCAGGGCAATCAGGTTGCCCAAGGCATCCGTTCGCACCTGGTCCACCTTGCCCCTGATCACCTCCTCGATCAAGGCGCGCACCTGTTCCTCGTCGCCCGAGGGACCGTGGGCCTCCACCAGTTTCTTGATGAGCTCCTTCACGACTCTAGCCCTCCTTCCAAAGTATGCAGCGCGGCGCGCATGAGCTTCACCGTGTAGTCAAAATCGGACAAGCTTAGCAAGCTGACCGGCGCATGTATGTACCGACTGGGTACGGACACCACCACAGAGGGCACCCCCTCGCGGGTGAGATGAATGGCGCCGGCATCTGTGCCTCCCGACACGACTCGTTTGAACTGATAGGGGATGCCCAGTTTCTCAGCCGTGGTCACCAGCAGCTTCACCAGGCGCCGATCGGTGATGACGCTCCGGTCCATGAAGGTGATGGCGGGGCCCTTGCCCAACTCAGTGACGGGGCTCAGGTCCTTCTTCTTGGGTAGATCGTCACAAACCGTCCCTTCGTGAACAAAGGCAACGTCTGGGTTGATTGCATAGGCAGCCACTCTGGCGCCCCTCAGTCCCAGTTCCTCCTGGGCGGTAAAAGCCGCATACAGATCGAAAGCATAGTCCTCTTTGAGCAGCTCCACCAGCATGGCGCATCCCACGCGGTCGTCGAAAGCCTTGCCCTTGACGGTGCGCAGTCCCTCCTCATCGAGCACTTGGAAAGCGGTGCGGAACGAGACATAGTTCCCCGGCTGGACCAGCTTCTCGGCGTCACTCTTATCTGCTGCGCCAATATCGATGGCCAGCTTCTTTGGGTCGGCCACCCGCTCGCGCTCTTTCCTGGGGATCAGGTGAATGGGCCGATAGCCGATGACTCCAGGTAGCGCCTCCTGTCCCACAAGGACCTGCTTGGACAGCAGAATACGATCGTCGATGCCACCCACCTTGTCAAAGCGGAGCGTCCCGTCCCCGTTGATACCTGTGACGATAAGCCCGACCTCATCCAAGTGGGCTGCGATCATGACCTTGCGAGGCCAAGCCTGCTCTGACGACTGGCGACGGCCCTTCTTGAGACAGATCAAGTTGCCCATCGCATCGACGCGATGTTCGTCCACCAGGTCCCCCACGGCCTCCAGGATGATGTCACGCACGGGGCCCTCGTTGCCAGAAACTCCGCGTGCCTCAGATAGCTCCCTTAGCAGCACGTTGCAGCTCCTTCCCACCCTCGCCCTGCCCCGGTGGCCCCCGACACTCACGCTGCCACTCGGACCACCAGCGGGTAGTGATAACAGATCAGTCAAGTCCCATGGCTTCGGCGAAATGCTCGTCCAGGCCGGCGATGAACAGGGCCATGAGCCGGGCGGTACGATTGATGTCCTTGATGCAAACGGTCTCCACCGACGTGTGCATATAGCGGAGAGGGATCGACAGCAATCCACAAGGTATTCCCTCGCGGGTCACCTGTATGGCCCACGCATCCGTGCCCGATCGCCCGGCAATGATCTCCGTCTGGTGAGGCACCTCGTGCTCTTTCGCCGTGGCGACCAACTTCTCGTACATCAGCGGATGAATGCTAGGCCCTCTGGCAATCGCCGGCCCAGCATCCATCTTGACCGATTCGGCCTCGTCCACGCCCGGCTGCGCCCCAAAGCCCACGTCCACGGCAATGGCCACATCGGGCACGATGCCGTACGCGCTGACCATCGCTCCCCGCAAGCCCACCTCTTCCTGGGAGGTGGCTACGGCATACACGTCCCACAGATGGTCCATGGTGCTGAGCGTCTCCATGCATTCCACGACAGCGACCACTCCAGCGCGATCATCGAAGGCCTTGCCACAGACACACCCGCTGGCCAACTCGAGAAAATCGCGCCGCATGGTGACGATATCGCCCACGTGTACCAGCTTGCTCAAGCGCTCCTCGGGAATGCCGACGTCGATAAAGAGCTCGTCAAGACCGACGATCTTCTCCCTCTCCTCTGGGGGAGTAATGTGGGGCGGACGCGAACCTACGATCCCAGGCAGGGGGCGCTCCCCATGAACGACGACCTCCTGCCCCAGCAGGATGCGCACGTCAACGCCCCCCACGCGGGTGAAGCGGATGAAACCCTCCTCCAGCTCCTTGACCATCAGTCCGATCTCGTCGGCATGGGCGGCCAACATGACAGCGCGCGTGGGGGCTCCGTCGGCCTGCTTGCCCCTCTTCAGGGCGATCAGATTGCCCAAAGCATCGATGCGGAGAGTGTCGGCGTGAGGCTCAAGAGCCTGGCGAACGATCGCCTGCACTTCATCTTCATAGCCGGATACGCCGCTCGCCTGCGACAGGTCGCGCAACAGCCCTACTGTGTCCATATGTTGCCTTTCTCCTGAAACTCTGGCGTTCCCGATAGCGCGCGGCCACCCGAGGAGTGGGCGCCCGGCAGTCAGACATCATGCCGCGCCAGCCACACCAGACCCATCACCACAGCAGGTCAACGGACTGAGGGTCACTGCCACCCAGGGCGAGTGGTCTTCTGCCCTACGGCGGTGAGAGAAGGCGCTACCATTGGCCCGCCTTGTCGGCTGGGCGGCTTGTAAACGTCGGGAACAGGGTGGGTGTCTGCGTCTCTGGCGGGCTGGTGATCTCGGGCATGACCGTTTGGGTGACATCGGTATGGGGCGGACTCGGCCGGAGATAGTGGGCGCGAAGGTAGAGACTCAAGCCTCCCAGGCCGTAGAGCAACGCCACTATCATGCCACCCGCGATCAAGGCCAGGATCTTGGCCCGTTCCGCGTCGGCCATGCCAACGAACCTTCTCCACCAATCGAGCATTTGCCTATGGATGACCCCAGTCTGCGCCGCGGCAGGCACACGATCAGACACAGAAAGCGCGCACCGCCGCCGCCAACCCGTGCTGATCGATGATGCGCCTCATAGCGTCCTCATGGCTGTCTTGAGTGATTCTCTGGCGGCGATCAGATAGTCCAAGCTCACCAAGACGGCCCACCTATCATCATCGAACGGTTCTTGACGTATGGTCCAATGATGCGCAGTATCGCCGGACTGGGCATACAGTCTGTCGGACAACGCTCGTATCTGGGCTTCGATCAGCCGCAAGCGGCGCTTCAGATAAGCCTTTCTCGCGCGAGGGGACATACGCTCCACGTCGCCACCCATTCTGGACATGAGCGCCAGGTACGTCGCAAGCGTGTAACCCTTGACAGACCGAGCCATTGATCCTCCCTACGTCAAGCTGGCGCGCATAATAGCACGACAGCGCACAGGCGTCAAAACGTCGAACAAGCGGGCTCGCAGCCCTTGTCGTGCAAGCCTCGCCTATGGGCCGCAACACCAGGAAAGGCGAACCCCTGAGGTGAATGGCCTAGAAGCAACCCAGTTGGCACTTTCTCACTTTGAGGCCCATCGCCTCCAGTATGTTGGCTATGCCCAGGCGCGGGTACTCGAACTCACCAGCCAACTCCCAGACGGCCTCGCACGATATGCACGCGTCCCCGCTCCTGCTCATGACGGCGGCCTCGATCTCCTCAGGCACCCGATCGGCCTTGAGAACGATCTTGTGCTTGCCTTCCGGCTTCGGGCCATAGCCAAAGAGCCCGAGTTGGCAGCGGTAGAAGCGCAAGTGCGTCCTGTTCAGTGCGCTGGCCACATCCAGGGGTGCGATGCCCAACTGCCCTGCAACGTCATGCGCGGCAGCGCAGGAGACCCGCCCACCGACAGCCCGGGCCAGTAGGGCCTCGATGATCTTCTCGCGCATCCTGTTTCCCCCTCCTTTCAGCCAGCTTGGCCGCCCATGGTGTGCTCATCGACATTCTCCGCGCCGTGAACCGCTCTCCACCACTGGTCCATTCACTCGGGCCCGCGTGGCAGCAGCACCCAGTGACCCACTTCTCTGCACACAAAGCCAGACTTCTGGTGGGTGGTCCAGATCGTTTTTCGGTTTGGCTTCGCCATTGTAGCCACTGCGCAAGTGCGAAGCAAGCCCGAGCCCTTGCCGACCTTGTCCACCCTCGGTATAATCACGGCGACGACGCACCGACGGCGCCGAAGGGAAAAGTGAGCCATGCGGGTTATCATGCTGAGTTGGGAGTATCCGCCGCACGTCGCAGGTGGCCTGGGCAAACATGTGGCTGAACTCACCCCAGCTCTTGCTCGCCGCGACGTCGAGCTGCACGTCGTGACTCCGGTGCCAGGCGCCCACCACTCGGTGGAGGCCAGCGAGGGAGCCACCATTCATCGCGTTGGTGTCGCGGTCGAGCATGGTGAGTGTCTCACCTTCCTCACCGAGGTTCTGCAGGTCAACGCGGCATTGGAGGGCGAATGCAAGAGGATCATTGAGCGCAGCGGACCGTTCGATCTCATCCACAGTCACGATTGGCTCACCTCGTTCGCGGGCATATACCTCAAGAACGCCTTCAGACTGCCCCTGTTGACCACCATCCACGCCACCGAGCGCGGGCGCGGACGTGGATATTTGCCAAGCGACTTGTCGCACAGGATCAACGACGCTGAATGGCGGCTCACCTACGAGGCTTGGCGCGTGATCTGTTGCGCGCATCATATGGCCAAAGAGACCCACAGCTACTTTGGCACGCCATTGGACAAGATCGATGTCATTCCGAATGGAGTTGACCCAAGCCGCTTCCAGGCCTTGGACAGACGGGATCTGGCCAGCTTTCGCGCCAGGTATGCCCCGGACGACGAAGCCATAGTCCTCTACGTCGGTCGAATCGTCCAGGAAAAGGGCGCAGAGGTGTTGGTGCGCTCAGTGCCGCGCGTTCTCGCTGAGGCGCCGCAAACCAGGTTCATCATCGCTGGCAAGGGCCCAGAGCTCCAGAGAATACGCCAACTGGTGAAGCAAATGGGGCTGTCCGACAATGTGCTCGTACCAGGATTCATCACCGACGAGGACAGAGACCGGCTCTACAAAGTGGCCGACTGTGCCGTCTTTCCAAGCCTTTACGAGCCCTTTGGAATCGTCGCGCTGGAGGCGATGGCCGCCCGCACCCCCGTCGTGGTCAGCGAGGTTGGTGGCCTCCGCGAGGTGGTCAAACATGCCGAGACGGGCATCACCATCTATCCCAACAACCCTGAATCGTGTGCCTGGGGCATCCTACATACTTTGCAGCACCCCGAG
>DATKWG010000190.1:0-31816 GCA_035529675.1 Anaerolineae bacterium
GAGATGGGGTATCGAGAGATGCGAAGGAGTCGGTCCACTTTGGTGGGGTTCAGTCCCGTCTCTTCGCCGATCTCCTCTGGTGTGGGGCGACGTCCTGACTCTTGCTCCAAGTTTTCGGCTGTACGATAGATCTTGCGAATCTGGTCGCCGGCATGTACCGGCAAACGGATAAGCCGGCTTTGCTGGGCGAGGGCCCGAGTGATGCCCTGACGTATCCACCATGTTGCATAGGTGCTGAACTTGTAGCCTCGATGATAGTCGAACTTTTCCACAGCTTTCATCAGGCCGATGTTGCCCTCCTGAATCAAATCCAGGAAGGGCACGCCCTGACCGATGTACTTCTTGGCAACACTGACCACCAGGCGCGTGTTGGCCTCAACGACCTGGATGCGAGCCTGCTCTCCAGCGGCAATGATGTCCAGGAGTGTTGCCCGTTCCTCGCTGGAGATGGAGGGGCTGTGGAGCCGAGAGCGGGCCTTCAGGGCGTCCTCGATCTGGCGTGCCAGTTCTACTTCCTGTGCCCCCGACAGCAGAGGCACCTGGCCCATCTGCTTCAAGTAGAGGCTGACCGTGTCCTCAGCAGAGATGTCGTCCAGGTCCACCCGCGTTTTCGATTCGTCAAGAGGCTCCTCTTCGTCGGGATCGGGTTCTGTCGTTGCGGTCTCGGGGGGCAACGTGCCCTTGCCTGTTGTCTCTGCCGGGGGCGTAGACCCATCGCTGCCGTCGAGGATGACCTCTATGCCCTCATCAAAGAGCCTGGCAAATAGCTCATCTACCTGAGGTACGCATTCCTCCAGTCTGGGGTAATGCCGCATCAGTTCATTCGCAGTGATAGAACCTCGTGCTCTTGCGTTCTGCAGTACATGCTCCATCTCAGAAGGCCTCTCCAGTTTGCATTCGTATGAAGTCAAGCTGTCGTGCCCGATGAATGGCCACATGGAAGCTTGCGCAATCAGATGCCTCCTACGGCTCTCGACGAAACGCCGGCGGTGCGCGACAACAAAAGCACTCGGTGGGCCATCCACAAGTCCCCCGACTGGGGAAACAAGGAGCGGCTACCGAGTTCAACGGTTTGGGGGATATCTTGCATCAGACGGTCCCGATTTGCCTGGAATCTGCTTCCTCTATTATACTCCGAATATTGCATCACGTCAATAGCTGTTATGGCTCAAATCGAGTTTTCGACGTCGTCTACTGGGAGGTGACTGGCGGGACTAACTGAAGGCATGGCTGGCTGGACCAAGTCCGTCGCCCACTGGCAGCGGCCTGGAGCGGGACTTGGTCTCATGAGGGTGTCCCCTGCTCTTGCGGGTCTCCCCACCAGGGCGCTCTTCGGCCCGTGTCGGTTGGCACCCGAGGGCAAGGTCACATCTGACAGGAGGGAGTGATTCAATGACAAAGATCGCGTTCATCGGTGCCGGGAGTTTTGGCTTCACCCGCAGCTTGGTCAGGGACATTCTGACCTTTCCTGTGCTGAGGGATGCTACGCTTTCTCTCATGGATATCGATGCAGAGCGCCTTGACTATGTCAAGCGAGCCGTAGACCGCATCGTGAGCGAGGGCAGCTATCCCGCAAGGGTGGAGGCCACTATGGATCGCGCTGAGGCCCTCAAAGGGGCCCACGCGGTGATCTGCACCATCCTCGCTGGGGGGGTGCACATCTGGCGCCACGACATCGAGATCCCAAAGAAGTATGGGATCGACACCAACATAGGAGATACGCGCGGCCCATCCGGCGTGTTCCGAGCGTTGCGCACCATCCCAGTGATGCTGGACATCTGCCGCGACATCGAACGATACTGTCCGGATGCCATCCTGTTGAACTACACGAACCCCATGGCCATGCTCTGTCGGGCAATGCAGCGCGAGACGAGCGTGAAGGTCACTGGGCTGTGCCACAGTGTTCAGGGCACGGCAGCGATGCTGGCCCGTTGGATCGGCGCCCCCTTTGACGAGATCACCTACGTCTGTGCGGGCATCAATCACCAGGCCTGGTATGTCAAGTACGAATGGAACGGCAAAGACGCCTATCCGCTCATTCGGAAGGCGGTGCAGAGGCCCGAGGTCTACGATGAGGAGATCGTTCGCAACGAGATGTTCCTGCATTTGGGCTACTACGTGACCGAGTCTAGCGGTCACAACTCGGAGTACAATTGGTGGTTCCGCAAGCGGCCGGACCTCATAGAGAAGTACTGCACCCATGGCACGGGCTGGAACCCGGGCGTCTATGCCTACATTCTCGATGAGTATCTTGCCAGGCAAGAGGAGTGGAAGAACAGGATTCAGGAATGGCTGGACGATCCAGAATCCCTGGACCTGAGCCGGGGCCAGGAGTATGCGGCCTATATCATCAATGCCTATGCCGGCGGCGAGCCCTTCAAGTTCAACGGCAACGTCCCCAACTCCGGCTTGATCCCCAATCTACCAGAGGGCGCTTGCGTGGAGGTCCCAGTGTATGCAGATAGGCGTGGCTTCAACCCCATTCACGTTGGCGCCCTTCCGGCCCAGTGTGCTGCTCTGAACAACGTCAGCGTCGCGGTCGAGGAGATGGCGGTTGATGGCTGTCTATCCGGCGACCCAACCATGGTGTTTCGGGCCATCTGCTACGATCCCCTGACGGCGGCTGTGCTGTCGCTGGCAGAGATCAAGGAGATGGTCAACGAGATGTTTGCCAGAAACAGGGACCACCTGCCAACGTTCGACCACTTCAGGGTCTGAGCCTTTGGCGGCGAATGCAACCAAAACGCAATCGGCCACTGCCTCGCGAGGTCGGTTGCGTCTTGCTTTGGGTGAGCGGTGGGATTCGAACCCACGGTCTTCTGGGCCACAACCAGATGCCTTAACCACTCGGCTACGCCCACCATGCTCGAGCTTTCGGTAGGATTCTACCACATGTGATCGCTGCTGGCAAGTAGTGATCGTGCCTATCTGGTTTCGGGGCCGCACAGGCAAGCTGAGACCGAGCCGTCTCCCTTCTAATAGACTCTAGCCCACAAAAGCGCGCTGAACTCAGAGCCAGATGTCCCTTGTTCGAAGATAGACGTACATGACCCGGTGGAGGGCGGTGAGGACTGTGCCGATGGCCAGCAGCCATAGCCCAAGGGGGGTCAATCCCAGGATCAGGGCGGCGATGAGGACTGTGGTGCGTTCGACCCGGGTGAAGAGCCCAACATTGCATTCCACTCCGATGGCCTCAGCGCGGGCTCGCGTATAGCTGACCATGAGGGACCCAAAGGTCGCGACGTAGGCCAGGATCTCTTCACTGAGACCAGGCTGGCTCATGTACCACCAGCCCAGGCCCAACAGTACCGCAGAATCGGACACCCTATCGAGCACCGAATCCAGAAAGGCTCCAAACCTGGTCGGCTTTCCGATCTGGCGTGCTATCGTGCCGTCGAGGCTGTCAAGTGCAGCCGCGACGACGAGACATATCCCTCCCAGCCTCAGGTGTCCCCTGGAGAGTAGCACTGCCACTGCAATGGTCAGCAGGCAACCGACCAGGGTGACAGTATTGGCCGAGATGCCGATGCGCCCGAGGAAGCTGGCGATGGGAACTGTGATACCCCTGGTTAGCTTTCTGAGCCACTCTGTGAACACGAATCGATGTTCCTGGCTGCAACATGGGTGAGGATAGGGTCGGCAGGTATCATACAACGCGCCCACTATCCTGTCAAAGCGCTGGCCTGCGGTCGGCGACAATTGACTTGCCCGCCATTCTAAGCTAGAGTTGCGCGCGATGGCCTCCACGCGGGGCGGGCGGGAGGCGGCGCTGCCTGGGGGATGGTGCTGGCATGGGAGATGTAGAGTATCATACGCTCATCAAAGAGATGCCCGAGGGCGAGAGACCGCGCGAGCGACTGGAGCTCTATGGCGAAGCGGCCCTATCTAACGCGGAACTGATCGCCATTGCCCTGCGCACCGGCTCGAGGACGGAGAATGCCGTTGGCCTGGCACAGCGCCTGCTGACGGCCTTCCAAGGGCTGGCCGGGCTGGCTCAAGCCAGCGTTCGGGAGCTCTGTGAGGTGTCCGGCATCGGCCCGGCAAAGGCTGCGCAACTCAAGGCGGCCCTTGAGCTGGGACGGCGCCTGATCCTCTCTTCGGGCGACAGCCGGCCACAGATCACCTGCCCAGCCGATGCGGCTAACCTGTTCCTGGCAGCGATGAGCATCGAAGCTCAAGAGCAACTGCGGGTCATGTTGCTGGACAGTAGACACCGTGTGCAGCGGATGTCAGTTGTCTATGTGGGCAACGTGAATACCTCGATGATCCGGGTTGCCGAGGTATTTCGGCAGGCCATCAAAGACAACTCTTCAGCGATCGTTGTGGCTCACAACCACCCAAGCGGCGATCCCACACCGTCTCCAGAAGACGTCCGGGTAACGGAGCAAATGGTGCGTGCTGGCAAGATGCTTGACATCGAGGTGCTCGACCACCTGATCATCGGCAAGCAGCGGTACGTCAGCCTCAAGGAACGCGGATTGGGGTTCAGATAGAGGATGAGATATGCCTATCACCTTGCCAGCAGGCCACAACAAGAAGCTGGCCGAGCTCGTTGAGAGGGTGAACCAGGATCACGAGCTTCACCAGCTCTGGAAGTGTGCCAACGTCAACGCGGTGGATCGGTCGGGCATCAGTGACCATGGCGAGGTGCACGTCCGCATCGTTGCCAACATCGCATTGCGACTGTTGCGCCTTCTGGCCGATGGCGGCGTGCCAATGGGCGTGGTCGTCCATCATGGCATGGCCAAAGCAGACGCCGAGGTCGTTGTGGTGTTGGCCGCGTGCTTGCACGACCTGGGTCTCTCCATTCATCGCGATCGACATGAGGAGTACAGCGTGCTGCTGGCCGACCGCAAGGCTCGCGAGTTGCTGGCCCCTCTGTACGATATCGAGGAGCGCACGGTCGTGACCTCGGAGATCCTGCACGCAATAGCTGCCCACAGGGCCGACCAACAGTGCCTGACCACGGAGGCCAGCATCCTCAAGCTGGCCGACGCACTGGACATGACCAAGGGGCGCTCTCGCATCCCCTTTGAGGCGGGGGTCGTCAACATCCACTCAGTCTCGGCTGCAGCCATCGAGCAAGTGTCCCTTTCGGCCGGACGAAGCAAGCCAGTGCACATCGAGGTGTTGATGAACAACTCGGCCGGCATCTTCCAACTGGACGAGCTGTTGAGAGGCAAGCTGGCCAACTCTACCATAGCTTCCCACGTCGAAGTGGTAGCGCGCATCGAAGGTGTGATGGAGAAACGGCTCATCCAAGTCTATTCTATGTGAGGAGCGTAGGAGATCGTGGGCACGCCCAGGGAGCCCCTGCCGGTCAAGCTTGTGATGCCCATGTTGAGCTGCGCCCCCGGGCTTTTCCAGCTTGCGGAGCGGGCCCTGGGCCATCATTTTGGGCCCGTCGATTATCAGAGCTCTCAGTTGCCCTTCGATCACACCACTTACTATGAGGAAGAGCTGGGCAGCGGGCTTTTGCGGCAGTTCATAGCATTCGAGAGGCTCATCGACCCGGGGAGGTTGGCCGAGATCAAGCTGCTGACCAATGGGCTGGAGCAAGAATGGAGCGAGGGCGGTCGCAGACGGATCAACCTGGACCCAGGCTACGTCTCACGGTCCAAGCTGGTGTTGGCCACGACCAAGAACCACGGTCACCGCATCTATCTTGGCCGAGGCATCTACGCGGAGGTTACGTTGACCTATCGCGACAAAGACTACCGGCCCTGGCCCTGGACATACCCCGACTATCGCACAGAATCCTATCGGGAGATCCTTCGCGCGATCAGAGGCATCTATCTGGCCCAGCTCAAGGCGGCGCGACGAGCTGGTTGAGCTACTCGACGATCAAGCCAATGTCTGTGACAAGACTCTCATAGTCCCATCCCGCGGCATATACCCTGATGGCCATGATTCTGAAGGGCTTGATGGGAAGGGTGTCCAGGAGGTTCTCTGATTCGAAAAGGTACCACCGGTCGTGGGGGATTTGCTGGCCGTAGGTTGTGGGATTATTGGCTGCGTTTTGATAGTAGAAGCCATGCACCCATTCAGCTTCGCTGTCGTAGACATCGCGGTAGGTTATGCGAATCATGAGCGGGTACTCAGAACTCAGGTACCCGCCCCCGGATAGACTCTGGTAGCGCACCTTTACCATGGCCCGGACGGTCAGCGAGGCGACCAGATCAGGAAGTTGCTGATTGATGGTTTGCCCCAGGATCGTCTCGCAATGGTTGTCAGGTGCGTCGGTGCGCAGCAGCCTTATCCCCCTCCGACCTTCGTCAACAACCACCTCCCAACTGCCATCCACATCACCGCCGTCAGCACCTTGATCGTTGAATGTACGCCACCCCTGGCTCAGCGGAGATCGAAAGTCGCCGTTATCTACCAGGTTGCGGGCCGCACTCACGGCCCGCTGAGGCGGCTGCCCTAGCTCCACGGCAGTCCGTTGGCGCGGGGCCAGCTCTACGTGCCTCCCCAAGGCCGAAACCGTGGCGTGCCCTCGATACGCTGTGATCTCTGAGGCCTTGTTGGTAGCCTGCAACTCGTAGGTGCCATCCGCAGCCAAGGCAAACTCACCATGCAGGGTGGTCACTCTAAAGTCGAGGGGCAGATCGGGCGACAGTGTTGTCCCCAGAGACACACGTCCGCCCAAGAGCTGCAGATGCACCGTATTGGGCTGTGTTCCTTGCACGTAGCGGGGAGAACGCAGGCGGTCCAGACGAATGCTGGTTCCAGGAAAGACCCGCATGAAACTCCCGGCCAGAGCACTTCTGCCGTAGTCGAAGAAGGTCACCACGGCCTCTGCCGTCTCGTCCACCCGGATGCTGGTACCCTCAGGCACCAGGGTGCTTTCCCCTGCGGCCAGGGGTGTCGGCCCCCTCCCGGCCGGGAGCACGACGACCACCGTCCCGACCAGCGATTCAACCGAGGCCCTGTGTTCGTCCACGGCGTGCAATCGGCGCCATCGAATCGCCAGGGGAATCCCCACGGCCAGCAGGCAGAACAAGGTGAAGGCAAGGGATAGGAGTACCCACGCCACTCGCTCGGGATTTTGCCTCATCTAGTAGCGCACCCCAAAGTGTTGGTACTCGCCCTCAGGTGAACGCCAGCACACGTCCACCTGGGAAACGTGGGCCAGAGGTGGTCCGGCGTGAAGCCAGGACAAGAGTCTCTGCAAGGAGCGCTCCTGTCCTTGGGCCACCACTTCGACCCGGCCACGAGATAGATTCCGCACATAGCCCACCAGATCCAGAGTCTTGGCCTTGACGCATGTGTAGTAGCGAAAGTTCACTCCTTGGACGTGGCCGTGGACCACGGCCCGAAAGCACCATCGGCCGCCCTTTCCGCTTCTGGTCTTGGCTGCCATCTGACAGCGCGCCTCTCATAGCTGAGCCGGCCCACACCTGGCATCAGCCGCCGCTAACCTGCTTCGGATCGGCAAAGTTGTCTTCCCAGGAATCATCGTCCCGCTCGTCGTGATCATAGCCTGCGCTTTCGCAGTCTTCTCCGGTGCCCAGCTCGATCTCGATGAAGTCACTCTCCCCTACAGTGTGCAGAAGGAGGTCCATGGGACGGGTCAAGAACTGCATCTCATCCAAAGCCTCTGCGGCGGCGACCCTGAGGGTCTCGTCTTCGCCCTGCGACAAGCGTTCCAGGGTGTTACGGCTACGGTCGCCTCCGATCTGTCCCAGCGCCCAGACTGCCATGATGTTCACTTCAGGATCGGGGTCCGCTATCAGATCGACGAGCCGACCAACCGCACGATGGAGCTCAAGCTCGCCGCAAGCTCGTGCTGCCTCGTAGCGCATCGAAGCCGAGTCATCGTATAGCTCGGCAAGGACGCTCTCTGCCCAAAATGGGTCTGCACTGCGGCCCATGGCGAACACCGCACTCTCGCGCATGCGACTATCACCGTGGGTATAGGCTCGGTCGATAATGCGCCGCACCGCGTCGTCGTTGATGTAGGCAATCGACTCGACAGCACGACGAACGATCTCGACCTCCTCATCGGGATCCTCAATCGTGCGCTCCAATGCCCCACGGATGAGCGCCCCGCGACGTTCATCTAGTTCATCACACTCGGCCTGAAACGCAAACCTGCCCAGGGACATGGCAGCGGCCGCTCGAACGCCGGGGTCTGTATCCGTGGAGAGCAGTCTTACCAACTGCTCCACCAGATCGGCACTGTCATCCTCCCACAGCCCGTTTATCGCGTGCCGACGGACTAGGGGGTGGGCGTCGTGAAGGCAGTGCCGAAAGAGGGCTCCGTAGTCTAGCTTAAAGCTCTCTTCGGCCAGCTCCACCATCCGGGCTATGATCTGACACCTGCGGGCCTGGCCAATCTGCCTCCAACACGCGGCAAATGCCTCGCTCTCAGCGCGTGTGGGAGACGAAAGCATAGCCATCAACTGTCTCTTCAGGGGGGTGTGCTCCTTGGCGAGATGGCGAAGGGCGCGTTCAAAATCCATCTTTACCCACCGACAAGGTGTCAACGAACGACTGACAGTGTTGCGTGGGGATTCTAGCACATGTGATTCGCCTTGCCCAACCCGGCACCTGCAGTCGGCCATGTAGCGATGGCCCCGTATGGGATGGGCAACCGACCTCGAGACCACAACATGACCTCCACTGTGGCGTCACTGTGCAAATGCAGCCAGTTGCCCTCGGTCGCTTGCTGCTATGGGCCAGTGGTTGTCGGCATCAGGCGAGAAGAAGGAAGAACCAGTCAGTCGGTGCTGGCCGACGGACAGCACAGCGACGTCGAGGCGGGTCCCCCGCAGCAATCAGCCGAAATAGCGCAGATAATCGACAACGGTCAAGACCGCCATCAGCGAGAGCAAGACGATCATCCCCACAGCATGTACGAGCCCCTGTTTGTCGGGCGGAATCCGGCGCCCACCACGTACCCACTCCAAGAGGACAAAAACGAGACGCCCTCCGTCGAGCGCGGGCAAGGGCAGCAAGTTGACCAGGAACAGGTTGATGCTCAACCAGGCAGTGAACTCGAGTAGCTGTACCAGGCCCGTCTTGGCTACTTTGGTGGTCATGTTATAGATGCCAATGACGCCCGTGATCTGGAGGGGCAATTCTCGGCGAAGGGCAGCGCGAATGCCCCAGAAAACGCCCGCGAGGGCGTTGTATGTAGCACGTATCCCTCGAGGGACGGCCTCCCACAGGGGATACGACTTTCGCGCCAAAGGCAAATCGAGAGCCACACCGAGAGCGCCTTCACCCGGGGGGGGATTGAGTCGGGGGCTGGCCGACACCGGCGGAAGAAGTTTGCCATCGCGCCGGACAACGATCTGCGTGGGCTGTCCTATCTTGGCTTTGATCAGCTCCACTGCATGCTGAACGTCTTCGACCATCTGGGAATCGACACTGACGATGGTGTCACCCGGTCTGAGGCCAGCCATATCTGCGGGCGACCGGGGAGCAACATAGTAGATTCCGGCACCAGGGCCTTCAACGGTCACCAGCGCTCCCACCGCGAAGGTCGCGGAATAGAGCACGACGGCGAGCACCACGTTCATGATGGTCCCAGCCACATAGACTGCTGCCCGCGTGCGGCGACTCTTGGTGGCCAGGCTCCCCTCGACCGTAGGATCATCCTCACCCATGCGCACGAAACCGCCCAACGGCAGCAGGTTAAGGGACAACACCGTACCGCGCCAGGGGCCCAGCTTCAGCAGGCGAGGAGGATAGCCAAAGCCAAACTCCTGGACGCGCACGCCAAGAGCCTTGGCAACGACAAAGTGACCAAGTTCGTGGGCAAAGACCAATAGACTGAAGATCACAATAAACGATACAAGTCCGATCATCTTATACCCTCTGTGGGCGGGGCACGGTTGTTGCCGAGTCTGGGGCCCATCGCGCCGCTAGGTCTCGGTGATTCCCTCGGCCAGACCCAAGTATCATCCAGGCCAGCACCTTCAAGAGCCAAAGTGCGCTCTGTGGTGCGGCGTCTCTAGTGCTTGCTTGCACAAATGGCCGATATTTGGCCGGTTTGCGGTTTATGCTGGTGCAAACCAGCATGGTGCGTTCTTTGCTGGAACTGAACACCGATCTTGCGGCCCGAGAGTCGTTCGGGCTAGCACAGACTTGTGCAAGCAAGTACTAGTAGTGCAGCAAGGTTCCTTCGCGAAGGTCCGGGTCCAGCAGCACTTGCTCTACGAGACGATTCCGTCGGCCGGTGATGATGCGCACGGTGAGGTTCGGCTGCTCGCGTATCAGTTCAAACAACGTCTCCACCTTGCTCAACATGCCGCCGGTGACATCAACTCCAAATGAGGTGGACAGCATTTGCCTCACCTGCTCATAGTTGCGCGAGGTGATCTCCGGTATGAGGCGCACGATGGAATCTCTCTGGGGGTCTCCCGAGTAGACGCCCGGCACCTCTCCCACCACAATCATCCGCTGCGGCCTAAGATACCGAGCCAGGAAGGCCAGTATCTGCTCGGTAGAGATTATGGTGCACCCCTGCACATCGTCGAGGGCCACGTCGCCGTAGATGAGGGGCACAGCGCCACGCTGCAACAGTTTCACGATGGGATCAATGGCCATCTCCACCAGCTCGCGGTCATGACACAGGGCGGAGGCTGACGGCTGCACCGAGACCGCAGGCACTCCCTCAGCGAGCAGAGCGTCAGTGACCAGGCGGTTCAGACGCTGCGCAGCAGCGCCTGTTTCGGCATAGCCGCGCCAGTCCGTCAGATTGCCTTCCTGCACGTGGTACTTGTCGGCCACAAAGTGTCCAAAAGAGCCACTTCCATGCCCCACCAGCAGCTTGAGGTCTGGGCTGGCTCGCAATCCAGCGCTCAGTTCCTTGGCTATACGGGCGATGACCATGGAGCGCGGGGTCTCGTAGCGTCGCTTGTCTGTGATGATCGAGCCGCCGAGCTTGAGGAAAAGGAGTTCACTCACAGCGAATGACCTCCCCATGGACGACAACGTGCATGCCCGTGCGCAAGCGACATATGTCTACCTTGTCAATCATCGGCACCCCCGCGATGAGAGCCCCCACCGCCACGACGGGCTCAGCCTCGAGGTTGATGATGGCTCTCGGGGCCAGGCCCGCTTTGCCCAGCCGATAGATGGTGTATGAACCCACCGTGCTTCCTTTGCCGAAGGGAAAGACCAGGATTCGCCCGGCCACCGACTGACCCTCCAGAACATGTTCCCTCTCGATCACCAGGCCGGTGTCGGGATCGACGCCTCCCAGGAATCCGATCGGTTCAGTGCTCACCAGAGCGAGCCCCGATACGTGACCCTCAACGATGACTCTGCCCCGCAAAGTCAGCGGCATCTTGGTCGATGCCTCGCTGGTCGGCACAAGGCCCATGGTCGTTGCGACTTGACCGGGGCAGGCCATCGGTGTTTCACCCACCGTATCCCAATGGCCATCGACGGCGGCCGACAGGCAGCGCTCCAGAGACCCGAAGCGAACCTGGAGGCCCGCATGGGGTAGGGCGTAGGCAGCGAGTTTGGCAGAGTTGGTGGCCACGCTCCGATAGCCGATCTCGTGCATGGGCGCAACAACGACGCAAGTGTCCGCGACAACAAGACCCCCTGCGTCCTCGATGATTTCAACCAATCCGAGGGCCTTTGCCTGGTCGCGCACGCTCCGTGCCACGGTCACCCAGAGGTCGCTCGACAGGTGTGCGCCGCGCAGGCCTTCCGCCACCTGTCTCAACTCATCTAGCGACGCGTGCGGACAACCGATCGCCACAAGGTCGATGGACTGGACTGGCGCGCGGGTGCGCAGCGCAGCCATTGCGGGTTCCAGCGACTCGATTGTCAGGGTTGGTACGTCTTTTGGGGACACGTCGGGCACAGCGCAGGCCTCCGGGGTCACACCTTCCACGTGGTAGAGACCCACAGCGCCGCTCGATGCCAGGGCGGCGCCCATTAGCTTGAGTACGTCCCTCGTCCGAGCCTCGGGCCCATCTGGTGCCCGAACGGGATCAGCATCGATCGGGCTCAGTTCAAGGCCCACAAACCAGGGTGCGCCCTTCCCGATCTCGCGTCCGACGAGATAGCCCAAGGCGGCGAACTCGTATGGCCTCCGAACCGGACAGCGAACCTCCACGCGATGGGTGGCGCGACGGTTCTCATCCAGGTGCAGGCCGTAGTCGGCCGTGCGTCCGGTGATAGCAGCGGCCAGCGCGCCGGGCCCTCCCTCGCGGTTGGTCCGTGCACCCAGCACCGAGTTGGCATAGCTCACCGCGGAGGATTCGCTCCAGGCCACATGCTGGCCGAATTTGGGCACGTTGCCCGACAGATAGGGCGTGCAGGTGCAGGTGCGCTGAATGCCCATTGAGGAGTATGCCTCTAGCACGTCCATCTGTTTCCGTGCAAATCTCTCCGAAACGCCCATCCGTCGCCAATTGTTCATGTCCATGCCGGCCGGGTTCAGGGTGGCTGACACGCACGCGCGTGCACCCTCTCGCGCCCAGTCTCGCAGGAACTCGAGGCCCGCCTCTCCCAGGTTGCGATAGCTGACGCCGGCCACTTGAACACTCTGAATGGGCAGCAGGCGCTGAGCATCATAGATGCGGCCGAGAGTCACCACGATCTCCATGGCGCGCCGCACGGCCCCGCCCCGCTCCCCCGAGAGCATGGCCCGCTCGTGAGGAGAGAGTCTCACCCTATATCCCCCTGGTCAGGTAGATAGCGGGCCAAGTCCACCTCTGCGTGCTGCACGGCTCGGTAGCGCGACAGGTGTGTGGGACCGCCAGGAGTGTCCCAATGGATGGTCGCGTCGAGACCTATCTTGCAGGTGCGAGTCTTCTGTCCCGGCACATGCCTGGCCGAGGGGTCCAGCGAGCTGCCCGGCTCGTCTTCGAGCAGGACGAGGTCTCGGTCGCCCTGAACACGAGTGGCCACGGCCCACTCCACCTCTTGGCTTTTCCGTGGGTCCACGTCGTCGTCCACCACGATCACGTGCTTCAGTGAAGGGTGTCCCTTGAATGCAGCCTCAATGACCGCGCGTCCATCGTCAGGTGAGGATTTGGCGATACTCACAACTGCGTGAAGCCAATGCCCGCCCCCTGGGGTGAGCACGACGTCACAGTGGGAGCAGACGCGGCTCACCGCATCATAGATGGTGCACTCTCGGGGCATGCCCATCAGAAGCCTGTGCTCGTATCCTCCGGGGAGCAGAGCCTGGTATATGGGGTCGCGGCGATGGGTGATTCGCTCGACCAAGAAAAAAGGCTGCTGGCGCACGAAATCGCGCGTCCGAGTGAGATCGACGAACGGGCCTTCGTCCCCGAGCTCCTGGGTCAGATATCCTTCCAACACGATCTCACTCTCGGCAGGGATGTCGAAAGCGAGACCGAGGGCAGGCACGGTGGGTGTTGGCGCCAGGGCGTTGGCAATGGCCAGTTCGTCAACGCCAGGTGCTGGAGACGTGGCGGCCGCCAGTTGCACTTGCAGCGGAGCGCCGATGCACACCGCCATGGGCAGGTTTCCTTGGGCCTTCTTCCAGGCCGTGTGGGTGCCGCGACCCTCGACCAGACGAGCGGTGAAGGTGCGACGACCTACCTGCATGAGGCGATGAAAAGCGAGGTTGCGCCCCAAATCTGGATCCAAGATGATAGCTACTCCGGCGGTCACGTACGGCCCGCCATCCTCAGAGAAGTGGGTCAGAATGGGGAATCGATCAAGATCCACTTTCTCAACGACCACCTCCTGGCAGGGAGCCTTCGTCACGCGCTTTGGCGGCGTGGGTTTGCGCAGGGCGGATACCATGGTGCCCAGCAAGTCCTGTTCGGCCACGCCGAGGGCCAGCGCAAAGTTGCGACGGCGAGCACACAGCCCGGCCACTACTCTGCCCGACCAGCCCTCGACCGACTCGAAGATGGTCGGCTCCTCGCCCAGGGCATGGATGACCCGGGCCAGCTCCAACCTGCGACCCACGCTGACGGACACGTGTCGCACCCACTGCCTGGCCTCTGCCGCTGCCAGAAAGCTTCTAACGTCCATTCTCTGCCGTGATCCTCTCGACCATTCCCTTGGTCACGCGATACCGGTCGAGGTCCCTCGGTACTGTGGTGTTGGGAAAGATGGCTCGGGCCTCGCGGGCTATGTCGCGGGCACGATACCGCCTGGAGAGATGCACCAGGAAAAGGTGGCCAACGCGGGCATCTGCCGCCAGCTCGGCGGCTTGAGTGGCCGTGAGATGACCGAAGCGAGCTGCCATCTCCGCCTCCTGCGAGGCGTAGGTGGCCTCGATCACCAGAGCATCCGCCCCGCGACAGACTTCCACCAGGTCATCGATTCGCCCTGCATCGCCCACATACACGAACTTGGTTCCTTTGATCTCTGGTCCCAGCACCTGGTCTGGCCGAATGACTCTCCCGTCGGCAACGGTGATCGAGTGGCCCTGTACCAGCAGCCGACGCTCGGGTCCGTGGGGGACTCTTAAGCTTTCGGCTTGGTCAGGCAGAAAGGGTCGCCGGCTCTTTTCCTCAAAGAGGAAGCCAAAGCATCCGCTGCCCCGGTGGGTCACTGGGAAAGCTGAGATGATGCTGCTCTCATCCTCCCATATGACTCCGGGATGAATGGTCACATAGTCGATGCGAATGTCGATACCATCTCCCCGCAAGACCACCTTCATCAGGTCTTGAACACGCTGTAGCGCCCGGTAGCCACCGTAGATGCGCAACGTCGAGATCGACTCCCAACGGGAGAATGTGGATACCAGGCCTCCCAGGCCCAAGATGTGATCGAGATGACCATGGGTCAATAGGACCTTGTCCAGCTTTCTGAAGCCCAGGCCGCTGCGCAGCAACTGACGCTGTGTTCCCTCCCCGCAATCGATGAGGAACCGCTGGTCGCGATGGAACACCAACGAAGATGAGAGACCCCGATCGGCGGAAGGCGCAGATGCTGAGGTCCCCAGGAACGCTATCTCGAACACTTGTAGCACCGTCCTTCTTGGTGCCGCCGCTGTGCCTTCCGCCCAAGCATACCTGGCTGGGACTTGTCGGAGACCGCTGACATGCCGCCCGCCGGCGGCGGGTAGACCTGGATCGGCTTGCTCATCTCAGAGAGGCGGATTCGGGTATGTTGTCGCCATCGCGCCACTCGGCCAAAGAGCGTACACGGGCTCGTAGTCGTTCATGCTGAATTGGCGTATGCGCAGGATGCTGCCACGTCGATGACCTAGTCCTGGTTGCCCACCACCGCCTTCCAGGGCCCGTGAATCCCGTCGTCGGTGACGCCGTAGTAGACGGACACCTGGCCGTCGGGGGTTCTCTGCACCAGGTCGTACCGGGGGCGACCGGCACGGAGGTATCTGTGCCACAGCCCCAGGTTGCCCGTCCAGGTGACCTTCTCCTCGCCGAAGGTATGCTTCTCCTTGAGGGCAATCGCATAGCGCCACAGCTTCCTCGCCGACGAGTGGGTGACATTTTGCACTTCGCCACCATGCCGCAGGTCCCGCATGGTGTGACGGGTGGTGCCGTTGCGTTGCTCGGACCTGACTATCTCGACACCGGTGCGTGGGGGCTCGACCAGGGCTGATGTGCCCTCTGGTAGCTGCGCGCGCTCTTGAGGCTGGGTGACCGGCGCGTCCGCGGGCGCGGCTGCGGGCGCGGCTGCAGCCACAGTCGCGGGCTGCGTTTTACTGATGAGTGCCACGATCTCGTCACGCATGGCCAGGCTGGTTTCGGCCTCCTGCCGCAAATAGATCTTGGAACCCTCGAGCACGTAGGGAGGGTCGTCGCCCTTGGGCACCTCGACAGTCACCACGTTTCGGCCGTGAGTGTTCAATATGTTGAGCTCGACCTCGATGGGCGGAGTCACCAGACGTTGGATCTCCGACCTCAACTCGCCCAGGGCCTTCGGAGCGTCATCCAGACCTCTGGGCGGAACCTTGCGATTCGCAGACAGGCCAACGTAGATGGTGCCGCCATTGGTGTTGGCAAAGGCCACCACGTCGCGCAGCATGGCGTGCATACGCCCCCCTTGCCGGGTCATCTGCTCGTGGAAGCTGCGAACGATGGATGCGCCCTCGTTTCGGGCAGCCTCGACGTGGTCAAAGGGCTCCGCCGCCCGGCGATGCGGGCGCGTCCGCGAAAAGTCATTGCTCAGGAAGAGCTCCTTGAGCGCGCTGAAGCTCACCTCTGGCAAGAGCACCTCAGTTGCCCGCTCGCCAATGCCAAGGTTCTGCCGGCTTCCGGGGATGCCTCGGATACGGTGTGCGTCTGAACCTTGAATGCAGTGCATGCGCCGGGGATACTCGGGCTTGGCGCCATTGAAGAAGGAGGCGGTTCTGCGCCGCCCTCTGCTCTCCAGGTCGGTCACTTCAAGCGCGTGTAGGTTGGGATCCTGTGTGTAGGCGATCTTGGTCTGGCCGCCGAAACCCAGGCCAACCAGGGCTACCCCGTGGCTGGAATTGGCATGAGCGGCAATAACCAGAGCCCCGGCCTCAGCCATCACCCGGTACGCGGTGAGGACATCAGACGTGGCGCCTATCTCGGTTGCGCCCGAGTCCAACGACTCAAAGGGCACCCTGAGGGTGAGCAGCACATGTTCCAAGGCGCGGATCGCCGTGTCTTGGTCAAAGATGGCCAGGACGTGGAAACCGAGAGTCGCCGTCAGCTCAAACCCTGGCAACACCAGGATCTTTTCGAGGAGCCGCCGGTATTCGACCAGGCGTGCTTTGTCTTCGGATCGCAAATGCCCGGCGGCTTCCCAACGCTCTAGATCCGATACCTCCTGCAGCATCGCTGCGTAGCCGGCGACCGTGTTGTGATCGGTGAAGGCAATGATGTCTAGTCCTTCAGTCTCTGCCTTTCTGAGTATGTCCAGGTAGGTCGCGTCGGACTCCTGGTAGTCTCTGGAAGCAGGAATATGCACATGAAGATCGATTCGACGCCATTCCATCTTCTGGCTAAGCTGGCCTCCCCTGTTCGTTCTGTTTCTTGGCACTTTTTTTCCCTTCCGAGTTTCCGAAGGCCGCTTCAAAGACCTGCTCCACTCGGTCAACGAGAATGAACTCCATCTCGTTTCGCACGTCTTCGGGTAGTTCCTCTAAATCCCTATCGTTGTGTCGTGGCAGGCAAACGGCTTTGAGTCCCGCCCGGTGCGCCGCCAACACCTTTTCCTTGATGCCGCCTACCGGAAGAACCTGGCCTCGCAATGTGATTTCGCCGGTCATGCCCAACTCGGGGTTGACTGGCAGCTCCTTCAAGAGTGAGGCCAACGCCGTTGCCATGGTTACGCCTGCTGACGGTCCGTCCTTGGGGATAGCTCCCCTGGGGATGTGTAGATGGATGTCCAACTTGTCGAACAGATCCTCATCTATGTTGAGGTCTCTGGCCTTGGAACGGACATAGCTGAGAGCGGCTTGCGCCGACTCGCGCATCACATCCCCCACGTGGCCCGTCACCACAAAACCTCTCTCGCCCTTCATCTTGGTGGCTTCAATGAAGAGAATGTCGCCCCCCGCTGAGGTCCAAGCCAGACCGGTTGCCACGCCTGGAATCTGAGTTCGCTCTGCCACCTCAGAGAAGTAGATGGGCTTGCCAAGATACTGGGCAACCAACTCGGGGGTCAGCCGGGTATTGTCTGGGGTTCCCTCAGCAATCTGGGTCGCGAGCTTGCGACAGACCCTGCCAATCTGTCGCTCAAGCTCTCGCACGCCTGCCTCGCGGGTGTATTCCCGAACAATACGTCGCAGCGCGTCATCCTCAAAGGAGACCTCTTCGGGCCGCAGGCCATTCTCGCGAATCTGGCGTGGGATCAGATACTCCCTCGCGATGAGGGCCTTCTCCTGCTCGGTGTAGCCCGACAGGTGGAGCACCTCCATTCGATCTCTCAGTGGAGCCGGTACGGTGTCCAATACGTTGGCGGTAGTGATGAACATCACCCGTGAGAGATCGAAGGGGACATCGAGGTAGTGGTCTCGGAACTCTCGATTCTGTTCCGGGTCCAGCACCTCCAATAGCGCTGAGGCAGGGTCTCCCCTGAAGTCGCTTCCGATCTTGTCGATTTCGTCCAGCATAAAGACCGGATTCCGGGTGGCAATGCGGCCAATGGCCTGGATGATGCGACCGGGCATCGCACCAACATAGGTGCGGCGGTGCCCACGAATCTCGGCCTCGTCGTGCACGCCTCCCAGTGACTGGCGGATGAACTTGCGTCCGAGCGCGCGGGCAATAGACATGCCAAGCGACGTTTTGCCCACCCCAGGTGGTCCCACAAAGCAGAGGATGACCCCTTCGCGCTCCCTGCGTATGTGGTCCCTCGGCTCTCGCTCCTCGACCTTGCGGGCAAGCCGCTCCTGGCGCAGCTTGCGTACTGCGAGGTACTCGATGATGCGCTCCTTGATCTGTTCGAGGTCATAGTGATCCTCGTCCAGCACACGTCGGGCCCTGGCGATGTCGAGGTTGTCCTCTGTGATCGCCTGCCAGGGCAGATCGGTCATCCAGCCCAGGTAGGTGCGGATGACAGAGTACTCGGCCGCAGCCGCAGGCAGCTTGGAGAGGCGATCCAGTTCCCTCAACGCCTCTTTCTTGGCCTCCTCGGGCATGCCCGCCGACTCGATCTTGCCGCGCAGCTCGCCGACCTCAGCCGCTTGCTCGTCCTCTTCGCCCAGTTCCCTCCGGATGGCCTTTAGCTGCTCGCGCAGAAAATACTCGCGCTGCAGCTTCTCCATGCCGGATTTGGCATCTGATCTGATCTTTTTCCCCAGTTCCTGAACGTTGACTTCGTGACTCAGGATGCCCACCAGCTTTTGGAGCTTGTCCGACACGCTGTCGAGCTCCAGGATCTCTTGACGGGCGGAGATCTCCATCCGCGTAGTGGTGGCGATCATGTAGGCCAGTTGCCTGGGATCGCTGCTGTCGAGGGCGCCCGAGACCAATTCCTGGGGCAGGTAGGATGCCAGGTTCACCAGGCGGCCGAACAGGTCTGTTGCGCTTCGCGCCAGAGCTTCTAGATGGACGGTCTCTTCCATAGTGTCGGGCACGACCTCGACGCGGGCCCGCATGTAGGGACTGCTCTGGGTGAACTCGGTGATCGCCACCCGCTCGAGCCCTTGCACGATGATGTGCAAGGAACCGTCTGGGGCACGGGTCAGACGGTGGATCGTCGCCGCAGTTCCCATCCGGTAGAGATCGTCTGGCGCAACTTCCCGGACCTGAGGATTCCGTGGAGCCACCAGCGCGATCATGCGATCACCAACCACTGCATCGTCCACCAGGCGAACGGAACGTGGCTCCTCCACCACCAGTGGCACCACGGTCAAAGGAAAGACAACGGTATTCTGCAGCGGCAGGATGGGCAGATCCTGGGGAATAGCCTGTCCCTGCTGTTCGGGTGCGCCGGGCTTTTGAGACATCACCATCTCTGCTGATGCAGAGACCGAGGGCCCATCGCTGCTCTGTTGGTTGCTCACCATTTCATCAGCCTGCACTATCACGCCTAGCTGGCGTCGTCGCCGTGTACAGTCACATGGATGCGCCGTCTCTTGGTCTCCTTGGGTAACGTGACAAAGATGAATCCGCTCTCGTAGAAAGCCTCTATTGCCGCTTCGTCCACGGGCCAGTCGATCTTGACCCCGGTGCGAAACTCGCCATAATGGATTTCCATGTTCTGGTAGATCAGCTTGCCCACCGGGTCCCTTCTGTGCCCCGCAATGATGAGGCGGCGATCGACAAGGGAAATGTGAAAATCGTCCTTGTCCATGCCCGCTATCTCTACCTTCACAACGATGTGGTCGTCGGTCTCATAGACATCCGTCGGTGGACGCCACATGCGCCTGGTCTGTACTACGTACCATGTGTGCTCGCCGGTGCGGGGCCAGGGGTTCGGCCTGTCCAACTCGGGCCGCCGATGCGCACCAGAGTGCACGACTACTCTCACAGACGCCATCGACATTCTCCCTCTTTGGCACTCAAGACAGGAGAAACAGCAAGAGACTAGCTGATTTTACCACATTCGTGCCAGTCTCTCAAATGGAGCGCATTGAAAAAGCGGCGCCGAATCTGACTGGGGGTGCATCGGCGGCGTGTTGCGTGGGTACTCCGGCTAGCACGGAGTAAACGAAAACAAACGACGGATATAGGCCCTGGTGTAGGCGATTCGTGAATCGCCCCTACCGGGTGGTGGCAACCCTCTCGGGGGTTTTCGATGGTCTCTCAAATGGGGACCGTCGAAGAACGGTGTGGGCGGGAAGGTACTGCGTCATACTGGATCGAGGGAAGCCTTTCGAGCCTTTGTTGCTGCCGTCCCTCCTGGGGCTCCGGGTGGGAGCCATGAGGAAAGCCTCACGCTTCCATGTTCGCTCCTCACCAGAGAGCATCGAGAAACGCCAGCAATTCGCGCTTCGGCTGCAACAGTTGTGCTGTTGTATAGACCGTGTGCCAATCGTTTGGGTTTTGTAGGCGCGGGTTTGCCCGTCCTGGCCGGGCCAGGGAAACCCGCCCCTACTCCCAGACCTTTTTTCGATACCCTGCTCACCAGCGATTTGTCAAAGGAGCGGTGTGGTACTATACTAAGAACCCGGGCTAGGTTCCTCACAATTCGGCGGAGGGCATAGATGGCCCGATTCATTTTTTGCACCGGTGGTGTCCTTTCCTCGCTGGGCAAGGGGGTGACAGCCGCCTCCATTGGCCGCATCCTCAAGGCCCGCGGACTTGGGGTTGTCATCCAGAAGCTGGATCCTTACATCAACGTTGACCCCGGCACCATGTCCCCGTACCAGCACGGTGAGGTGTTCGTCTTGGCTGACGGTACGGAGACCGATCTGGATCTCGGTCACTACGAGCGCTTCACTGACGTCTCACTCACCGGCAACGCCAATGTCACCGCCGGGCAGATCTATGCGGAGGTGATTGCCAGAGAGCGGAGGGGAGACTTTTCGGGGGGGACCGTCCAGGTTGTGCCCCACATCACCGACGAGATCAAGCGCCGCATCAAGCTCGTGGCTACTGAGAGCGGGGCCGATGTTGTCATTGTAGAGGTGGGTGGGACGGTGGGCGACATCGAGGGCCTGCCCTTTCTGGAGGCCATTCGCCAAATGCGCAGAGAAATTGGCCGCGAGAACACCTGCTACATTCACCTTACCCTCTTGCCATACATCCGCACCACGAACGAGCTAAAGACAAAACCCACGCAGCACAGTGTTCGTGAGCTGCGGGGGATCGGCATTCACCCCGACGTCGTCGTCTGTCGCGCCGACTACCCCATTGACGCTGAGCTTCTGGACAAGGTCGCTCTCTTTGGAGACGTGGACAGGGAAGCGGTCATTCCGTTGGAGACGGCAGACAGCATCTACGAGGTTCCGCTCACGCTGGAGGAGTTCGGCCTCGGCGACTACCTGGTGAAGCGTCTGGGGATCGATGCCCATGCGCCCGACATGGATGACTGGCGCCAGATGGTGCGTCGCGTCAAGAGCCCCAAGGGTGATGTGCGCATCGCCTTGGTGGGCAAGTACGTGGGCTTCCACGATGCTTATTACAGCGTACACGAGGCACTGGTGCACGCCGCTTCTCATCGTGATTGCAGGCTGAACCTGGATTGGATAGATTCTGAGGAACTGGAGGAGGGTCACGGCTTTGAACGACTGGCCCACGCCGATGGCATCGTGGTGCCCGGCGGATTCGGCGAACGGGGCATAGAGGGCAAGATCAGGGCCGCCCGTTTTGCCCGCGAACATGAGGTGCCCTACCTGGGCTTGTGCTTGGGATTGCACGTGATGGTCATCGATTTCGCGCGCCAGGTCCTGGGTGACCCTGGAGCCAATAGCACCGAGTTTGCGCCCGATTGCCCGCACCCCGTCATCGACCTGATGTTTGAACAGCGAGGCATCACCAATCTGGGAGGCACCATGCGATTGGGCGATTATCCATGCCTGTTGCTGGAGGGCACCAGGGCGCGGCAAGCGTATGAGAGCGAGAGGGTCAATGAGCGCCATCGCCACCGCTACGAGATCAACAACCGGTACCGCGAGGTGCTTCAGGAACGCGGTATGGTGTGGAGCGGAGTATCTCCGGATGGTCTGCTCGTCGAGATCGGCGAGATTCGCGACCATCCCTGGATGGTGGGAAGCCAGTTTCACCCCGAGTTCAAGACTCGCCCGAATGCGCCGCATCCCCTATTCCGCGATTTCGTGGCGGCGGCGCTACTGAACTCCCATGGAGATGCCGCCTAGCACTTGGGCGGAGCGTCGCGGATACTGGCTGTGTCCGGACGAAGTAGTGCCCTGATCGGGGCTGTCTCAGCGCACCAGAGCTGTCCATTGAAGGGCTGCCCCTCCTCATGCCGAGACTGCTGCAAAAAGGGCTGGTCGTGAAGGGGCGGGGTTACCCCGCCCCTACTACAGCCTATATCACAGCAGCGCCGTTCCGGCGGCAAACGCACGTTGTCCGAATTCTGCAGCAGTCTCTGCCCTGGGGGGTAGGGCAAGCACCTGTTCGATGTCTTTGGCGACCTTGGCCGCCCAGTCGTTCGGCGTGACCTCGCCCGAAAGGAGTGCGGCCATCTCGTTGTTCCAGACATCGAAGCACTCTGCAACTCGCAGGTTCCCCGGCAGGCGCTCGGCCTCGGCGGCGTTGGCAGCATCAGCGATCTGTCCGCAAATGGGATAGAGTTGGAGAATGCGTGGGTCCTTCCACGATGCCAGGCGGCACCCAGGGTCCCCATAGCCCCCGAGAAACATCTGGACCCCCATTTCACGGCTGGACATGAACTTGGCCCACTGAAAAGCCTCGCTCGCCTGCTCGGTTCTCTGCGTAATGCAATAGGCCATTCCCGATGCCAGGGTGCCAAGCTTCCCGGTGCTGGGGTGCTTGGGAATGAGAGCTGCCCCTATCTCTCCTTCCTCATTGGCAACGGGCGCCAGGTGGACGAGAGACGCGAAGGCGTGTCGCACCATGGCCAACCGGCCGGTACGGAGCATTTCCAGAGGACCCCTCTCGACCTGGGCAGGTGTTGGGGCCAGTCTGTGCCTGTGAATCTGGTCGTATGCCCACTGAAGGCTGGCGATGCCGGATCTGTCGCCAACCAGGCATCGCCGGCCATCCTGGGAGAAGAGAGTGGCGCCAAAGAGGTGCAACGCGGGGTAGGCTGCGGGGAGAGCATAGCGAATGGCATAGCCGAACTGGTCCGTCTTGCCGTCTCCATCCTGGTCCTTAGTCAGTGCCAGGGCGGCCTCGCGAAGGTCATCGAGGGTCCAATCTGCACTGGGATAGGGAACGCCGGCCTGGTCGAATAGGCGCTTGTTGTATAGGAGCACGTTCTCGCCGGCGTGGCCGATGAAGGGTAGGCCGGCATGTTTGCTGTGGTGTCGGTAGGCATCTATGATGCCCTTGAATATGCCACTGGTATCGAAGCCGTCAGCGGCGATGATCGAGTCGATAGGCTGGATGACTTGATTCTCGGCCCACCTGGTGGGCAACACCCCAGGAGGGGCTTCGAGGAGATCTCCTAGCTCGCCGCTGGCGTGAAGTGTTTCGACCCTTTGCGGGTATTCGTGCCAGCCAGACAGGCTGCGCCAGCGCATCTTGATGTTGGGGAAGAGGTCTTCGAAGGCGGGAGACATCAGCATCGCGAACCGAGTCCACCCACAGTCCATCACGTCGGCGATGATGGTGACCCCTGGCCTGGGAGCCGGAGACGCGGTCACGATCTTCTCGACCTCGACCGTTTTCTCGATGACATGGGGAGTCTGTTCAACGACAACCAGTTGTGGGGTGCCACGCACGATTACGGTCTCTCGCACTATCTCGCGGACCACCCTGGTGATCTCCTTCTCGATCACCCGCTCGATCTCGACCACACGCTGGCCGCAGGCGCCCAAGGTGGAAGCGCCTGCCAGCTCGACACACAGAGCGATCGCTCGCCTGAGTAACTCGCGACGCGTGAGAAGACCACCCTGTTCTTTAGCCAAAGGCATCGGCGCACCTCGGGGCGGCGTCGACTGTTCTGATCTTTGACTGGCGTCCCAGGAATGGGATCTCATCTCGACAATGCCTCGCTGCAGCCCCGGGCCAAGGACGTATAGGAGCCCTTGGCTCGTTCTGGCGACAGACGCGTCTCTGAACGACACTCTGACGCAATCCTCTGTCCTTCGCCTGGCAGCTAGGGGGTCCCTATCCCTCCGGACAGGCAAGTCGCCCCTCCGACTCCTGGTCAAAGAAGTAGGCGGCCTCCTGGGGGATGACGACGGTCACCCGCCACCCAGTGTTGATTCTCATGTCCAGCGGCACCTGCACACCAAAGATCAGATCGGCTGCCTGAACGTTGACCACCTGGAAGCGTCGTGCGAAGTCGGGCTCACAGTTCAGCACCTCTGCGGCGATGCAGATGTCCTTCCGGGGCGCCTCTCCCTCGACGTGAATGCGACCATCCTCGCTGCGAAAGCCCAGGATGATCTGCTGGCCAGGCACGAGGAGGCCCGCAATGGACGCAGGGACCGGGGTGTGCCCGAAATCACTGACCAGTTCACCGTCGGTTGTCACGCGCCAGCCGCCCAGCAAGTTCATCGCGGGCAGGCCGAGAAAGCTGGCCACAAAGGCGTTTACCGGATCGGTCATGATTTCGTGATAGGTCCCCACCTGTTCGATCCTCCCTGCGCGCATCACCGCGAGTCGGTCGCCAAGGGTGATGGCTTCTGTCTGGTCGTGGGTCACGTAGATGGCGGTGATGTTGAAGCGGTGAAGCAGGCGCTTGATCTCCACCCGGGTGCTGGAGCGGAGCTTGGCATCCAGGTTTGAGAGTGGCTCATCAAAGAGGAAGAGGGTGGGATCTCTTACGATGCATCGACCAATGGCCACGCGCTGCTGTTGGCCGCCCGAGAGAGTGCCTGGTTTGCGGGGGAGGAGTTGGTCGAAGCCTATGCCCATGATCTCGGCGGTGATGCGAATGCGCTCCATCATCTCTTCTGGGGGGCGCTTGCGCACCCGAAAGAAGAAGCCAAGGTTGCCCTCGCCTTTCATGTGGGGATAGAGCGCATAGTTCTGAAAGACCATGCCGATGCCGCGATCCTTGGCGCCGATGTCTCCCATCGCCCTGTCGTCAAAGTAGACTTCTCCCTCATCGACCGACTCCAGACCGGCCACGACGCGCAGCAGCGTGCTCTTGCCACACCCCGATGGCCCCACCACCGCCATGGTCTCACCGTCATTGACGGTGAGGCTCAGGCTGTCCAGCGCGCGAACCGCTCCGCCGTCGGTTGCGTGGGCTACCTCGGTGGCAGCCACCCGCTCGATGAAGGCCCTGTCCTGATAGTCACTCATGAAACTGCGTACGCCTCTGGTGGGAAACGATATGCGGCTCCCCCGAAAGATCTTGGTCACCCCCTCAAGCCTGATCTCGGCCACCGCATCTCCTCCTCCCACCGCGCCATTCCCTCGGCCCCGATTATACTGGCGGCAATGGCTGGTGCAAGTCCGTCATTGACTTGGGGATGCCGCCATGTTATCCTGCGCCTGACGGTGAATCGATCACATGCGAGGGGAGGCGGAGATGGACAGACCAAGAGTGCTCATTGCGGTGCCGGAGCCTTTGCGCGGCACGATTGTCACCGAGGGGGCCCTGGCGAGGCTGCGCGGCTTCGCCCAGGTGACCATGAACCAGGACGGGCGCAATTGGACCGGGGCAGAGATCGCTGACCGGCTACCGGACACGGAGGCCATGATCACCGGGTGGGGCATCGTCAGATTGACCTCAGAGGTGCTGGCAAGAGCCGACCGACTGCGAATCATCGCTCACGCGGCCGGCAGCGTGAAGGGCTTTGTCACTGATGCAGTGTTCGACAGGGGCATCATGGTCACTCATGCGGCCAGCCGCATCGCTGACGCGGTGGCCGAGTTCTCGCTACTGATGGCCATGCTGGGCCTTCGCCGCCCGCACGACTTGAACGGGGAGATGAAGGCGGGCGTGGCCTGGCCCGACAGGTCCACAATGCCCCGATGCGAGATCGCTGGCAAGAGGGTGGGTCTGTTGGGCATGGGCTACGTTGGTCGCAGGGCGGCGGCGCTATTCGCGGCCGTTGGCGCCGAGGTGTGGGCCTACGATCCGTATCTTTCTCCAGAGGGAGCGGCTGAACTGGGCGTACGCAAGGCTGATCTTCACCAGCTATTGCGCGAGTGCAAGGTGGTCTCGGTTCACCTTCCGGTAACTGAGGAAACCCACCATATGTTGGGAGCGGAGGAACTGAGTCTGATCCAGGAAGGTGCTGTGTTCGTGAACACCGCGCGTTCCTGGGTAGTCGATCAGGAGGCCATGGTGAAGGAGCTGGCCAAAGGCCGGTTTTGGGCTGCGCTGGATGTCTTTGATCGGGAGCCTCTGCCTGCCGCCTCTCCACTGCGCGAAATGGGCAACGTGTTTCTCACCCCGCACTCGGCTGGATACACCGTCGAGTCTCACAGCGGCCTGATGCCGCTCATGATCGATGAACTGGAGCGCTTCTTCAAGGGTGAGCCGCTCAAGCACGAGGTTGGCCGCGACATGCTCGCCACGATGGCCTGAGGGAGGGCGGAAAACACCATCCAGTGCCTGCTGTTGGGAGATCAGCTCTCTGGAGGGCTAGTTGCGGGCACAGAAGTGGGACGCGATGCGCTTTCTCAAGCTCTTTTGGGCCATATTGGGGCTGATCGTCCCACGTGAGATGTCAGAAAGCGCACTTCTTGGCCAGACTCTTAGGCGGAGGGGGTGGGATTCGAACCCACGGTAGCGCAAGCACTACAACGGTTTTCGAGACCGTCCCGATCGTCCACTCCGGCACCCCTCCGTGGATGCCTGTTGGCTGTCAGTCGCCGCCGCAGGGGCTGTCCCCTCTCAAGACCTGGAAGAATGACTGCATCAGGTGTTGGGCATCTTCCTCAAGCACGCCCCAGACAACCTCTACACGATGGTTCAGCCACGGTGAGCGTATGAGGTCATAGACCGATCCGGCTGCTCCCGTTTTTGGGTCTCGCATGGCGTAGACCAGAGTGTCAACCCGAGCGTTTATGATGGCCCCGGCGCACATGCAGCAGGGCTCCAGGGTGCTGTACAGTGTCGTGGCCGACAGTCGCCATGCTCCGCGAGCCCGGGCTGCCTCTCGCAGGGCCAGGATCTCGGCGTGGGCCGTGGGATCGCCCGACGCTTCTTTGCGGTTCCTCCCCCGGCCGATGATGCGGTCCTGCCAGACGACGACAGCCCCCACCGGCACGTCGCCAGCTTCGCCTGCGGCCCTGGCTTCGGAGAGCGCTTCCCGCATCCATCGTTCATGCTCCATGGATAACACGATTATAGCACAGCAGGGTGCACGACGCAACAGGGACCACCTGAGGTCACCAGTCCCTCTTGACAGCCAGGAGGCTTTCCTGTAAACTGGCAGCAAGTTGAAACGGAGATTGTAGGATCATGGGTCGTCCAGGGCTGAAGCAACTGAGGAGGAGAGTGAGGCCGCAGACAGACGCGTGGTCTGGATAGATCTGCCCAGGCGAAAATCGAGGATGATCGAGCCACCAGCTCTCCAGACGGGGAGAGCTGGTGTCTTCGTACTGCAAGCTCCATCAAGGAGAAACAGCGAATGATTCGAGCTGGTATATACGGAGCGACCGGCTACACCGGCTACGAACTGCTCAAGATCCTGGCCCGCCACCCGAGGGCGGCGGTCGCCTTTGCATCGTCAACCACGTACGCGGGGATGCGCTACTGCGAGGTCTATCCCTGCACCTACGAGCACGTGCTGGTAGCGCCCGAGCAGGCGCCACTGGATCAGGCCGACGTGGTTTTCCTGTGCACGCCCCATGGTGCGTCTGCGCCCTATGCTCGACGGGCACTGGCGGCAGGCGTCAAATGCGTGGATCTCTCTGCCGACTTTCGCCTGCGCGACCTCGGCGTTTACCAGAATTGGTACGGAACCCATTTGGCGCCCGAATTGCTGCCCGATGCAGTCTACGGCCTCACGGAGGTATACCGTCAGCAGATATCCGGGGCACGGCTCGTAGCTAATCCGGGTTGCTATCCCACCGGGCCTCTTCTCGCTCTCTATCCTTTGGCGCGGGAGGGCATACTCAGTGGCGACAAGGTCATTATCGACGCCAAGTCTGGAGTGTCGGGCGCCGGCGCCCGACCCACGCCGACGACTCACTTCGTCGCCGCACACGACAATCTCTCACCCTATAATGTGGGCAGAAGCCACCGCCACGTGGCCGAGCTCGACCAGGAGCTGCGTCTGTATGCTGGGCGGCCCTTGGGGGTTGTCTTTTCCCCGCACCTGCTACCCGTATCCCGCGGAATCCTCTCCACCGTGTATGTTTCCACAGGTCCGTCCTGGAACGACGACAAGGTGCGATCCTTGTGGAGAGAAGCTTACCAGCATGAGCCCTTTGTCCAGATACTCGATGCTGGCAAGATGGCCACCCTGGCCCACGTGGTCAACACCAATCGCTGCGCCATGTCGGTGTGCTCCGCTGGGATAGAGGGCGACTTGATCCTGGTGACGGCAATCGACAATCTGCTCAAAGGAGCTTCTGGACAGGCCGCCCAGAACATGAATGTGATGTTTGGTCTGGACGAGACCCTGGGGCTCCCCGCCTAAAGACTAGAAGGAAGGCCGATGAAGAGGTTGACTTTGCTCAAGGTGGGAGGCGCGCAACTCGAGGACGGCCCTGACTTGGACGGGCTCGCCGATCTCCTTGCCCGCCTGGCCAGCGAATGTCACCTGATCGTGGTCCATGGTGGGGGGCCAGAGATCGCGGAATTGCAGAGACGTCTTGGCCTCGAGCCAAGGTACGTGAACGGGCTGCGTATCACCGATGACCAGTCGTTACGCTTGGCCGAGATGGTGCTCTCGGGGTTGGTCAACAAGCGGCTCACCGCCCGGCTGGTGATACGTGGGATCAAGGCCATCGGTCTCAGTGGAGTGGACGCCGGCTTACTCCGTGCTGAGCGGATGACCTGTTCTGAAGGAGACCTGGGGCGCGTTGGGCAGATCACCAGAGTGGATACGTCGCTGCTATCTGAGCTCCTCGGTGGCGGCTTCACGCCGATCCTTTCGCCCATTTCGTTGGGAGAGGACGGACGTCCCCTCAACGTGAATGCCGACCATGCCGCACTGGCCGTCGCCACCGCACTCCGGGTGGCCGAGATCGTTTTCTTGACCGATGTGCCCGGCGTGATGGCTGATGGCGCCCTGCTGCGGGAGTTGGACGCCGACCAGGCCAGGTGCCTGATGGATGCCCGGCGCGTGACCGGAGGCATGATTCCGAAGGTGCGCTCAGCATTGCGGGCCGTTGAGGGTGGCGTGGGCGCTGCCCGTATTACCAACATGTCGGGCCTGGCTAGCGGCGGGGGAACGCGCGTGCTGGCCGGCCCCAAGGACTAGCTCCCGCTCTTGACCGAGAAAGGAGAACGAATGAACACCGAGCAAATCAAGGCAGTTGATCGCCAATACGTGTTGGCGACGTACAATCGGGCTCCCTTCGTGTTGCAGAGAGGAGAGGGTCTTCGAGTCTACGACACCCAGGGCAAAGCCTATCTTGACTTCGTCAGCGGCATTGCGGTTAACGCCCTGGGATACGGAGATACAGACTTGCTCAAAGCCATCGCCGAGCAACTGGTGCGGCTGATCCACGTCTCCAATCTGTATCATACGATCCCCCAGGCTGAGTTGGCCAAGATGCTGGTCGAAAGGTCATTTGCCGACAAGGTGTTCTTCTGCAACTCTGGCACCGAGTCGGTGGAAGCTGCCCTCAAGTTCGCTCGCAAGTGGGCCAAGACCACTCATGGCCCGGACAAGACCGATGTGCTGGCCTTTAGCGGCGCCTTCCACGGACGCACCATGGGCTCCCTTGCTGTTACACCCCGCCCCCACTATCAGGATCCCTTCCGCCCCCTGATGCCTGGTGCCAAGTTCGCCCGGTTCAACGACCTGGCCTCGGCCGAGGAGTTGATGGACGACAAGACCTGTGCGTGTATCGTCGAACCCCTGCAAGCCGAGGGCGGCGTGAACCCGGCCGATCCAGGCTTTCTCCAGGGTCTGCGCCAGTTGTGTGATAGCAATGGCTCTCTGCTCATCTTCGATGAAGTCCAATGCGGCTTGGGGCGAACCGGCACCTTGTGGGCGCACGAGGCGTACGACGTCACCCCCGACCTGATGACCCTGGCCAAGCCGCTGGGAGGCGGCTTGCCCGCGGGTGCGACTCTGATGACCCAGGCGGTGGCTGACACCATCGAGGCAGGCGACCATGCCAGCACATTCGGCGCGAACCCGGTGGTGTGTGCAGCCGCCCAGGTCGTCCTCACCAAGATCTCGGCCCCCGAGTTCCTGGAGCACGTTCGCGAGGCAGGCGCTTACCTGGGCGAGCGTCTCGCAGAATTGGCCGGAAAGCACGACTGTATTGTTGAGGCTCGGGGAAGGGGGCTGATCTGGGCGCTCGAAACCAACATCGAAGTGGCCCCACTGATAGAGACCGGCTATGATGCCGGGTTGCTGACCTGCAGTGCAGGTCCCAAGGTGCTCCGCTTGCTGCCGCCACTGGTGGTCGGTGAGGCCGAGCTGGACGAAGCCGTAGCGATACTGGACAAGGCGCTTGGCCTGGTCCAGTGAACCTGGCGCGGAGGCAAGAGTGCCGAATATCGAGGGCAAGCCCGTCGTCATCCGCAGGGCCGTCGTCAGCGACGTGCCCAACGTGGCCCAGATCATCAATGGCTATGCCTCCCAGGGGCTGATGCTCCCCAAGTCCCAGTACGATCTTTACCAGGGCATACGCAGGTTTGTGGTGGTCACCTCTGGCGACCAACTCATAGGCTGCGGGGCGTTGCACGTCTTCTGGCATGACCTGGCGGAGGTTCGTTCGCTGGCCGTGGAAGAGGAGTGGATGGGCAAGGGTATCGGACGCCTCATACTGCAACACCTGATCGCCGATGCGCGATCCCTCGGTGTGGCCAGGATCTTTACCCTCACCTATCGCCAGCGCTTCTTCCAGCGGCTGGGATTCCGTGAGGTGCCCAAGGAGTCTTTGCCCCACAAGATCTGGGTAGATTGCCTCAATTGTCCCAAGTATCCCGATTGCGACGAAACCGCCATGCTCTTGGATGACCTTGAGGCGTTTACTCAGGCGAATGCCCAGCAAGGATAGGCGAGGCATTCTCGCAACGGGTTTGCGCTACAGCCGGCCCGTTGCGGTGCCCCGGTGGCTTTGACGGGCGATCAGAGAATGAGCAAAACAGGAGAAGAGGCGATGAAACCTCAAGTCACCAAGTGCGTTCTTGCATACTCTGGTGGTCTGGATACCTCGGTGATCGTGCCCTGGCTCAAAGAGAACTATGGGTGCGAAGTGGTCTGCATGACCGCAGACCTGGGCCAGGGAGAGGAGCTCGAGGGCCTGGAAGCGAAGGCTCTGGCCAGCGGGGCCAGCAGGATCTACATCGAGGACCTGCGGGAGGAATTCCTGACCAACTACGCCTTTCCGACCCTGCGCGCCGGGGCGGTGTACGAGCGACGGTATCTCCTGGGCACATCCTTCGCTCGCCCAGTCATCGCCAAACGCCTGGTCGAGATCGCCCGCATGGAGGATGCGGATGCGGTGGCTCACGGATGCACCGGCAAAGGCAACGACCAGGTTCGCTTTGAGCTGAGCGTGAAGGCACTGAACCCCAGACTACGGGTCATCGCTCCCTGGCGCGAGTGGCGCATTCGCTCTCGTGAGGATGCCCTCGAGTACGCGGCAGCCCACAATGTGCCCGTCACCCAAACCAAGAGATCCATCTATAGCCGTGACCGCAATATCTGGCACCTGAGCCACGAGGGAGGCGACCTGGAAGACCCCTGGCGAGAACCCAGCCAGGAGATGTTCCTGGTGACCGTGGCTCC
>DATKWG010000191.1:0-4880 GCA_035529675.1 Anaerolineae bacterium
CATGCTGGGCAAGCCTCCCCTCGCCTACTCCTGGCTCGCCAGGCGCCGCTGGGCCAGCTCCTCGCGCACGCGCTGGTGGGTGCGCCGCCCGATGGGGAAAAGAAGAGCAAAAGCGATGCCGCCACAAAAGAGAAGGGCCGGAATGGGCCCAGTCATCACCCGGATGGCCGTGAGGGCGCTGGCGGGCTGCAGGTCAACGTTGGGCAGATAGCCAGCCCAATCGAGGGCCAGGCCCACCAGAAACAGGGCAAGCCCTGTGGCGGCCTTTTGCATGAGCATGATCAGGCTGTAGAACATCCCCTCGTGGCGCTCACCCGTGCGCAACTCGTCCCACTCCACCGTGTCGGGGATCATGGCCCAGGGGAGCACGTGCGCAGCGGCCACCCCGATACCAGCCAGCGCTGCCAGGCCCAGAACCACCGCGAAGGGGGTGCCTGGGCCCAGCAGCACCAACACGATCTGTACCACCGCCCAGAAGGCGATGCCCCCCGCATAGGCCCAACGTTTGTTGGTTCGCCTCGACGCCCACTCCCAGAGAGGCAACACCAGGAGCGCGGTGACAAAGATGACCGCAAAGATGGTGTCGCTGTGGCTCTCCATGTGCATCCAATACCGGATGAAGTAGAGCAGCACCGACTGGACGATGTCCAGGGCCAGCCAGGTCAGCAAAAAGATGCCGATGGCATACAGGAGCGGGCGATTCTTGAACGCGGCCCTGAGAGAGTCTCGCAGGTCAGGCTGGGTCACTGCCTCAAGATCTGCTCGCTCCCTGGTGCCCCAGAAGGTGAGCAGGAGTGGCAGAGCGCTTATCAGGGCAAAGATGGCCCCATTCACCCAAACCCGCGCGGCGTTCTCGGGACGAAAGGCCTTGATGATCATCCAGGGCACGATAAAGGCCACCAGACTCGCGAGAATGGAAAAGACCATGCGATAGGTGGTCAGAGAGGTCCGCTCATCGTAGTCGCGGGTGAGCTCTGGCGTGAGGGCAAAGTAGGGCATGTAGACGAAGGTGGCCGCCGTGTCGTAGATAACGTACGCACCAGCATAGTAGGCCGCGAGCCAACCCGAGCTTTCGATCGGAGGACGCCACCACATCAAAGTGAAGGCTATGCCGTAGGGAACGAAGCCAAAGAGCAAGAAGGGCCTCCGCCGACCCCATCTGGTGCGGGTGCGATCGGACAGGTGGCCCACAATCGGATCGTTGATCCAGTCCCACTGCTTTCCGATCATGATGGCCAGGCCGGCGAGGGCGGGGCGGAGACCCACGACGTCGGTCAGGAAGAGAAGGAAATAGGCGCCGATGAGGGTGTTGGTGAGGCTGAATCCAGTGTCTCCGACACCGTAGAGGAGCTTGGTCCTGCGCGAAAGGCGCTCCGACGCCGTCGTGATGGCCATGATGCCTCCCGTCGGTGCGACGGATTGTATGGTCGTGGAACACATTCTACCCATATCTTGCCCGCCTGGCAACTGGGCAGCGGCGACACCATGGAAAAACGGATCTGTCATTCCGAGCCGTAGCGCAGCGCAGGCGAGGAATCTCTGTCTTGTGCGGTTTAGACTCTTCGCTTGTACCCCTGAAGTTCGGGGCACTTGTGCCCCTTCACTACGGGGTACTTGCGCTCAGAGTGACAACGACGGGAGGTCACACAAGGTTTTTCGATACTCTCCAGCGGCCTGCGCTCACTCTGGCCAGTAGCCGACCATCCGGCCGGTGGCGGGATCAAGGAACCCCACGGGGCGCTCTGCCTCCACCGTCGGAGTGGGAGCTGGCTCGTCTACAACGCTCCTAAAGATGAGCGGCAGGTGGAGCCGGAATGGGCGCGTTGGGCTGGAGGAAGGTTCGGTCATCTCGGTCTCAGAGGGTGATCCGGCCAGCGCAGGAGACCAACTGTCGTCGGCCACCTTCAGGGACAGGGCTTGGAGCCCAGGGTAGGTCGGCTCGACCTGCAAGTAGATGATGCGAATGGTGGCCGTGGCGTCATAGATCGCCTTCAGCACGTCGTCGTCGCAATCACCGCGAAGGAAACAGGGGTCATAGGGTGTGCCCTCGAGCACCAGGTGCTCGGGAGGGGTGATGCGGTCTATGGAACAGAGAAGCGAGAGATAGGGATCGTAGAGCACCTGGCCGGCATCCTGCCAGGCCACGGCGAGGGGGAATGCGCCGCCGTGGGTCAGGTCTTGGGAGAGCATCCCCTGGCCCGGGGACAGGCGCACAGTGCCCCCGTCGGGGCGTTGAAGATTGTGCTCGGTCTGGTAGACGCTGAAAGGGGTCGGCGGATAGGTGAACATGACATAATTGGCGCCACTGGGGATGTTCAGAGTGATGCGGTCGTGCCGGTCTCCGAACTTGTCCCAGAGTTGCTCCATCAGAGGTTGGAATGCCCCCACGTGCACGTGATCGGGATCGCCGATGTAGGAGCGATAGGTGGCCTCCTGGTACCCCAGGTAGGTGACCTGGGGCGAGTTGGTCGGCTGCACCACGGTAAAGACGGCGGAGAGGTCGGCATAGTCGCCATTGAGACCGTATTCGCCCCCATAGTTCGCCGGCACCTTCAGGCCGTTTGACTCCATCACCATTGAGGTGGTCAGATACTCGGGGTAGCGGACCATCTGAGATGAGCCAGCCAGAGGCAGGGAGAGGGCGGGATCAATATACAGTCCCCAGTTGATGTGGGAAGTGAGCTCTGTATCTCCGTCGTACAATCGCACCCACATCTCGGGCACGGAACTGCCCATGTGATCCAGGATAGCGCGATGCCCCAGCAAGGTGAAGGCGGTGGTCCATGCCTCTCCCGCTGGGTACGCTCGCGGGCGGAGTCTCACGCTAATGCGAAGCAGCCCACCATCTCGCTCTGACGACATGAACTGGGCCAGGCCACCGATGTGGCTGAAGGCGACGATGTTGTTCTCCAGCACCCAGTCTGGCACCTGCCCGGCTATGTCCACGATGTTGAGCGCGCGTGGCTCCACCCACGGAGGTTCGTCTGCTGTTGCATAGAGGGCGCTGCCCAGTAGGGCGATCAACACCAAACCGATCACGCACGGTGCTCGTAGGGCATTTCGCGCGAGCCGGACAGATCTCGACTGGGGCACGGGACTACCTTCGCTTGCCTGGCGCTGCACCAGGCCCATTCTCCATCCAGGCACACCCGCCTGCGCGGGACCGGGCATCGTTGGGGCCGCGCCAGACTGCGTGGACCTGATCCCAAATCCAGCCAGCCCCGGCGACACCAGCATCCAGCCTGGCCCACCCCCTGGCCACCCGCGCCTGGGTCTCTTGCCAAGGGCGCACGCCGCTCGTGGCATCCGCAGCCTCAACACTGCACGCCCCCACCGCCACTGCCGAAACAACGGCCTCCTCGGGACCTTGCCCCTTCGGCAGCAGCCCGGCCAGGAAGCCGGCGATGGTCGCGTCTCCTGCGCCGACCGTGCCCACCACCTTCACCCGGAAGCAGGGCACCCACAGCTCGCGTCCGGCCCACAGGCCGGGTTGAGCGGGAGTGCCGCGCCCCAGATCGCCCAACTGCTTGGCCGTGCGCAGGTAGAGCCCACGGTGTCCCAGCTTCAGTCCGACGATCTTTGCACCCAGAGCCAACGCCTCCTCGGCCAGGTGTTGGATCTCCTCGGGTTCAAGGACGTCGATCATGCGCACCTCGCCCACAGCGCGCCGCAACTGTTCGTATCGCTCTGGCCACAGCATGTAGAGCATCTCCTCCACGCTGGGCATGAACAGGTCCGCATAGGGCAGGGTGAGGGCAAGGATGGCCCGCCAGTCGGCCCGGCCGCTGGGCTGAGAGGGGTCGGGCATGGACATGTCGAGGCTGGTGGTTGCTCCCTGGGCCTTGGCCCTCTGAAAGAGGCTGCAAAGTTCGTGGCCGCCATCGGCATACATGCGGCGCATGATGGGCGGATAGCCGAAATGAAAGAGACGGGCCTGGCTCAAGAGACTGGTGGGCACGTCTTCGGGGCCGAAAGTCTGGTTAGTCCCCGGGTAGTGTAGGAAGGTCCGATCGATGCCCGGGGGGTTGATGACCACAGTGTAGGAGCTCGGCTCACCACTGGCGATGGCCAGGTGTTGGGTGGTCTGCGGGCCATGGCTGGCCAGGATGTCGCAGATGAGCCTGCCGATCAGGTCGTCGCCGATGCGAGCCACCAGGCGCACGTCTATGCCCAGCCTGAGTAGGGAAAGGCCGGTGTTAGAGACCGCGCCTCCGGTGGAGAGTACCGCTGGCCCGACCTCGGTCAGACGCCCCGGCGCGAGAAAGCTCTCCGAGGCGGCGGTAGCCTCGTCTGCTATGATGGGGATGATGTCCACACACAGGTGGCCTGCGACGACTACGTCGATCATTTCCTCATCCTCCAGGAGCTCACTGACGGGCGTCCGGAAGCACCTCAAGGATTCTACTATATAGACGGCAGCGCACCAACATTTCTCCAGTCCTGCGGATCGTGTGTCCGGCCAGGGGGAGTCGTTGATGACATGGCTGCTGAAGCAGCCATGCCGAAAGCCCCCCAGGACGCGGATCTGCGTTCCGTCGTGTGGCTCTTTTGATCTTGCCACGAGGATTCGTGTCGCGTACAATTGGGGCATGCTTCGCAGGTGTGAGCCACGCAGCCATCCACGGGAGGGCACCATGCTCATCGATTGTCATGTGCACAGTGTGGGCGATGAGGATCCGACGGAGACCATCAAAAGCATGGACGCGGCGGAGCTGGACAGGATCATTCTTTTCGGCCCAAAGCCTGGGGGATGGGAGGGAGACAGCGAATCTCTCTCGATGCGTGAGGCCAATGAATGGCTGGCGCGCTTTGCGGCCGAGGCGCCGGACCGCATCATCCCCTTCACCTGGATCGAGCCGAACCTGCCTGGCGCGGTGGAA
>DATKWG010000192.1:0-3668 GCA_035529675.1 Anaerolineae bacterium
CATGTCGGTGGTGGTCCCAGGCACTGTTTCGGCCACCTCGGCCAGCTCCAGGAACTCGACGTTCAGCTCCAGAAAGGTCTCTGGCAGACAGATGATGTCGGGCTTCTCGGCTGCAGCCTGCTCGATGAGCTCACCCATGCGCTCACGGTTCTCCTCCACCGTGGGCCCGCCCGAACCGCTCTGGGCCACAGTGGCCACTCTGACCTTGCGCGACATCTAACGACCTCCTTCGTTGCCTTCTCAGATCTCGCTCTCACCCATCGGTGTGAACCAGGCCGCCTGCCGCCGAGCGCGGGGCTTGAGCGTCCAGCGCTTGGCCGCGGCGATGGCTGGTCTCTAGTTGCCAGTTCCCTGCCGGGCCTTGAACCAGCGGTAGTCGATCTGCGGGAATACTTTGTCCACTTCGTACAGCTCATCCGCACGCTGGCGGGCTCGGGGACCGATACCCCCTTCGGCCAGGTCGGCCAACTCGTGGAAACGAGACAGGTGACTTTGGAACCGCTCGACGGCATACTGCCGGGCCTGTCCCGTGGTCACCAGGAAGGGCCAGTCGCTCGATTGGAGCAACAGCAATTCGCGCGCAGCCTGGTTGAGCAGAGCCTGCAGATCGCCCTCCGAGTTTGGATACAGGTCAACGAGATGCTCCATGCGGAGTTCGGCCTCGTGTATGGGCTCCCACATCCAGTGCGTCTCCGGGTTATCCCACGTCCAATGCGTGCCGCCGGTGCCCCAGGAGCTTTCGGGCACTGCTATCACCTGATCCGGTTCGTTCTCGCAGATGTACTCGCTGGCGGTGGTCAGGTCAACCACCTGGCTGGCAGCCAGTGTTCGCAACACGCCCTTCAGCCAGTCGATTCCCTCGAACCACCAGTGTCCGAGGAGCTCAGTGTCATAGTTGGCAGAGACGATGCCGTACCTGCCACTATCTGAGTGGTAGTCCTGAACAAGCTGCTCCACGAGGCTGGCAAAGTGCCGAACATGCTGGCCAACCTTATGCTCTGCCCAGTCGGGGTGATAGTGGTCTTTGTCGCCCAGGTCGGTTCCGGGACCGGTTACCCGCCAGTATTGCAGACCCGACTTGTGGTCCTTCTTGTGGAACTCGCGGTAGTCTGCATCTCCAGGGTAGCCCAGGTCGGCCGACCACACCTGCTGCCCTGTGCGCTCGTTGCGACCGATGACTGCGACCGGTGGATCAGTCAAGCCCTTGTCGCTGCCCACGATGTGATATGCGGCGAAAGTGGTGCCCGTCGTAGACGCCACCTGGTCGGCCACAGGTATGACGTAGCGGCGCTTGATCATACCGTAAGGGCCGAGACCCACGTCGCCAGCGGCCTTGCCCACCGGGCGTCCTCCTTCAATGCCGTGGGTCTCGACGAAGAAGCAGGTGATGCCCAGGCAGGCCAGGAACTCTTCGAGGCCCGGCCTCAGAGTACCATCCTTCTCGATGTAGGCCGAGCGGTATGCGCACTCGGGGAGCCAGGCCGCACGCGGCGCTCGCCCAAAATGCCTCTTGTAGCTCTCGACACCGGCGCGAAGCTGGCCATAGATGGACGAATCGCGATCCAGCAGGGGCAAGTAGGCGTGGGTTGCGGCACAAGCGATGATCTCCAGGTGGCCCTCGTCTTGGAGCCGTCTGAAAGCACCCACGATGTCGCCTCCAAAGCGCTCCAGATACGTATCTCTGACGCGCGCGTAAAAGTCGCGATAGTAGCTGGCCAGGTACTCCAGATGTGCGCTTCGCTCGGCGGCGAATCGGCGAATGTCGCGCTGGGCAGCCTGAATCTCCTCTTCCAGATAGAGGAGAAAGTGCTGGGAGACGTCAGGGTCGGCCAGTTGCTCGGTGAGAACGGGCGTCAGGCTGATGGTGAGCTTAAAGTCGATGCCCTCATCGCGCAAGTCGTGGAGGGCGTTGAGCATAGGCACGTATGTCTCAGAGATCGCCTCGTGAAGCCACTCCTCGCCGTGGGGCCAACGCCCGGCCTTGCGGCAGTAAGGCAGATGACTGTGCAGCACAAAGGTGAATGCTCCCTGGCCCGCGAGTCCGGTTCGCACCTCTTTCATCTCACTCTTCCCCCACCGTTCTCATTACACACATTGTACGCCGGTACTCGGACGGGAGCAAGGCGCCATGCACCTGGACAAGAGTCAACGCCGCCCAACTCAGTGGATTGCCTGGGGTCGCTGAACCTGGCCCGTGCCACGCTCCCCGCCTCTGCTGGCCCCGTGATATTGACCGGCGAGCCTTGAGTCCTATAATGCGCGTGCAAGCGAGGGGGCAGGCCACTCGAACAACCACAGCCACACATGCAGTGAGAGATCTCATTCCGAGAGGTTGAGAGATGAAAGGGAGTGCATCGGTCCCCGCAAGTCTTGAGGGGAATCCGGTCAAGGGCACCTATTCGGTCAGGCGGGTCACCTACACCAACCCTGAGACAGGGTACGCTGTGGTACACCTGGTTCCCGCCGATAGACCTTCAGCCACGGGCCTTGTGGCCGTTGGCGACTTTGGCGAGCCACGCACGGGCGACTGCTATCTGATCGAAGGCGTGTGGCGTCGCGACCCCAAGCATGGCATGCAGGTGCGCGTCTCCTCGGTCTTGCCAGAGACTCCCGAAAGCCTCACTGCCATCGAACGCTACCTGGGGGGCGCAAGCATCAAGGGCCTGGGGCCCCACTACGCCCAGGCGCTGGTCGAGCACTTTGGCGAAGGAACCTTTGCCGAGATGCAGAGCGGGGGGCAACATCTGGAGGAGGTGTCGGGCATTGGGCCCGTACGTGCGCAGATGATCCGCGATAGCTGGACAGAGCATGAAGGCATCCATAGATTGATGGTAGACCTTCAGGGGATCGCAGGACTGTCCCCCAATCAAGCCCAGCGTGTCTACCGGTCCTACGGTCGAGAGTCGTGGCAGGTCGTCTCGCAGAACCCGTACCTTCTGGCCGAGCAGGTGCGGGGGTTTGGCTTCAAGACCTGCGATCGTATCGCTCGCGCTCTGGGCATTGCTGATGATGCCCCTCAGCGCTTGCAGGCGGGCGTCGTGCACCTGCTAAACGAGGCCTTGGCTGAGGGACACCTGTGGTCTCCGATGACGGCCCTGGTCGGCGAGGTCAGCACTTTGCTCGGCGTTACGCCGGAGGGCATTCCCCCCCAGGTGGATGCTCTTCTTTCCCAGGGGCGGGTCACCGCCGAGCAAATCAGGGAGGCAGGTACCTCTGTGTCTGTAAGGGCTCTCTATCTGCCCCAGGTGGCCCGGACCGAGACACGCGTCGCCGAGCGGCTGGGGTACTTGCTTCGCTGCCCTCCCCGGAGCCAGCTACACCTTGCTCAGGACCGGGCAGACCGTCTGGCCGCCACTCTGTCTCTCGCCGATCTGACCGCCGAACAACGCCGAGCCGTGAGGGGTATTCTCACCGGCCAGCGGCTATCCATCCTGACAGGGGGACCAGGCACAGGAAAGACCACGACCGTACGCTTGCTCATCGCCTGTCTGGAAGAATTGCAGGTATCCTATGCCCTGTGCGCCACTACGGGTAGAGCCAGCAAGCAACTGGCCGTGCTGACTGGCCGGAACGCCGCCACCGTTCATCGCCATCTGCGCATCGGCGTGGGCCGAGACGATGTTGAGACAGTACGCGAGTCGGTGCTCATCATCGACGAGTCCTCGATG
>DATKWG010000193.1:0-4236 GCA_035529675.1 Anaerolineae bacterium
CCATCGAGAAACGGGTTTGCCACCAGCGAGGAATCACTGTCTTGTGCGGTTGAGACCCTTCCCTGGCGCCCAGAGTGACAATGACGGGAGATCACACAGGATTTTTCGATGCTCTCATGCTGCCCTTCTTGACCGTCGCACGCGGAGCGCTATACTCTGGGGACAATCAGGACTCGGCCGGAATCGCATTCCTATCTGGAAGTGCTGTTCAGACGGCCTGCTCCAGAGGGCGTCCTTCGGCTTCCACAGGAGAGAACCATGATCGTCGAAATGCGTCAGGGCCACAGCCAAGAGCAGATGGAGGCCGTTGTTTCCCGGGCCCGTGAATTCGGCTTCGACACCCAGCTCAACATTGGCACCGACAAGGTTGTGGTGGCCATTCTGGGCAGCGAAACGGGAAGCGTTTCTACGGATGTCTTTGCGGTCCTTCCCGGCGTCGAATCGGTCACTCGCATCATGCGTCCCTACAAACTGGCCTCTCGCGAGCTCAAGCCGGAGGCTACCGTGGTGCGCGTGGGGAACATCGCTGTGGGCGGCCCGAGGGTGGTCATCATCGCGGGGCCGTGCGCCGTGGAATCTCGCCAGCAATTGCTGGCCACTGCCAGGCACGTCATTCGCCAGGGAGCCACGATGCTGCGAGGTGGGGCGTTCAAGCCGCGGACGTCACCTTTCAGCTTCCAGGGACTGGGGCCGGAGGGCGTGACCCTGCTCAGCCAGGTCAGAGACGAGATGCAAGTGCCCGTGGTCACCGAAGTCCTCGAGCTCCACCACCTTGATGCGATGGTCGATCGTGTGGACGTGTTGCAGATTGGCGCCAGAAACATGCAGAACTATAGCCTGCTGCGGGCCGTGGGCCACACTGGCAAGCCGTGCATCCTCAAACGCGGCCTGTCGGCCACGGTGACCGAATGGTTGCAGGCTGCCGACTATCTGCTGGCCGCCGGCAGCAATCAGGTGATCCTCTGCGAGCGGGGCATCCGCACCTTTGAGACCAGCACGCGCTTCACCCTGGACATCTCTTCGATCGGAGTGGTGAAGCGCAGCTCGCATTTGCCGGTCATCGTGGACCCCAGCCACGCAGCCGGCCACTACGAGCTGGTGCCCATGCTGGCAAGGGCCGCAGTTGCCGCCGGGGCCGACGGACTGCTGATCGAGGTGCACCCCGATCCGCCCAACGCTCTATCTGACGGACTGCAGAGCCTGACCTTCAGCGACTTTGCACGGTTGATGCTGGAGCTTAGGGCCATCGCCGAGGCGATTGGGCGGTCGATCTAGGTCCCGCCGGGCTAGCGATACGCTGGCAGATAGTCGCCGTGCGCCTCGATCAGGTGGTCGCAGAGGGCGATGATCTGGTCGATGGTCAACTCAGCCCCGGTGTGTGGGTCCAGCATGGCCGCCTGGTAGATGTAATCCCTCCGCTGGGTCAGCGCAGCCAGGATAGTCAGTTCCTGCACGTTGACGCTGGTGCGAGTGAGCGCGGCACACTGCGCCGGCAGGTCGCCCACGAAGGTTGGGGTTATTCCCGTGCGGTCGGCCACGCACATGACCTCCACACAGCAATTCCTTGGCAGATTGGTGATGAGGCCGGTGTTCAGCACATTGCCGCCGAAGGCAAAGGGCACGCCGGTTTCCATCGCCTCGAGGATGTAGGAGGCATACTCGTGGCCTCGCTGGTGGTGGAGGGGTCTATCGGCCAGGAGCTCCTCGCGCATCCTGGCCCAGCCCTCGATCTGGTGTCGGCAGCGGCGCGGGTACTCGTCCAGTGGAATGCCGAAGCGATCGATCAGCTCCGGCGCGTCGGACCTGATGAACCAGGGCACATACTCGGCGGTGTGCTCGCTTGATTCGGTGACATAGTGGCCGAACCGCTTCATCACCTCGAACCGCACCGCGTCCTTGTGCTTGTACTCGGGCAGCTCGGCCCGGCGCTTGATCTCGGGGTACAGATCTACTCCGTGGCGCGAGATCTCCAGCAGCCAACCCTGATGATTGATGCCCGCGATCTTCCATTGCAGGTCATCGCTGGGCAGGTCTAGCATCCGGCAAAGGTGAGGTGCACACCCCTCCACGCTGTGACACAGGCCCACGGTGCGAACGGCTGTGGCCTTGAGGATGGCCCCCGTGAGCATGGCCATCGGATTGCTGTAATTGAGCAGCCACGCCCGCGGCGCCACCTTCTCCATGATCCGGCAATAGTCGAGCATGACCGGAATGGTGCGCAGCGCCCTAAAGATCCCCCCTATGCCAAGCGTGTCGCCGATAGTCTGGCGCAGCCCATATTCCTTGGGGACCTCGAAATCGACGACTGTGCTCGGCTCGTAGCCTCCCACCTGGATGGCGTTTATGACATAGTCGGCTCCCTCGAGGCCACTGGGGGCGTCCTGAGCCAGAAAGGCCTCGATGGTGGCCCCAGTTCCCAGAGTCCGATTGATATTCCTGAGCATCACCTCCGACACATGCAAGCGATCCGGGTCGATATCAACCAGTGAGATGTGGGCATCCTTGAGGCTATCGACGTGAAGGCAATCGCCCAGCACGCTCCTGGCAAAGATGGTACTTCCTGCGCCGAGAAAAGAGATTCTAGCCATACAGCGAACCCTCCTCGCACCTGATACCTTGTTGCACAAGTCCTGCTCCCCAGACTGGCCCGGCCTCTAGCCAGCTAGCATCTCACGGAGAGCATCCCACAGGCGCTGCAGCTCCCTGGACACCGCACCCTCGCTGAAGACCGTCACAGGCTGCCCCTGGACCATGGCCTCGGTTACCACCGTGTCAAAGGGAAGGCAAGCCACCAGCGGAATCTCGCGCGATCGACAGAAGGCGGCGATCTTTGCCGTTTGCTCGAGGTTGATGTCAAACTTATTGACGACCACGGCCGCCGGGATTCGAAAGTGCTCCGTGGTCGCCAGAACGCGCTCCAGATCGTGGACGCCCGGCACGGTCGGTTCGGCCACCAGCAGGGCCAGATGCACGCCGCCGCTCGCAGCGATCACCGGGCAGCCGATGCCCGGAGGGCCGTCGATGATGACATGGTCTGCCCCGTGCTCTGCGGCCCATACACTGGCCTGCTGCCTCACCATCGAGACCAGCTTGCCCGAGTTCTCCTGCCCTGGGTAGAGGTGGGCGTGAAAGAGCGGACCAAAGCGTGTCTCCGAGCGAAACCACAGGCCAGACGCGCAGTCCTGCATCTCGATGGCGCCCGCCGGACATTGATAGAAACAGGAAGCACATCCCTCGCAGCCGATGGGATCCACCCGGTATACGCCGTTCTCGTTGAGCACGGCATCGAATCGACATGCCTCCAGGCAGCGCCCGCAGGCGGTGCATAGCTCTGGGAGGATGATGGCCTCCTTGCCCCCAGAGAAGGTGTGTTGCTCCATCTCCTTCGGCGCCAGCACTAGCTCCAGGTTGGCCGCGTCCACGTCGGCGTCGGCAAGCACGATGCTAACGTCCTGTGAAGCAAGATGGGCCAGCGAGGCGGCAACCGACGTCTTGCCCGTGCCACCCTTGCCGCTGAGAATGACCACCTGCTTCACGGCGCTGCCTCCTCAACGATGCGACCGTAGAGCGCCAGCAGCTTGTCGCCATACGCGGGCAAAGCCTTCAGCAAGGGCACCCCCCTGGAATAGGCCACTGCGATGCGACGATCGAGGGGGATGCGCATCAGTATCTGGATCCCCTCGGCGCGACAGTAATCCTCCACGCCCGAATCGCCAATGCCATCCCGGTTGATGACCACCCCCACCGGGATGCCCAGCTCTCGGTGGGCAACGGTCACCGCGAGCCTGAGATCGTGAAGCCCAAACGGAGTGGGCTCGGTCACCATCAGAGCATAATCGCTGCCTCTAAGCGACTCTACCACCGGGCAGGCGGTTCCGGGAGGAGCATCCAGGATGGCCAGTCGGTCTTGGCCCCGCGAGAGGGCTAGACGCTTGACCTCTCGGATGATCGGGGTGGCCAGGGGCAAGCCTACGTCCATGGTGCCCTGGACGAAGGTCATGGAGCCCGCCCTGCCTCGCTCCACGCTACCGATGGCGAAGGGCTCTTCGTGAATGGCACCCTCAGGACACTCGAGAGTGCAGCTTCCGCAGCCGTGGCATAGCTCGCGAAAGACCAGCACCTTCTCGCCGACTACGGCTATGGCATGGTACTGGCACACCTCCGCGCAACGTCCACAGTGAGTGCATAGGTCTGGGTCAACAACCGGCACCAGCAGGTGAACCAGTCTCTTTTCGC